>NZ_JAAGNW010000072.1:0-12836 GCF_010645215.1 Burkholderia multivorans | reverse complement strand
GCCAGCATGTCCCATGCCATGACCTTGTCCCTTCGCCTTGTTCATCGCGCGGCGGCCGCCTGCGTCGTGGCATGGGCCGCCTGCGCCGGCCCGGCGCAGGCGGCGCTCGTGCTGAACGGCACCCGCGTGGTCTTTCCGGAGCACACGCGGGACGTCACGATCCGGCTCGACAACGTCGAGCATCAGCCGGTCCTCGCGCAGACCTGGATCGACGACGGGCGTGTCGAAGTGCCGCCGGAACAGATGCGCACGCCGTTCGTCGTCGCGCCGTCGCTGATGCGCGTCGAGCCGGGCCGCAGCGCCGTATTGCGCATCACCTCGCTGAACGAGCCGCTGCCCGCCGATCGCGAATCGCTCTACTGGCTCAACGTGCTCGAGGCGCCCGTTGCGCGCGAGGACGCGGATCACCATCTGCGGTTCGGCTTTCGCACCCGCATCAAGCTGTTCTACCGGCCGGCGGCCCTCGCGGAGGGCATCGATCTCGCACCCGAGCAGCTGGTCTGGAAGGCGCTCGCGCAAGCTGCGCCCGACACCGGGCCGGATCTCGCGCTGGAGGTCAGCAATCCGACGCCGTACTACGTGTCGTTCGGGCGCGTCGAGAGCGATCCCGGGGGGCATTTCATTTCGGCCGGAGGCGGTATGGTGCCGCCGTTCGGCAGCGCGCGTTTTCGCTTCACCGGCGTGACCTCGCCGTCCAAACGTCCGACCACGGTTCGCTACATGGTGATCGACGACTACGGCGGCCGCAGCACGATAACCAAGAAACTGGCCAACTAACCAGTTCACGCATCAGCCAGAGGCATGGTCTAGCGTGTCGGAGCCGCGGCGGCACGTCATTCGTTTGCTTCGTCATGCTAAATTAAATCGAACTCAGTATGCGGCGTTCTGCTGGATCAACTCCCTCGCGCGTTCGCGGTATGACGGCGCGACGAATGCCGGGCGGCCTTCGTCTGCGCGCGATCGCCTCGGTGTGCGCGCCCGTCGCCATGACGGCGATGAGCGCCGCCGCCGTCGCCGACGACCGATACGGCGCAGCCGGCGCGGTCACGCTCGAACCGTCCGGCGTGGATGTGGGCGCCGTGCATACGGGCGCCGTGCACACGGGCGCCGTGCCTTCCGACGCCATGCCGGTCGAAGCTGCGCCGGCCGGCTCCGCCCCGGCCGATCCCGTGCAGTTCGATCAATCATTGCTGATGAGCGGCCCGGGCAACGCGCCGCTCGACACGAGCATGTTCTCGCGGCCGAACGTCGTCATGCCGGGCGAGTACCGCGTGGACCTGATCGTCAACGGGCAATGGCGCGGCGTCGAGAACATCACGTTCCGGCGCGCCGACGACGGCAGCGTGCTCCCGTGCTACGACCGTGCGCTGCTGCAGCGCGCCGGCGTCGATCTCGCGCGCAGCGAGCGCGGCCAGGAGCGCGACTCGCCGTCCGAGCCGCTGCCGGACGGGCAGGTGTGCGCGCATCCCGCGCGCTACGTGCCGGGGGCGGCGTTTGCGTTCGATCAGGCGGAGCAGAGGCTGTACCTGACGGTGCCGCAGTTCTACATGCGGCTGGCGAGCGCGAGCACCTATGTCGACCCCTCGCAGTGGACCGACGGGGTGCCGGCCGTGGTGGCCAACTACAACGCGAACGTCTTCACGACGCGCAACGCGGGCACCGAGTTCTCGCAGTTCTACACCGGCTTGACGATGGGCGCGAACCTGGGGCCGCTGCGTCTGCGCCACAGCGGCAACTTCACCTGGACACAGCAGCGCGGCGTGAACTACCAGCGCGGCTACATCTACGCGCAGACCGACGTGACCCCGTGGCGCGCGCAGGTGCTCGCAGGCGAAAGCTCGACGAGCGGCGAACTGTTCGACGCGATTTCGTTCCGCGGCGTGCAGATCGCGAGCGACGACCGCATGCTGCCCGATTCGCAGCGCTATTACGCGCCCGTGGTGCGCGGCGTCGCGCAGACGAACGCGCGCGTGTCGATCCGCCAGCGCGGCTATATCGTGCACGAGACCACGGTCGCGCCGGGGCCGTTCGAGATCGACGACCTGCGCACCATGAGCTACGGCGGCGACCTGACCGTGACGGTGACCGAGGCCAACGGCGAGACCCGCAGCTTCGTCGTGCCGTTCGCGACCACCGCCAGCTCGCTGCGGCCCGGCGTCACGCGCTTCAGCGCGACGGCCGGGCAGGCGATCGACTACGGCGCCAGCGTCGGCCAGCAATACATCGGCCAGTTCACGCTTCAGCACGGCGTCAGCAACCTCCTGACCTCGTATGGCGGCGGCGCGTTCGCGAACCGCTACCAGTCGGCGCTGATGGGCGTGGCGCTGAACACGGCGCTGGGCGGGCTGGCGCTCGACGTGACGCTCTCGCGCGCGCGGCCCGCGGGCCGCGAGGCGATGAACGGCTCCAGCATCCGCCTGTCGTACAGCCGCAATCTGCCGAACAGCGGCACGAACTTCTCGCTGCTCGCCTATCGCTATTCGACCAAGGGCTATCTGAGCCTGCGCGATGCGCTGGCGCTGAACGGCAGCAGCGCGGCGGAGCAGCCGATCGATCGCTTCGCCCGGCTGCGCAACCGCGTCGACGTCAATGTCAGCCAGCAGCTGGGCCGCGCGGGCAGCGTGAACCTGAACGGCTCGGCGATCAGCTACTGGGCGGGCGGCGGCCGGACCCTGAGCTTCTCGCTCAACTACAGCACGCAGTGGCGGGACATGACGATGACGGCGTCGGTGCAGCGCGTGCACAGCGCCGCGCCGGGCGTGCCGTCCTACGGGCGCGGCGCGAACAGCACGCTCGCGAGCCTGAATCTGTCGATCCCGCTCGGTCGCAACGCGCGGCGTGCGCCCACCCTGACGACGCTCGTGTCGCACGACAGCGATACCGGGGTCAGCGCCACGACGAGCCTGTCGAGCCGCTTCGGCGAACGCGGCGACGGGTCGTTGACGGCCTCGGCGAACTACGACGGCGCCCGACGCGCGCCGTCGGGCAGCCTCGGCGTCGGCTATCGCCTGCCGGTCGCCAGCGTCAACGCGAACGTCGGCATCGGGCAGGGCTATCAGCAGATGTCGGCGATGGCCACCGGCGGCCTCGTGCTGCACTCGGGCGGCGTGACGGCCGGGCCGATGATCGGCGACACCGTGGGCATCGTGCGCGCGCCGCATGCGCAGGGCGCGACCGTCGCCAACACCGACGCCCGCGTGAACCGCTTCGGCTATGCGGTCGTGCCGAGCCTCGTTCCGTATCAGCTCAACCGGATCGACCTCGATCCGAAGCAGCTGCCCGACGATATCGAGCTGAAAACCTCGTCCCGCACCGTCGCCCCGCGCGCGGGGGCGGTCGTGATGCTGGGTTTCGACACGCTGAAGGCGCGCTCGCTGCTGATCGACGCGCAGACCGAGGCAGGGCGTCCGCTGCCGTTCGCGGCGCAGGCCGTCGATGCGCGCACGGGCGCGGTGCTGGGCGGGGTCGGGCAGGGCAGCCGGCTGTTCGTGCGCAGCCCCGACGAGGCGGGCCGGATCCGCGTCGAGTGGGGGCGCGGGCCGGGCCAGCAATGCGAGCTTGATTACGCGGTGCCCGTCGAACAGCGCGCGTCGCGCGCTTATGTGGTGCTCACGCGCGTCTGTCGGGTGATCGGCGCGCCGGGTGCGGCCGATGCGCCCACGGCGGGCCTCGTCGACGTGCGCGCGCCATGAGGCGGTGCGTGGGTGTTCCTGCCGCGCTTGTCCGCCGGCGCGCCTGTCGCCGCGGCGGGGTCATGCGCGCGTCGGTCGCGCTGCTGGCCGCCTGTCTCGCGCCCGGCGCCGGCGCGGCGCTGGCCGTGGTCGGCACGCGCTTCATCTATCCGGGCGACGGCTCGCGGCTGACGGTCGCCACGCGCAATCTCGGCGACGCACCGATCCTCGTCCAGACGTGGATCGACGACGGCCGGGCCGACGTCGATCCGAGCGTGTTGCGCGCCCCGTTCATGGTCGTGCCGCCCGTCGCGCGCGTCGAGCCGCACCAGTCGCTCGCGCTGCGCGTGCAGTCGAGCGGCGACGCGCTCGCGCAGGACCGCGAGTCGCGCTTCTGGATCAACCTGCTCGAAATCCCGCCGGCCGGCGCGTCGAGCGACCACATGCTGCGCATCGTGTACCGGCTGCGGATGAAGCTGCTGTACCGGCCGCCTCATCTCGACGGCGCGCCGGACGAGGCGCCCGGCCGTCTGCGCTGGACGCGCGACGCGCAGGCGCGCGCGCGGTTGAGCGCGTTCAACCCGACGCCGTACTACGTGACCCTGACGCGCGTGTCGTGGCGCGGCGCGCCGCTCGCGCTGGCGGGCGGAGCGCTCGACATCGCGCCGTTCGCGCGTGCGGATCTGCCGCTCGACGAGCGCGCGGGTCCGGAAGATGGCGAGCTCCTGTTCGACGCGGTCGGCGACGACGGCACGCAGCGCGAGTACCGCGGGCGGCTCGAACCGCCGTGATCCGTGCGGCGGCGCGGGGGGAAGCCTGGCGTCGCCGTTTGCAGGGCCCGTCCTGTCCGGGTGTTGGCAGGGCTTCGACAACCCAAGAAGAGGAAGAATGATCGTGAATACGACCTATGCGTTGGTATGGAATCGTACCCAGGGGATCTGGCAGGCGGTGGGCGAACGGACGCGGCGGCGCGGCAAGTCGCGCGCGGGCCTGCGCGGGGCGCTCGCGGCAGTGGCGCTCGCGGGCGGCGCGGTCACGGTAGCGCATGCGCTGCCGGCAGGCGAGAAGATCGTGTCCGGCAAGGCCGACGTGCTGCGCTATGACGACGGCCGGCAAATGTCGATCAACCAGCACAGCGACAAGCTCTTGACCGAATGGACTTCGTTCGGCGTCGACGCGGGGCAGCGCGTGACGTTCAATCAGCCGTCCGCCGCGTCGGTCGCGCTCAATCGCGTGGTCGGGAACGATGCGAGCCGGATCCACGACAGGATCGACGCGTCCGGCCGCGTGTTTCTCGTCAATCCGAACGGCGTGCTGTTCGGCAGAGGCGCGCGCGTCAACGTCGGCGGGCTGGTTGCGACGACGCTCGATATCAAGAACGAGGACTTCGAGGCGGGGCGCTACCGCTTTTCCGGCTCCGCGCCGACGAGCATCGTGAACGACGGCGATCTGATCGCGGGCGAAGGCGGCGCCATCGCGCTGTTGGGCGCCAAGGTGTTCAATCGTGGCGTCGTGCAGGCGCAGCTGGGCACGGTCGCGCTGGGCGCGGGCAGCGATATCACGCTCAATTTCGACGGCGGCAGGCTGCTGAGCATGCAGATCGACCAGGGCGCGGTCGAGGCGCTCGCGAGCAACGCGCAATTGCTGAAGGCCGACGGCGGGCAGGTATTGATGAGTGCGAAGACGGCGTCGGATCTCGCGGCTGCCGTGGTCAACAATCAGGGCAGCCTCGAAGCCCGCACGCTGCGCAACACCGCCGGCCGGATCACGCTCGACGGCGGCGAGCGCGGCGCCGTCAACGTCGCCGGCGTGCTCAACGCGAGCGCGTCGACGCCGGGCGACGGCGGCACGATCGTCACGCGCGGCGCGGACGTGCAGGTGGCGCTCGGCGCGATGGCCGATACGCGCGCGACCAACGGACGCGGCGGCGTGTGGCGCATCGCGGCCACCGACTTGGCGGTCAAGCCGGGCGCGAACCAGTCGGGCACGATCGTCGCGGACACCTTGTCGCGCAACCTCGCGACCACCGATATCGAACTCGTGGCGGAACGCGGCGGGTTGTCGGTGGAAGGGCCGGTCGCGTGGGCGAGCGGCAATCGGCTGTCGCTCGCGAGTCGCGCGGGCAGTATCGCCGTCAACGGCGCGCTGCGCAGTTCGGGCGCAGGCGGCGCGCTGAGCTTCGGCGCGGCGCAGGACGTCCGGATCGCCGCGCCGGTCGCCGTCACGGGCGCGAACGGGCGCGTCACGCTGAACTACGGCGGAGCCCATTCGATCGGGAACGGCGCGGCCGTCACGCTGTCGGGCGCGAATCCGGGCTTCGAGTCGAACGGCTTCCGCTATACGGTGATCCAGAATCTCACGCAGTTGCAGGCGGTCAACGCGAATCTCGGTGGACTGTTCGTGCTCGGCAACGATATCGGCGGTCCTTACTACTACACTACCTTCCGCACGATCGGCTCGGGCACGGCGTTTTCCGGCACGTTCGACGGGCTCGGCAACACCATCGGCAGGCTGTCGATCATGAGCGGCGATCCCTATGCCGGCTTGTTCGGGCTGAATACCGGCCGCATCGCCAACCTCAAGCTGCAAGGGATGGTGGTCAGCAGCGGCGCGGGCGTCGGGCCGGTGTCGATCGGCGCACTGGCGGGCGAGAACCGCGGCAGCGTGGCGAATGTCACGGTGACCGGCTCGGATGTCAAGGGTGGGGCGAACCGGAACAACGCGCTGGGCGGACTGATCGGCGTCAACCGCGGGACGATCGAACAGGCCTCGTTCGCCGGGACCGTGACAGGCAACAACCTGTCGTATGCGGTCGGCGGGCTGGTCGGCGAAAACGATGCGGCGTTGTCGCGCGGCGTGATCGCGGGCGGCACGAGCAACGCGACGGTATCCGGCGGCGCTTCGAATCTTGCGTCGATCGGCGGCCTCGTCGGCATCAACCGGCAGGGCGAGATCAGCGACGCCGTCAGCCTCGGGTCGACCTCGGGCAAGAACCTGTCGGGCGTCAACGTCGGTGGCCTCGTCGGTGCGAACCAGAGCGGTACGATCACGCGCGGTACCGCGTCGGGCCGCACGGCCGGCGGATCGGGCGGCACCGTGGGCGGACTCGCCGGTTTCAACAGCGGAGCGATTGCGCGCTCGGAAGCGTGGGGGATCGTCGACGGCGGTTCAGCGCAGGCGAGCGGCGGCTTCGTTGGCTTGAATCAGGGCGAGATCCGCGGCAGCAGGGCGCTCGGTGCGGCCTCGAACACGGGGACGGGGGCGCTGGGCGGCTTCGTCGGCATCAACCAGGGCCACGATTCGCTGATCGACATGGCGGAGGCGCACGGCGTGGTGACGGGCGGGCAGGGCAACACGGGCGGTTTCGTCGGCAGTCACCTCGGCGGTGAGATCACGCACGCCGTCGCGCGGGGCAAGACGAGCGGCGGCGGCGGCAGGGTCGGCGGCTTCGCGGGCTACAACGCGGCCACGCTTGCCGGCGTCGATGCGAGCGGTGAGGTGGCGGCGGGCGCTTCGTCTTCCGTCGGCGGTTTCGCCGGCTACAACGCGACCTCGGGCGTGATCGCGAGCGCATCGGCGACGGGCAGCGTGACGGGCGGCCAGTCGAGTACGGTCGGCGGCCTGATCGGCGACAACCTCGGAATCGTACGCGACGCCTCCGCGTCCGGCGCGGTCGGCGGCGGGTGCGTGGCCACCCTGGGCGGCCTCGTCGGCATGAACATGGGGCTGGTCGAACGGTCGGCCGCGAGCGGGCGCGTCAACGGATCGAGCGTGGGGTACTGGCGGCAGACGTACGGCGGCCTCGTCGGCATCAATCGCGGCACGTTCCGCTACAGCCATACCTCGGGTGAAGCTGCGCAGCAGCAGCTCGCCGGCCTCAATCTCGGCGTGATCGAGTAATACACGGGCGGCGGCGCGCCGTGCGCGTCGTCGCCGCGACTGGAGACAACGATATGACGATTTCGCCACGCCTGCGCGCGTTCCTGCTCGGCTGGCTGACGTTCGCCGGCGTCTGCCCCACGGGCGGCGCGCAACCGGTTCATACCGGACCGACGGCAAACCAATGCAAGTTCGGCAACACCGAAGGGTCGCCCTGGCGCCTGGTCACGCCGCTCACCCAGTCCACGCCCGTCGGCGCGATCCTGTACCAGCGGACGATCTCGTTGTTCATCGGTTTTCGCTATGGTTTCCCGATGCCAAACGAGCACGAACTCGTGTACGCGGGGCGTTGGCTGCCTTACGTCTACATCCGGAACGGCATCGCGAAAACGAATGTGGACGGGATCGGCTTCAAGTGGGTGGGCGTGGGCAGAGACGGGATCGAGCGCACGCTCACGCAGACCTCGGACCCGCTGACGATCGCGACGGAAGGCCTGATGGGCGGCAGGCCGCAGGACACGAACACCGGCATGGCGATCTTGCGGCAATACCTGATTCTGGAGAAACCGGCCTCGCAATTGCCGGAGGGCAAGCTCGTCGTGACCGATCTGCTCGGCAGCCCCGTCGTCGAACTGCATGCCATCGACCTGCCGAAAGGCGAGGCCGTGCCGGGCAAGACGGTGCCGGTGCCGGGTTTCATGATTCCGCCGGAGCGATGCAATCAGTCGATCAGATATACCGGGGTCGAGAACCTGACGATCGGCGGCGGCGGGCCGATCGAGATACCGAATACCTGCGAAGTCCAGTCGAACCTCACTGTGCCGGTCAATCTCGGCCACTTCGCGCTGAGCCAGTTCGGCAGCGTCAACGCCACGTCGCAGCCCGTCAATTTCAGCATCGTGCTGAACCGCTGCGCGGCCGCGGCGAAGCCGACCATCAGTTTCCGCGACAAGGCGGCGCAGGCGAATCCGGACAAGACGCTGCTGCAGCTGAGCGCGCCGGGCGGGCAGGCGCTCGCGCGCGGCTTCAACATCGTGATGACCAACGGGCTGACGGGCGAGCGCATCGCCTATGACGAGCCCGGCGTCGCGCGGCGCTATCCGATGCGGCGCATCGGCGAGACCGCCGAGATGCCGCTGCGCGCGCAGTACCTCCGCACGGGCGCCGACGGCGAACTCAAGCCGGGCTATGCGGGCGGCGCGGCGGAATTCACCTTCACGTTTCCGTGAGCGAGCGTCGCGTCATAACCAAAATGCCTGAGCAAAGCACGATTTGTTGGTTCGGATCGGCGCGCCGCGCTGGTACGTTAGCGGCTTCGCGGCCTTACCCGCCGCGAGCCTTCCGTCGAACCGGCCGTCGCGCGATCCGCGGCGGCCGACATAACAAGCAGGCCGTGCTCATGAAAATCCACACTCTCGCTACCTGGCTCCTCGGGGCCGCGCTCATTTCCTCCGGCGTCGCCGCACACGCGGACCGCCTCGACGACATCAAGAAGGCGGGCGTGCTGCGCGTCGCCACCTTCGACAGCAATCCGCCGTTCGGCTATGTCGACGCGAAATCGAATCACGTCGTCGGGCTCGACGTCGACTACGCGAAGGCGCTGGCCGACAAGCTCGGCGTGAAGCTGCAACTGCAGCCGACCAACCCCGCGAACCGCATTCCGTTCCTGACCTCGGGCAAGGTCGACCTCGTGCTCGCGAACTTCACGATCACCGACGAGCGCGCGAAGCAGATCGACTTCAGCATCCCGTATTTCGCCTCGGGCCAGCAGTTTCTCGCCAAGAAGGGCGTGCTGAAATCGGCCGACCAGCTGAACAGCCTGCGGATCGGCGCGGACAAGGGCACCACCAACGAAACCACGCTGCGCGAGAAATATCCGCAGGCGACCATCGTCGCCTACGACGACACGCCGTTCGCGTTCGCCGCGCTGCGCGCGGGCAACGTGCAGGCGATCACGCAGGACGGCCCGAAGCTGATCGGCCTGCTCGCCAACGTGCCGGACAAGCAGAACTACGAAGTCCCGGCATTCACGATCTCGAACGACTACATGGGCGTCGGCGTGCCGAAGGGCGAGACCCGCCTCGTTGCGTTCGTCAACGATACGCTCAAGGGCCTGGAAACCAGCGGCCGCGCGAACCAGATCTACAACGCCTGGTTCGGTCCGACCACCAAGACGCCGCTCACGCGCATCTTCAAGATCGGCGACAAGGCCTGATCCGGCTGCCATCGCCGTGCGGCGCGACGCACGACGTCGCGCCGCTGCCGCGCGTCCGGATCCGGGCGCGCGGCGTTTCACACGACTCACGGAACAGCGCCGCCGTCCGGCGGCGGAATCGACATGGAAAGCTGGCTGGCGCCGAAGTATCTGATGTGGTTGTGGCAGGGCTTCCTGCTCACGCTGGGCCTGTCGGCCGCCGCGGCCGTCGCGGCGACGCTCGCGGGCTTCGGGCTCGCGATCGCGCGGCATGCGCGCGCGGGCTGGCTGCGCCGCGCGGCGGGCGCGTATATCGTCGCGTTCCGCAATTCGCCGCTGATCGTGCAGCTGCTGTTCTGGTATTTCGGCGTCGCCGCGCTGCTGCCCGAGGCCGTGATGGGCTGGCTCAACACGCGTCATGCGCTGAGCCTGGCCGGTTTCACCGTGCATTGGCCGTCGTTCGAGTTCGTCGCGGGCTGGGTCGGGCTCAGCGCCTATACGAGCGCGTTCGTCGCCGAGGAATTCCAGGCCGGCCTGCGCGGCGTGCCCGCCGGGCAGCATCACGCGGCCGCCGCGCTCGGTCTCACGCCGCTGCAGGCGTTCCGCCACGTCGTGCTGCCGCAGGCGGTGCGCATCGCGTTGCCGCCGCTGTTCGGGCAATACATGAACCTGATCAAGAACTCGTCGCTGACGATGGCGATCGGCGTCGCCGAGCTGTCGTACGCATCGCGCCAGGTCGAGACCGAGACGTTCCGGACCTTCGCCTCGTTCGGCGTCGCGACCGTGTTCTACATCGTCGCGATCGCGGCCGTCGAGGCCGTCGCGCACTGGAGCGCGCACCGGCGCGATCAACCGTTCGCGGGGCGCTGACGATGGATCTCTCCCTGTTCGTCGACAACCTGCCGCGCCTGCTCGTCGGCGCATTCCCGGACGGCCCGCTCGGCGGCGCCGCGTTGTCGCTCGTGCTGGCGGTCATCTCCGCGCTCGCGTCCGCGCTGCTCGGCGTGCTGGGCGGCGTCGCGCTCGCGCTCGCGCGCGGCCCCTGGCGCGCGCTGCTGCTCGTCGTGATCGGCTTCTTCCGCGGCATCCCGGTGCTGATGCTGATTTTCTGGACCTACTTCCTGCTGCCGGTGCTGCTGCACGTCGACGTGCCCGGGCTCGCGGCCGTGGTGTGCGCGCTGTCGCTCGTGAGCGGCGCCTATCTCGCGCACTCGGTGCATGCGGGCATCCTCGCGGCGGGCGCGGGCCAATGGCAGGCGGGCCTGTCGCTCGGCCTCACGCGCTGGCAGACGCTGCGGTACGTGCTGCTGCCGCAGGCGGCGCGGATCATGACGCCGTCGTTCGTCAATCAATGGGTGTCGCTCGTCAAGGATACGTCGCTGGCCTATATCGTCGGCGTGCCGGAGCTGTCGTTCATCGCGACGCAGATCAACAACCGGCTGATGGTCTATCCCGCGCAGATCTTCCTGTTCGTCGGGTTGATCTATCTCGTGATGTGCACGGCGCTCGATCGCATCGCCACCTGGCTGCTGACGCGCGTGGACCGCGCACAGGCGCGCGACGGCGCGGCGCGGGGCGCGCCGCAGCCTGCGTCGAGCGGCGGGCGCGGTTAACGGCCGGCGCGGCGGGCCGCTGCGCTCAGACGGCCAGCAGCAGGCCGTGCAGCGCGGCCGCGCATTGCGCGACGCCCAGCAGCGCGATCACGCCGGCGGCCGCGAGCGATACGCCGCGCACGAGGCCCGCACTCGCGCGGGTGCGCAGCGCGGCGCTCGCGCCGCTCAGACACAGCCACCAGGCGGCCGAGCCCGCGAACACGCCGCCGACGAGCGGTACGATCGCGCGCCACGCGGACGCCTCGCGCGCGCCCGGCAGCGGGCCGAGCGCCGCGAAGATCGCGACGAACGATACGATCGTCATCGGATTCGACAAGGTCAGCGCAAAGGTGGTCGCGAACGCGCGCGCAGCAGGCGGCGCGCGGGTCTCGCGCGCATCGGCGGCAGGCGTCGCGCGGGCGATCGCCACGGCGATGCCGACCAGGAACAGGCCGCCCGCGAGCTTCAGCGCGATGGTCAGCATCGGCAGCGCGGTCGCGACGCCCGCGACGCCGAGCGCGCCGAGCAGCCCATAGAGCGCGTCCGCGCAGGCCGCGCCGAGGCCGGTCGCGAAGCCCGTGCGAAAGCCGTGGTTCAGGCTGCGCTGGATGCACAGCATGCCGATCGGGCCGACCGGCGCGGCGATGCAAAAACCGATCACGAGTGCGTTGACGAAGACCACTTGATTCCTCTCCCGTCCGGCGTGAGGCCGGTTCGACGGATGCCATCGTAGGCGGCGGCGCGGCTTGGTGGAAGGCGATTTTTAAGGCAGGATGTGCAGATCGCCTTAAATCTTCAAGCGGATATGGACGATATCGACTGGCAACTGCTGGGCGTGCTCCAGCAACACGGCCGCGCCACCTATACCGAGCTGGCGCGTCGCGTCGGGCTGTCGGTGCCGGCCGTGACGGAACGCGTGCGGCGCCTGGAGGAGACGGGCGTGATCGAGGGCTATGCGGCGCGCGTGAATCCCGCCGCCGCCGGCTATCCCGTGGCCGCGCTGATCGGCATCACGGTGCCGCAGCCCGCCAAGGCGAAATTCCTGAAGCTGCTCGACACGATTCCGCAGGTGCTCGCCTGCCATCATGTGACCGGCGCGGATTCCTACCTGATACAGGTCGTCGCGCTCGGCGTCGGGGATCTGGAGCAACTGCTGGCCCGGCTCAATCCGTATGGCGAGACGCGCACCTCGATCGTGATGTCGACCCCGCTGGCGGCCCGCGCATTGGCGCGGCCGCGCGGCGCGCGGCGCTGAACGCCGCGCTCAGTGCACGCCGCGGCGCGCCTCGGCGACGCACGCGAGCACGGTCTCGTCGCCCACCGCGCGAAAGTCCCGGTAGGCCTGGCCGACGCTGAAGAAGAACGGCGGGATGCGCAGGCACAGGAATGCGTCGATCGGGTCGGCGTCGAATTCATGCGCGGCGCCCGCCGGCGCGACCGGTACGGCGACCACGAGCGCGGCCGGGTGATGCAGGCGCAGCGCGCGCACGGCGGCCTTCA
>NZ_JAAGNW010000071.1:26220-30063 GCF_010645215.1 Burkholderia multivorans | reverse complement strand
ATGTGCTCATGCCGGGGGAGATACGGGCCGCGGTGTCGGTGATGGAGCCGGTGCGGGAGATACGGGCGTTCGGGTAGAAAAAGATCTGACCGCCTAGCATCCGTGCCGTTCTCGCCGCTTCGTCGACGCCCGGCGGATAGGCATCTGAGCCGCAGCGGGCGTCAGGCCGTCAATCACCGCCCTCCATCGAATTGATGCTTTCCAGCAGGTTCGCTTGATTGACGATGCTGTCGAGCATGAAATCCGAGCTGACCACCTGAACCGTGATGCCGCTTCCCGCCACGTGATCGGTCAAGAAGTTGTAGTTGCCGTCGCGCCACTTGATCCAGTCTTTTTGCACGGCATTCAGGACGGCGACGTCCTCCGGGCTCTTCCGCTTGACGAGCTTGCCGTAGGCCGCATTCAGCCGGCGCTTCTGGAACGCGATTTCCTTTTCGTAGCACGGGTAGCTGTTTTCCATGCTCGTGCGTGCCATGCAGGCGTCGAACTGCGGCGAGTAACGATTCCCCTCGGCGTAGCATGAGAGCGGCGCCGCCAGGGCCGGCAACAGGACAAGCTTCAGAACGGTATGCATGGGAATCCTCGTAGGCACGGACCTTTGCCGCGCGCATGTCGAACCGCGAGCGCAACCCGGCGCATCAAATGACGGCAGGTGCCGCGACGGGGCGCGCCGTCCAAACTCCCGCGCGCCCCGCCGACCATCGCTGAAGCTTATTTTTCCCACCAGTGGCGGTTGGCGTCCTGAAGGTTCTTCTGAACGCCCTTGCTCACGTTTCGCGTGGCCTCGGCCTTCGATTGCACCGAGTCGGTTTCGGCTTTCGAGCGCGCCAGATCTGCGTTGATCTTGTCGTTCTCGCGATTCACCTGCGTTTCGAGCTGCTTCAGACGCAGTTCCTTGTAGCGATTCTCGTAAGCACGATCCTGATCTTCGATGCTGCGTTGCCGGCCGACCGCATCACGACGCTCACGATCGCGCTGCGACGCCACCGCCGCTTGCGCACGATCACGCTTTTGCTGAGCCGCCGCCGCGGCCTTTTGCTGCCGTTGCTGCTCGGCTTCGTAAGCGCGCTGCTGCGCGTCGCGTTCGGCTACCGCATTGGATTCGAGCTGCTGCATGCGCGCGAGACCCGAATCCATGTTGACGGCCGTCTGGGGCGGCTGCCCCTGCGCGGCTACCGCGGCCGGGATCAGCAGCGAAAGGAAAACGGCCCGCTTCATTTCGCGGCTTCCGTTGCTTGAGCCGGACATTGTGCGTTCGGCTGGACGCGCGTCGTCGTATCCGAGCCGATCATCATCGCCATGCCGGGCTTGAATTCGCAGACGCGGCCCACCTGTGCGCTGATGAACGATTTCTTGCCGTCGCGATAGGCGATCTGCACGCCGTCGACCATCACCTTGTCGCTCACCATCGAGCCGGCCGCGGCCCCGACCACGCCCCCCGCGACCGTCCCGGCGCCGGTGCGGCCCCAGCCCCCCGGCCCCGTCGCACCGCCGACGGCCGCCCCTGCGAGCGCGCCGAGAACCGTGCCGGTCAATTGCGCGGCTTGCTTGTTCTGCTCGTTGCTGACCTGCACTCGGGCCGGCAGGATGGTCAGAATTTCGATCGTGCGCACTTCCTGGCGCTGATTCACTTCCGTCGCGCTGTAGGAATCAGCGCGGTTTTCCATACCGGGCGTTGCGCAGCCAGCCAGAATCATCGAGCCGACAACCGTAGCGATGGTGATTTTCTTCATGAATTCCCCGTTTGAATTTTATGTGTTGTAATTTTAAATTAATGAATTTGTAACGGTCAAGTTGGGAAATGGTATTCAGACTCCCGGCTTGATGCAGCCCAATCATGAATTACCGGCCCATTACCGGACAAAGAGATCGGCTTCTTTCAGATTCGGGTAACGCCACTACCCGTGCGGCCCCAGTCTCCGCACAAGGCACCAGCCATCCGACGACTCAACCTTCGTTCGAATTCCAAACTAGCCATTCAAAATCATGAATCCACGAAATCAAGACTCTCGAATATCAGGCTTCCTATTGAATTCAATCATCTGCTCAGGAATTTCTTGGTAGACGGACTTCCCGAACAATGAAAATCACGCACCCCTCCCTATCCAAGACAATTCACTTTACTCAATCGCACTGCCAATTGATCTGATTCGAGCCTCCTTGCCGCCATGGGGCCCGCAAATCCTCTTTGATCCGGGAAGAAAGGAGAACTTGATGAAGAAGCGATCGACCAACGAACGGATCGTCCGGACTCGCGCGAGGCCGAATAGCCGGAGCAAGCAGATGAGGAATCCACCACGGCATCTCGGAACAATGTTCCTTTCGCTGGCGCAACGCATTCGGCGGCAGCATCGGCTCAAGGATCTGGAATCCGAGCGCGAGCGGTTCAAGCCCTTGATCACCGCGCGAACCTCACTCGCAGCCGCTAGCCCGGCGGCAAGGCATCGATACCGGGCCGTGGCAGTCCGGGCTCGCGCAGGCTGTCGGCATCGATGCCCAGACTGGACTTCAGCATGCGCGCCCCCTCAAGCGTCAGACTGACGGCGCGCGTGCCCGCTTTGCGCTCGAGCCAGCGACGCTCGACCATGCAGCGGAGCATCGCGACGCCCAGCGGCCCGGCCAGGTGATGCCGGTGCTCGGTACGATCGAGGCAGCAACGCGCAATCCGCGCCGTCGGCCCGCGCAACGCATGCGCGTCCACGCCGAGATCGGTGAACCATGCGAAACCGCGCCGCGTGACCCGCCAGTATCGTTGATCGTCTTTTCCCGTCGGCCTGGACAGGAATCCTTCGCGCCTCATCGCATCGGCAAGCGCCACGCCCAGTGCACCGGCGAGATGGTCGTAACACGTGCGTGCATAGTGGAGCGTCCTGTCCACGCGGCCATGCAGCGGCGCCGGCAAAGGCGGCGCGAGCACCGCCAGAAGCTCCAGGACCCGCGCGACCTCCGCATTCGCCAGCCGATAGTAGCGATGCCGCCCGTCACTCCGCACGCAGACCAGACCGCCGCTCACCAGCCGCGCGAGATGGTTGCTGGCGGCCTGCGGCGACGCCGACACGAACTGGGCAAGCGCACCGGCCCGCTGCTCGCCCGCGCACAACGCCATGAGAATCCGCGCGCGGTTGGGCTCGCCGATCAACGACGCTGGAAACGCAACATTCGGTTCGAAACGACTCATGGCGCCCCCGGAAGCGTGCTGCGCCAAGGGCGCGCGCTACGCATGATTGTTCATCCTTTAGTGTAACGTCAATCCGTCGTCGGCTCTTAAACTGCGCCGATGATGACCCGCCCGCCCCTACTGTTGACCATCGCCGCCACGAGCCTGGGCTTTGTGATCATCCAGCTCGACGTCACTATCGTGAATGTGGCGCTGGTTCAAATCGGCGCCAACCTCGGCGCCGCGATCGCCGGGCTACAGTGGATGATCGACGCCTACACGCTCGCGTTCGCGACCCTGCTGATGTTCGGGGGCGCCCTGGGAGACCGCAGCGGCGGGCGCCGCGTCTTCGTTGCCGGTTTTGTCGTCTTCGCCCTCGCGTCCGCCATGTGCGGCCTCGCCCGATCCAGCGGGGAACTGATCGCCGCACGCGCGATCCAGGGCCTTGGGGCAGCGCTCATCGTGCCGAACTCGCTTGCGCTCTTGAACGACGCCTGCGCCGGCAATGCAGCCGTCCGGGCGCGGGCGCTCGGGCTCTGGAACGCGGCGGGCGGGCTCGCCGTCGCCGCGGGGCCGGTGGTCGGCGGGCTGCTGCTCGCGGCATCCGGATGGCGCGGCATCTTCCTGGTCAATCTGCCCATTTGCGCGCTCGGCATCTGGCTCGCCCGCTTCATCGAGGAAACTCC
>NZ_JAAGNW010000071.1:22242-26210 GCF_010645215.1 Burkholderia multivorans | reverse complement strand
ATCGCGGGCGGCGCAAACGGCTGGTGGCGCCCTGCCGTGCTGGCGGGAGCGGCGGCGGCGCTCGCGGCGGGCATCGCCTTTATCGTGATCGAACGGCGCACGCCCAACCCCATGCTCCCGCTGCACCTGTTTCGCCGGCCGTCGTTCTCGGCGGCGACCTGCGCGGGATTTCTCAACAATTTCGCGTACTACGGCCTCGTCTTCATCCTGAGCTTCTATTTCCAGACGGTTCGACACTATTCGACCATTCAGACCGGGCTGGCATTCGTGCCGCTGACGGGCACCGTCACCGTCTCCAATCTGCTTGGCAGCCGCCTGGCCGCCAAGTCGGGGCCGCGCCTGCCGATGGTCCTCGGCTTTGCGATCGCGACGCTCGCCTACGCCGCGCTTCACGGGATCGGCGCCGATACGCCCTACGCGCGGCTGCTCATTCCATTGGCCGCCATCCCGTTCGGCTTGGGGCTGGCCATTCCGGCCATGACCGCGGCATTGCTGGCCTCGGTCGAGCGCCGACGCGCCGGCGTCGCTTCGGCAACCTTCACGACCGTACGGCAGATCGGCGGCGCGCTGGGCGTGGCGGTGTTCGGCGCCATCGTCGCGGCCGCGGGACAGGCCGGCATGGCGGGCATTCAACGTGTATTCCTCGTGTGTGCGTGTTCGAGCGCGCTGGCCTGCGCGGTGTCGGCCATCGGCATCAGGCGGGGCGACGCTCTTGCTCGCGAGACCTTGCCTGTCGCGGCGGAGGAGTAGGCGGTGGTTAGGCTCGGGCGCCTCCGGGTCGGTGATGGACTGTACGCAGAGGACCTGTCGCCATGTGCCTGGAGCGACACGCATGCAAAGTGGTCCGGGGTCCCGCTCGGCGCAGCACATGGCCGGCTGTTCCAGACGAGAAGCCGGCCAGCACACGCGCATCAAGTCGGCGTGGACCGCAAGTCGATCGGCATCGGATCGACCTGATGCAGGTCGAAGAGGATCACTTCGTTGTAGCCCTTGCGGAGCCACGGTGCGGGGCAAAACAGCCGGAACTGCGGCCCGACGTTCCAGTAACGGCCGATGTTCCGTCCGTTGACCCACACGACGCCCTTGATCCATTGGCGCATGTCGAGGAACGTATCCCCGACTTCGTCGAGCATGAACGATGCCTTGAAGAACAATCCCGGGCGACGGGGATCGGTACAAACCGGCTGCAGCGCCGCGACATACGCCGGATTCATCGGGATCGAATGCGTTTGCCACCCGCGCAGTTCCGCATTGTCCAGGTACACGGCTTCCGTGATCCCCTTGCGGTCGACCAGGTCGTCGCCGTAGTTCACGCGCCCCATCCCTTCGACCAGCACGTCGAGCACCGAGGTCGCACGGGGGATGGTCAATTTCTCGCCGTTGGCTACGACGCTCAAGCCATCCGCCAGGTAATGCGGCATCGTCGCCCGAGTTACGCCACCCAGATACGCGCCATCGCTGAAGAGGGTTGCGTAGTCATGCACGTCGCGAAGCGTGAGCGAGCCCGCGGCGCCCGGCATATCCGTCTTGCGATACAGGATGAAGCCGGCAACCTGATCATGGTGCTCCATCGGCTTGGGCGCCGCGTTGCTGTCTGCTGCGACCGGCGGCGGCAGGTTGTCCCAAACCGACGCACGCAGGTACGGGCGCAACGCATAGCCGCCGGATTCCATGGGTTGCGGCACGGGCCATATAGGCCGTTGTTGCTTATGATTCCAAGCGAGAGTTCGTGCATCGCGGTCTTGCCGGCGAACAGAGCGCCAGCCTCGAAAAGACGTGCGGCAACGGGTGAGTGAACCGCGGGCACATGAGCTTGCAAAGCCCGCGTGCCCGCTGCTGTCGGTACACCCGCGACGTCGACGTTATCTTTCAGCGCAATTGGAAATCCCGCGAGCGGCCCCGATCCCAAGCCTCGATCGTGCTCACGCGCGGCAGCGCGCAAGGCGTCGTCCTCAAAAGGCATGAAGCAGTTCAACACACGCCGCTCATTTCGCGCGCGTAACAACGCATCGACGTATTCGGAACAAGAAAAGTGCCTGCGCGCAAGACCGCGCCACATATCCAGAAGGGAAAGATCGGGCAGATTGGAGTTCATGGCGGACACGGATACGTACACTCACTCATTTTCCAGCCTACCGACACTGGCTCCTCTGTCGTTCGACGTTTCGCGATGGACGCATAAAAGTATGAGCATCCCGACAACAAGGATCGAGCCGATCACGCCGAGACCCATATAGAGGCTGCCGGTTGATGTCTTCAATGTACCGACCAGCCAGGGACTTACCACGCCGCCGCTCGCCCCCATTGCCTCGATCGCTGCAATGCCCCCAGCTGCGGCATTGCGGCGCAGATAAGTTGGGGGAATTGTCCAGAACAAGGACAACGCTGAAAAGATCCCGATCGACGCGATGATCAACAATCCGATTGTCAATGGAATGCTGTGCGCCACCCAAGGAAGCAGCAGAAGACTCGCAGCAACTGCGAAACCGCTGCATGCGATATGCCAGCGTCGTTCCATACGATGATCCGAATGCCGTCCGATCAACAATATTCCAACGGCCGTGCAGATCGAAATTCCACCGCTCATCCAGCCTATTTCTCTAACGTGCTGCACACCAACTTGGCACAACAGCGTCGGAATCCAGAATCCAATCGCGTTGAGCGCCATGAAGATAGTGAAATAGATCGCCGCCATCAGATAAGTGCGAGGGTCACACATCACGTCAGCGAATCGCGTGTGCATCCGTACGTTCGCCGCGCCTTGCCTGCTCAGCACGGTCGCAATGCGCGCCTTCTCGTTGCTGCTCAACCAGCGCGCATCAGTTGGACCATCGTCGAGAAAGAAGTATGCGACCACCCCCAGCATGATTGCGGGAATGCCTTCTATCAGAAATAACCATTGCCAGCCAGACAGTCCAGACACGCTATGCAGGTCGCTCATGATTACACCCGCCAGCGGCCCTCCAACAATGCCCGCAAGCGGCACGGCCATCACGAAGAGGCTCATAATGCGTCCGCGCCGGCTATCGGGGAACCAGTACGTGAGATACAGCACGATGCCGGGAAAGAAGCCCGCTTCCGCTGCGCCGAGTAGAAAGCGCAGCACATAGAGCGTGTTGGCGTTGCGCACGAACATCAGCAGCACCGTGAATACACCCCAGAGCGTCATGATGCGCAAGAGAGTCTTGCGCACGCCGATGCGCGCGAGCAGGAGGTTGCTCGGCACTTCGAATACGACAAAGCCGACGAAAAACATGCCGGCCGCGATGCCGAACACGGCGTCGTCGAGCTTGAGGTCCTGCAGGAACTGCAGCTTTGCGAAGCCGATGTTTACTCGGTCGATGAAATTGACCATGTAGCAGATAAATAGGAACGGCACGATGCGCCGCGCGATCTTGCGAAAGATGGCGTCCTCGTCGAGATGCGCCGGTGTGGCTTGCATGCCATGCCTCCTCCGGGGTGCCCCGGGTTTTGCGGCACTATCGCGGCACAGGGCACGGTGCCGGGTTTAGGGGAGTGCTTACCACTCGCCGAAGAACACTCCCCCAGTCCTTATGCGTGTTGGTCCTGGCCTCGACCGTCGCCGTGTCGACGGTTACGCGCTGCTTGAGTCCGCCGTGCCACTCGACAAGCTTCGCATGCATGCCCACGCACACCGCTTCGTAACTCGTATCCGCGCCAAGATCGACGAACTCTTCGGGGTCGCTGGCGAGATCGAAGAGTTGCGGGCGATAGCCTTGCCAGTAGACGTATTTCCAGCGTTCGTCGCGCACCATCCAGCCCCTGCATTCGTCGGGGCGGCGGCCGAGCGCGAGGCGCGCGCCGCGGAAGCTATAGTCGAGTTCGGAAACGACGTAGCCACGCCAGCCTTCGGTTTGCGCGGCGTCGCCGCGCGTGAGCGGCAGCAGCGAGGCGCCTTCGACCCGCTCGTCGTACTTCGGCAACCCGAGCGCATCGAGCACGGTGGG
>NZ_JAAGNW010000071.1:20000-22232 GCF_010645215.1 Burkholderia multivorans | reverse complement strand
CACGTCGATGGCCGAAACGAAGCGCGCTTCGCGCGTGCCGCGCGTGGCGTCTGCGGCTCGTGAAGGGTCGTAGACGATCAGGGGCACGCGCTGCACGGTGTCATAGAACAGTTCTTTCTCGCCGAGCCAGTGGTCGCCGAGGAAGTCGCCGTGATCGGCGGTGAAGACGATCAGCGTATCTTTCCATCGGCTGAAATTCTCGAGCGTCTCCCACAACTCGCCAAGATGATCGTCGATCTGCTGGATCAGGCCCTGGTAGACGGGGCGCACCGTGTTCGAGACATCGTCGCGCGAGAAGTTGAGGCTCTCTTCGTGCTGGCGATACGCGCCGAGCACGGGGTGCGGGTTGTCGAGTTCCGTACGCCGGCGCACGGGCGGCAGGCACTGATCGAGTGAGTACATGTCGCAGTAAGGGCGTGGTGCGACATAAGGCCAATGCGGCTTCACATACGAAAGATGCAGCGTCCACGGCGTGTCGCCCTGCTGTTCGATGTAGCGGATTGCCTGTTGCGTCATGTAGGCGGTCTCCGAGTGTGGCTCGGCCACGCGAGAAGGCCAGCGCGCGTGGCGCATCTGCCAACCGGACCGGACCTTGCCTGCGTCGTCCTCCACACTGATCACGAAGTCGCTCCACGGGCGTTCGCTTTCGTAGCCATGGCTGCGCAGGTAAGCCGGGTAGCCGCTTTCGCGACCAGGCTCGTGATGGCCGTCGTAGCGGTCAAGCTCAAGGAAGGAGCCCGTGGCGAGCCGCTGGCCGAGCGCACTCGCGCGCGCGATTTCGAGGCGCCGCATGCCCTCCTCGTCCACTTGCACGTGGGTCTTGCCAGCCAGCGCGAGCGAGCGGCCATGGCGCTGCAGATATTCGCCGAGCGTGATCTCACCTATCGAGAGCGGCACGCGGTTCCAGTTCGCGCCATGGCTCGTCATCGTGCGGCCCGTATAGAACGACATGCGCGACGGACCACATACGCCCGAAGTGACGAAGGCGTTATCGAAAAGCATGCCGCGAGCGGCGAGTGCGTCTATGTTGTGCGTGCGTAGCCAGGGATGGCCATAGCAGCCGAGATGATCGCGGCGCAGCTGGTCGCACATGATGAAAAGAACGTTGCGGATGTCAGTCATACTTATGCCGAACGCGCGGCGCGTTGTTAAGCCTATGCCGACGATGTTACGAAGCGCGCCGACGATTGACCAAATCAAACGTATGTTCGGATGCACAATCGGACCGGCGTGCAAGCAGCAGCGCGCGCTGCTCGTTTTCCCGCGTTCTGTAGCATGTGCCGACGCGCCATAATGGAGCAAACCACCTCGTTTTCTTCCAAGCTCCACGTGCCGCGCTCCAAATCCGCTCCTCGTTCTGCAGCGCCGCCCGCCGAACTCCCTGCGTTGAAGAACCCGGCGCACATCGAAGAATTCCCGATCTACCGCATCCACAACCTCGCGCGCGTCGCCACGCAGGGCGTGGGCCTGATGTTTCGCCGCGAGCTCGGCATCAGCCGACGCGAATGGCGCATCAGCGCTTTCGTCGGACGTTACCCCGAGCTGGGCCTCACACGCCTGGCCGAGCTTGCAGCGCTTGACACAGTCGTGACGAGCCGCGCTGTGGCACAGCTTGTGAAGAAGGGGTTGATCGCAAACCAGAGGCGCCAGCCGAACAAGCGGGTCGTCGCGCTTTCGCTGACCGAAGCCGGCCTGTCTGTCTACCAGCGTGCCCACGCGGCGGGACTACGCTACAACATTGAATTCATGACTTGCGTGACCGACGAGGAAGCAAAGCAGCTCGACTCGCTGCTTACGCGCCTGGAGGCGCGCGCCAGCGAGCTGACGCAGCGTGAGACGCTGAAGAGTGGCGATATTGAAGCCGCGAACTGAATGAAGAGATGGAATCGCTCCACCTGGGGTATGAGCGCACCGACTCTGTTGCGCTAACGCGGTCAAGTTGTTGGTGCTCAAAATGGCTCTGGTGCAAATAGCCGACCGGACGTTGATATCTTCAACAAACAAGGAATCCTACTTATTTCCAGGACCTCTCGCTGCAGCATGGCCTCGCGACAAAACCAACATGCCCGCATGGAAGCCGAGTTGCAATCGCTATTGATCTACGGATGGGGCATGCTCCTGGAAAAATTCCAGCGTAGCGCGCATACGGAGTGAGGCTGGCGCTTCTCCGCCGGCGGATAGAAGGATAAGACGCTGACGTCTTACGCGCGTGACACACGGCTTCATTCCCGG
>NZ_JAAGNW010000071.1:12609-19990 GCF_010645215.1 Burkholderia multivorans | reverse complement strand
ATCGCCAACGGACGCACATGCAGATAATCGGCAATCGAGTTTTTTACGATCCGCGAAACGGAGCGGAGTGGGCAGACGAGGACGCGTTCCGGCGCACCTACTTGGCCCCAATGTTGAAGCGTTTGGGTACCCGATACCGGTGCCCGTACAGTTACGCGACCGCCATGTTGATGGCCGGCATGACGCCGGTATTCTGTGCCAAGCAACTCGACCACAGCGTCGAAATGTTCCTCACGACCTACTCAAAATGGATCGACGGGGAGCAAAACGAACTGGAGATGGCGAGGCTGGAACGTGCGATTTCCTCCCCGGAACCTCCCCAGAGAAGACGCAAGCCCGCCTAAGCAATTGATTTACCAGAAAAACCTTGGTGGGCCCGGTGGGTTTCGAACCCACGACCAATCGATTATGAGTCGACTGCTCTAACCCCTGAGCTACAGGCCCTGCAGAGAAAAACGCGAGACGACAACCCCGCTCCGGCGTTCGCTGACGCGTGCCGGGCCGGCATTGTAACAACTGGAAGACAGCTGGAGGGAAAAACCGCCGCCGGGTTTCATCCCCGGCGGCGGCGATACAACCTGCAAGCGTCGATCAGTTCCCTTCGAGGAACGACTTGAGCTTGTCCGAACGGCTCGGATGGCGCAGTTTGCGCAGCGCCTTCGCCTCGATCTGGCGAATCCGCTCGCGCGTCACGTCGAACTGCTTGCCGACTTCCTCGAGCGTGTGATCCGTGCTCATCTCGATACCGAAGCGCATCCGCAGCACCTTCGCCTCGCGCGGCGTCAGCGAATCGAGCACATCCTTCACGACGTCGCGCATGCTCGCATGCAGCGCCGCATCCGCCGGCGCAACCGTGTTGGTGTCCTCGATGAAGTCGCCCAGATGGGAATCGTCGTCGTCACCGATCGGCGTTTCCATCGAGATCGGCTCCTTCGCGATCTTCATGATCTTGCGGATCTTGTCTTCCGGCATCTCCATCTTCTCGGCCAGCGTCGCCGGATCCGGTTCGAGGCCCGTCTCCTGCAGGATCTGACGCGAGATGCGGTTCATCTTGTTGATCGTCTCGATCATGTGAACCGGAATCCGGATCGTGCGCGCCTGGTCCGCGATCGAACGCGTGATCGCCTGGCGAATCCACCACGTCGCATACGTCGAGAACTTGTAGCCGCGGCGATATTCGAACTTGTCCACCGCCTTCATCAGGCCGATGTTGCCTTCCTGGATCAGGTCGAGGAACTGCAGGCCGCGGTTCGTGTACTTCTTCGCGATCGAGATCACGAGACGCAAGTTCGCCTCGGTCATCTCGCGCTTCGCCTGGCGCGCCTTCAGCTCGCCCGCCGCCATCTGGCGGTTGGTTTCCTTCAGGTCCTTCAGCGGCAGCACGACGCGCGCCTGCAGATCGAGCAGGCGTTGCTGCTGTTCGCGGATCGCCGGGATGTTGCGCGTCAGGATCGGGCCATAGCTATGGCCTTCCGCCACCACCTTCTCCGACCAGTCGAGATCGGTCTCGCTGCCCGGGAAGCGCGTGATGAACTCCGAACGCGGCATGCCGCACTTGTCGACGACGATGTTCAGGATCTGGCGCTCCACCTGGCGCACCTCGTCCACCTGCGCGCGCAGCGTATCGCACAGACGCTCGACCGTACGCGCGGTGAAGCGGATCGTCATCAGCTCGTTCTGGATGGTTTCCTGCGCCTTCAGGTAGGACTTCGACTTGTAGCCCTCCTTCTCGAACGCACGGCGCATCTTGTCGAACCACTCGCTGATCGACGCGAACTTCTCGAGCGAAGCGCGCTTCAGCGCGTCGAGCTGGGCCGCGTTGGCCGTGGCTTGCGCCGCGCCGTCGTCGTCCTCTTCCTCTTCTTCCGCCTCTTCTTCCGCTTCCTCGTCCTCGTTCTCGATCTCTTCCGCTTCCTTCGCGGAGAAACCGTCGGTGTCCGTGTCCTGCGCGTTCGGATCCATGAGGCCGTCGACCAGCTCGTCGACGCGGATTTCCTCGTTCGCCACGCGCTCGGCCATCGCGAGGATGTCCGCGATCGTCGTCGGGCACGCGGAGATCGCCATCACCATGTGGCGCAGGCCGTCCTCGATCCGCTTCGCGATCTCGATTTCGCCTTCGCGGGTCAACAGCTCGACGGTGCCCATCTCGCGCATGTACATCCGGACCGGGTCGGTCGTGCGGCCGAATTCGGAATCGACGGTCGACAGCGCGACTTCCGCTTCTTCCTCGACTTCATCGTCCGACGACGCGGCGGGCGCGTTATCGTTCAGCAGCAGCGTTTCCGCATCGGGCGCCTGCTCGTACACCGCCACGCCCATGTCGTTGAACGTGCCGATGATGCCTTCGAGCGCTTCCGTTTCCGTGAAGTTGTCCGGCAGATGGTCGTTGATCTCGGCGTAGGTCAGGAAGCCCCGCTCCTTGCCGAGCTTGATCAGCGCGCGCAGCTTCGAGCGCCGCTCCTCGAGCTCCTCGGCGGTGCCGGGCTGGCTCGTCGCGAACGCCTCCTTCAGCAGCGCCTTTTCCTTGGCGCGGCGATCGCGCGCCTTGGCTTTCTCGACTTTGCCCGTTGCAGCGGTCGGCTGCTCTTCGCTCTGAGTTGCGTCGTCATCGACGGATACTTCGTTCAGCTTTTTCGTCATGGAGTTCGCCGTACCGGCTAAATCGACTCGCGGCTGCTGGACAACAGCCGATTGAACCGTGGATGCTTGAGTAGTGCGTGCTGCCGAATCGTCCGGCACGGCAGCCGCTCCCCTTGCGCTTTTCGCACTTGCCCGCTTCGCGGCCGGCTTCGCAACCGACCTGGATTCGGACTTCGCGGCGGCCCGTGTCACCTTGGCCGCCGGCGCCGGCGCAGCGTGAGCAGTGCCGGCCGCAGCCTGTTTCCTCGCAGCGGGCGTCGCACCGGCCGAAGACGTCCGCGCGGAAGAAGAAGCAGACTCGGCCGATATGACCTTCGTGGTCGGCTCCGTTGAGCCCTTGCCCGCTGCTTTTTTCCCGCCTGTAGTCTTTGCCATTGCGATTCTCGCCTCTGCTTAGAAAACAAACCGCTGAAAACCTTATATTATAGCACGTTGGGACAGCCTCTTTCGGCCTAGGCCCCAAGGCGCCGCTTCATCTCAGCGCGCTTCTGGTGCAGGTCCTTGAGTTCCGCCAATATCTCGGGAGTAGGCGCCGATTGTCTCGACAACTGGTCGAGCCGGCCGCAACACGCGTCATAGCGCATCTTGAGCACCGCAGCCTGAAGCTCCTCCCCCGCAATCCGTTCCCGCTCGCGCAGCCCTTCCTGCCCTGCGTCATCCTCCGGATTCTGTGGCATCAAGTCGCGGACGTTTTCATCATAGACCAGAATTTCGCGGAAAATTTCATCGTAGGTCGCCGCGTTAGCCGAATTGCGGAGTATGTCGGTCAACAGACGGAATTCGGCCGCTTCTCCCAGCGCGCACGCATGTTCGATCACCTCGTCGAATAGCTCCCCATTTCTCGACAAGGTCCGCAGCGCCTCGCGATCCTCTTCGCCGAGCGCGATCGCCACCCGCGGCAGCATCACGAGCGTACGCAGCGCGCGCTTGTCGCTGTCGGTCACGCGGCGCCGCTCGCTGCGCGCGGGCGCCTGGCGCGCCGGCGCGGCGATCCGCGCGTCCACGTCGCACAGCCCCGCCACCTCCTCGAACGGAATGTCGAGACGGTCCGCGAACATGTGCATGATCTGCGCGCGCAGCGCATTCGCCGGCAGCGCCTGCAACAGCGGCTTCGCGTCGAACAGCGCCTTCGCGCGCCCCTCCGGCTGGTCCAGCTCCTTGCCCACCGTCGCCTCGTTCAGCAGGAACTGCGACAGCGGCATCGCGCGCCGCACCTGCTCCGAAAAGGCATCTGCCCCGAATTCCCGGACATAGCTGTCCGGATCGTGCTCCGTGGGCAGGAACAGGAACCGGATCGTGCGGTTGTCCGCCGCGTGCGGCAGGCAGGCTTCCAGCGCGCGGCGCGCGGCGCGGCGCCCGGCCGCGTCGCCGTCGAAACTGAAGATCACCGTGTCGGTCTGCCGCAGCAGCTTCTGCACATGGACCGGCGTGCACGCCGTGCCGAGCGTCGCGACCGCGTTCGGGAACCCGAGCTGCGCCAGCGCCACCACGTCCATGTAGCCCTCGACCACGAGCGCGTACTTGTGTTCGCGGATCGCCAACCGCGCCTCGAACAGCCCGTACAGCTCGCTGCCCTTGTTAAATAGGGGTGTTTCGGGCGAATTCAAATACTTGGGCTCGCCGCCGTCCAGCACCCGGCCGCCGAACCCGATCACCTGCCCTTTCACATTGCGGATCGGGAACATGATCCGCTCGCGGAAACGGTCGTAGCGGCGCGCCTCGCCTTGCGCATCGGTCTTCTCGCTGACGATCACGAGGCCCGCCTCGACGAGCGCGTCGTTGCGGTAGTCGTCGAACGCCGCCTCCAGGTTCTGCCAACCGTCCGGCGCGTAGCCGAGGCCGAAGCGCAGCGCGATCTCGCCCGTCAGCCCGCGCTTCTTCAAATACTGGACCGCGTTCGTCGCCCCGCGCAACTGCTTGCGATAGAACTCGCTGGCGGTCTGCATCAGATCCGACAACGCAGTCGTGACGGCCTTGGACGCGGCGGGCGGCGCATAACCGTCCCCGCCGCCACCGCCGCCGCGCAACGGCGACGGTTCGTGCGGCACCGTCAGGCCGGCGGACTGCGCCAGTTCCTGCACGGCCTCCGGGAACGTCAGCCCCGCGTGCTCCATCAGGAAGCCGATCGCGGTGCCATGCGCGCCGCAGCCGAAGCAGTGATAGAACTGCTTGGTCGGGCTGACGGTGAACGAGGGGCTTTTCTCGTTATGGAACGGGCACAGGCCCATGAAATTCGCGCCGCCCTTCTTGAGCTGCACATACCGACCCACCACGTCGACGATATCGACGCGGTTCAGCAGGTCTTGCAGGAAGGAATGCGGAATCACCGTGTTTTCCGGGCAGAGATCAGGTCGCGGGAGCGCGCGGGCGACCGCCCGCGCACCTGGCGCTTACTTCGAGAGCGCCGCCTTGACGAGCGCGGACACCGCGGTCATGTCGGCCTTGCCGGCCAGCTTGCCCTTGAGCACGCCCATCACCTTGCCCATGTCCTGCGGGCCGGCCGCGCCGGCCTGCGCGACCGCCGCCTGCACTTCCGCGGCGACTTC
Source organism: Burkholderia multivorans (assembly GCF_010645215.1). Taxonomy (GTDB): domain Bacteria; phylum Pseudomonadota; class Gammaproteobacteria; order Burkholderiales; family Burkholderiaceae; genus Burkholderia; species Burkholderia multivorans_A. The sequence continues at coordinate 14,804 of NZ_JAAGNW010000071.1, read as the reverse complement.
GGCCTCGGACAGCTGCGCCGGCATGTAGGCGACCAGCACCGCCACCTCGGCCTGCTCCTTCGCGACCAGATCGTCGCGCCCCGCCGCCTCGAACTGGCTGATCGAATCCTTGCGCTGCTTGATCATCTTGTCGATGACAGCCGTCACCGCGGCGTCGTCGAGCGTCACGCGCTCGTCGACTTCACGCTGCTTGACCGCCGCCAGCAGCAGGCGAATCGTCGCGAGGCGCTCGCTCTCCTTGGCGCGCATCGCGGTCTTCATGTCTTCGCTGATCTGGTCTTTCAAACTCATCATTCACCCGAATATGGAAAAATCGGTGAGACGCCCATCCCATGGGCATCAACACAAAAACCCGCTTGGGACGTTTTCCTCAAGCGGGTTTGCTCGAATCCGGCATCGGTGGCACTCGCGAACCACCACTGCGCCACCCGGCGAACCGCGCGGCGCGACAGGTCTCAGTAAAGCTTTTTCGGCAGCGTCTGGCTGCGAATGCGCTTGTAGTGGCGCTTCACGGCTGCCGCCTTCTTGCGCTTGCGCTCGGCGGTGGGCTTCTCGTAGAACTCACGCGCACGCAGCTCGGTCAGCAAACCGTTCTTCTCGATCGTGCGCTTGAAGCGCCGCATTGCGACTTCAAAAGGCTCGTTTTCTTTAACGCGGATGATCGTCATGACCCGTCACGTAAAAAGTTGGAGTAACGCGGAGAAAGGCTTTCGAGTATAGCAGACGGGCTGCACAAACGCACTAGCCCGTCAAGCGCCGCGCGCCTGCTCGGCCGCGGCCCGTCCGGCCGCCGCGCCCGACGCCCACGCCCACTGGAAGTTGTAGCCGCCCAGCCAGCCCGTCACGTCGACCGCCTCGCCGATGAAATACAGGCCCGGCACCCGCGCGCTCATCATCGTCGCCGACGACAGCTCGCGCGTGTCCACCCCGCCCTTCGTCACCTCGGCCTTCCGGTAGCCTTCGGTGCCGTTCGGCGTCAGCGTCCAGCACGACAGCGCGTCGCCGACCTGGCGCAGCGTCCGGTCCGCGAGGTCGGCCAGGCGCGCATCCGGCGCGACCCGATGGGTATCGAGCCAGACATGCGCGAGCCGGTGGGGCACCCATTCGGACAGCAGCGTCCCGATCTGGCGCTTCGAGCCGGCTTTCGCCTCGACGAGCGCGTCGGCGGCGCGCTGCTGCGGCAGCAGGTCGATCCGGATCGGCTCGCCCGGGCGCCAGTAGCTCGAGATCTGCAGGATCCCCGGCCCGGACAACCCGCGATGGGTCAGCAGCAGGTCCTCGACGAAGGCGCCGCCGCCCTGCTTCGCGCCCGTCGCCACGCGCACCTCGAGCGATACGCCGGACAGCGCGGCAAACGGCGCCCAATCCTCGCTCGCGAAGGTCAGCGGCACGAGCGCCGGACGGGTATCGACGAGCTTGTGCCCGAACTGCTTGGCGATGCGATAGGCGAAGTCGGTCGCGCCGATCGCCGGGATCGACAATCCGCCCGTCGCGATCACGAGCGCGCGTGCGCGGATCGGCCCGGCGCTGGTATCGAGCGCGAAGCCGTCCGCCTCGAGATGCCGCACCGCCTCGACCGCCACCGGCCGCCGCCAGGTCACGCCGCCCGCGTCGCACTCGTGCTTGAGCACCTCGATGATCGCGTCGCTCGACTGGTCGCAGAACAGCTGCCCCTTGTGCTTCTCGTGCCACGTCACCCGGTGGCTTTTCAGGAGCGCCAGGAAATCGCGCGGCGTATAGCGCGCGAGCGCCGAGCGGCAAAAGCGCGGGTTCGAGGACAGGTAGTTGTCGGGCCCGGCATGCAGGTTCGTGAAGTTGCAACGGCCGCCGCCCGAGATCCGGATCTTCTCCGCGAGCCGCGGCGAATGGTCGATCAGCACCACGCGCCGGCCGAGCTGGCCGGCCACCGCGGCACTCATCATGCCGGCCGCGCCCGCGCCGATCACAGCAATATCGAAATTTTCCATGGCGCGGATTGTACCCGCGTCGCCCGCCGACGCCGGCGGGCCGCCGGGCCGCGCTGTTATACTTTTCCGTTACGTTGATTCCGGGTTGCGCCCGCGCACCCGCCCGCCCCACACCATGCTCGTTCTCGGCATCGAAAGCTCCTGCGACGAAACCGGCCTCGCGTTGTACGACACCTCCCGCGGCCTGCTCGCGCATGCCCTCCACTCGCAGATCGCCATGCATCGCGA
>NZ_JAAGNW010000071.1:0-12599 GCF_010645215.1 Burkholderia multivorans | reverse complement strand
AATACGGCGGCGTCGTGCCCGAGCTCGCCTCGCGCGATCACATCCGGCGCGCCCTGCCGCTGCTCGAACAAGTGCTGGCGGAAAGCGGCGCGCGCCGCGAGGACATCGACGCGATCGCCTTCACGCAGGGCCCCGGCCTCGCCGGCGCGCTGCTGGTCGGCGCGAGCATCGCGAACGCGCTCGCGATGGCGTGGGACAAACCGACGATCGGCATCCACCACCTCGAAGGGCACCTGCTGTCGCCGCTGCTCGTCGCCGAGCCGCCGCCGTTTCCGTTCGTCGCGCTGCTCGTGTCGGGCGGCCACACTCAGCTGATGCGGGTCACCGACGTCGGCGTCTACGAAACCCTCGGCGAAACGCTCGACGACGCGGCGGGCGAGGCGTTCGACAAGACCGCGAAGCTGCTCGGCCTCGGCTACCCCGGCGGCCCCGAGGTCTCGAAGCTCGCGGAATCGGGCACGCCCGGCGCGGTCGTGCTGCCGCGGCCCATGCTGCACTCGGGCGATCTCGATTTCAGCTTCAGCGGCCTCAAGACCGCCGTCCTGACCCAGATGAAGAAGATCGAGGCCGCCGGGCTCGACGGCGCCGCGCTCGAACGCGCGAAGGCGGACCTCGCGCGCGGCTTCGTCGACGCAGCGGTCGACGTGCTGGTCGCGAAATCGCTCGGCGCGCTCAAGCAGAGCCACCTCAAGCGCCTCGTGGTCGCGGGCGGAGTCGGCGCGAACCGGCAGCTGCGCGACGCGCTGTCGGCCGCGGCCCGCAAGCGCGGCTTCGACGTGCACTACCCCGACCTCGCGCTGTGCACCGACAACGGCGCGATGATCGCGCTCGCGGGCGCGCTGCGGCTCGCGCGCTGGCCCGAACACGCAAGCCGCGACTACGCCTTCACGGTGAAACCGCGCTGGGATCTGACGTCGCTCGCACGCTGATTCCGCCGCTGAGGCAGCAGTCAGCAGCACCCCACAGCAAAAAGGCCCGTCCATCAGGACGGGCCTTTTTGCATGAAACGCAGCGCCGGAGACTTGCTTACGCGGCCACGCGCTTGTCGCGCTCGATCAGCGCATAGGCACTGTGATTGTGGATCGATTCGAAGTTCTCGGCCTCGAGCACATACGCGACCACCCGACCGTCCTGATCGAGCCGCTGCGCCACGTCGCGCACCAGATCCTCGACGAACTTCGGATTCTCATAGGCGCGCTCGGTCACGAACTTCTCGTCCGGGCGCTTGAGCAAGCCCCACAGCTCGCACGACGCCTCTTCCTCCGCGATGCGGATCAGATCCTCGACCGGCACGTCGTCGCCCAGCGCGGCGTCGATCGTCACGTGCGAGCGCTGATTGTGCGCGCCGTACTGCGAGATCTTCTTGGAACACGGGCAGAGGCTCGTCACCGGCACGAGCACCTTCAGGAACAGGCGCGTCACGCCGCCCCGCACATCGCCCGTCAGCGTGACCTCGTAGTCGAGCAGGCTGCGCACGCCCGACACCGGCGCCGTCTTGTTCACGAAGTACGGAAACGACACCGCGATGCGGCCCGCCTCGGCTTCGAGCTTCTCGAGCATCCCGGCCAGCATCGCGCGGAACGCGGCGAGCGTGAGCGGCGCCCGATGCTCTTCCAGCAGCGCGACGAAGCGCGACATGTGCGTGCCCTTCTGATCGGCCGGCAGATGCACGTCGAGATCCCAGGTCCCGACGCTCGGCTGGACCGCGCCGTCCGCGGCCAGCACCGTCAACGGATGGCGCACCGCCTTGACACCGACGCGCTGGATCGGGATCTGACGGGTATCGACCGTGCTCTGCACGTCGGGCATCACGAAGGCGGGATTCATCTGGTTCATCTTGTTCGATCCTCAAAAGCCGGACGCGGCATGACGCCGCACCCCTTGCGCGGGGCCTGCCGGAAAAGCAACATGGGCCCGCAGGCCCATGTATTCCTGAAACGGAGAAGACCGCTTCGCTCAGGCAACCCGCTTGGCCTGGCTGGCCACGTCGGCCGCCGGACTCAGGAAGCGCTCGCGAATCGACTTCGCGATGCCCGCGCCGTCCAGGCCGCATTGCGACAGCAGTTTCGCGGGCTCGCCATGATCGACGAAGCGGTCAGGGAGGCCCAATTGTATTACGGGCCGGATAACCCCACTCTCCATCAGGGCTTCGACGCATGCGGAACCCGCGCCGCCCATCACGCAACCTTCCTCGACCGTCACCAGTACGTCGTGCGTCTCGGCCAGCTCGCGCACGAGCTCGGCGTCGACCGGCTTCACGAAGCGCATGTTCGCGACGGTCGCATCCAGTTCCTCGGCCGCCGCGAGCGACGGCGCCACCATCGTGCCGAACGCGAGGATCGCCACGCGCTTGCCTTCCGGCTGCGCGCTGCGACGACGCACTTCGCCCTTGCCGACCGGCAGCGCAGTCATTTCCTTGACCGTCGCGACCCCCGTGCCCGCGCCGCGCGCATAGCGCACCGCGGTCGGGTTCGGCTGCTGGAGCGCCGTGTACAGCATCTGGCGGCACTCGTTCTCGTCGGACGCGGCCATCACCGTCATGTTCGGAATGCAGCGCATGAACGCGAGATCGTAGGCGCCCGCATGGGTCGCGCCGTCCGCGCCGACGAGGCCCGCGCGATCGATCGCGAACACGACAGGCAGATTCTGCAGGGCGACGTCGTGGATCAGCTGGTCGTACGCGCGCTGCAGGAACGTCGAGTAGATCGCGACGACCGGCTTGAGCCCTTCGGTCGCGAGGCCCGCCGCGAACGTCACCGCGTGCGGCTCGGCGAGGCCGACATCGTAGTAGCGGTCCGGGAAGCGCTTCTCGAATTCGACGAGCCCCGAGCCTTCGCGCATCGCCGGCGTGATGCAGACCACGCGCGAGTCGAGCTCCGCCGCGTCGCACATCCATTCGCCGAACACCTGCGTGTAGCTCTTCTTCGCCGGCGTCGCCGACGGCTTGATGCCTTCCGCCGGGTTGAACTTGCCCGGCCCGTGATACAGCACCGGGTCCGCCTCGGCGAGCTTGTAGCCCTGCCCCTTCTTCGTGACCACGTGCAGGAATTGCGGCCCGCGCAGTTCCTTGATGTTCTGCAGCGTCGGGATCAGCGAATCGAGATCGTGGCCGTCGATCGGCCCGATGTAGTTGAAGCCGAACTCCTCGAACAGCGTCGCCGGCACGACCATGCCCTTGGCGTGCTCCTCGAGCTTGCGCGCGAGTTCGAGCACGGGCGGCGCGACGCTCAGCACGCGCTCGACGCCCGCGCGCGCGGCCGCGTAGAAGCGGCCGGACATCAGGCGGGCGAGATGGCGGTTCAGCGCGCCGACGGGCGGCGAGATCGACATGTCGTTGTCGTTCAGGATCACGAGCAGTTTCGCGTCCTCGCTCACGCCCGCGTTGTTCATCGCCTCGAACGCCATGCCCGCCGTCATCGCGCCGTCGCCGATCACGGCGATCGAGAAGCGATCGTCGCCTTGCAGCTGGCTGCCGAGCGCCATGCCGAGCGCGGCCGAGATCGAGGTGCTCGAGTGCGCGGTGCCGAAGGTGTCGTATTCCGACTCCGAGCGGCGCGGAAAGCCCGAGATGCCGTCCTGCTGACGCAGCGAATGCATCTGGTCGCGGCGGCCCGTCAGGATCTTGTGCGGGTAGGTCTGGTGACCCACGTCCCACACGATGCGATCGTTCGGCGTATTGAAGACGTAGTGCAGCGCAATCGTCAGTTCGACCGTGCCGAGATTGGACGACAAATGGCCGCCCGTCTTCGACACGCTGTCGAGCACATACGCGCGCAGCTCGTCGGCGAGCGGTTGCAGTTGGCGACGGTCGAGGCGGCGAAGGTCTGCCGGGTCGTCGATAGTTTTCAGCAAGTCGTACATCGTCGTTCCAGTGTAGGAAAACAAACGCGCCCGCACTCTTCAGCGCGCGCAGGCCGGATGGCCAGGCGCGCGGCGGCGGGCTTTCGCGTCAGCTGACCCGGTTCACTACCAGGTCGGCCAGTTCGGCGAGGCGCTGCGCGCGTGCGCCGAACGGTTCCAGTGCGGCATGCGCGTCGGCGCGCAGTTGGGCGGGACGCGCGCGCGATGCATCGAGACCGATGATCGACACGTAGGTCGGCTTGCCGTCTTTCGCATCCTTGCCGGCGGTCTTGCCGAGCGTCGCCGAATCGGTGGTCACGTCGAGGATATCGTCGACCACCTGGAACGCCAGCCCCACCGCCGCCGAATAGGCGTCGAGCGCGCGCATCGCGTCGTCCGACGGCGTCTCGCCTGCCAGCGCGCCCATCCGGACTGCTGCGCGCAGCAGCGCGCCCGTCTTCATCCGGTGCATCGTTTCCAGCTGCTCGCGCGTCAGCGTGTGGCCGACGCTCGCCAGATCGATCGCCTGGCCGCCCGCCATGCCGATCGAGCCGCTCGCGAGCGCCAGCTCGCGCACCAGCGCAGCCTGGCGCGCCGGCGTCAGCGCCGCCGCGTCGGTCAACGCGACGAACGCCTGCGACTGCAGCGCGTCGCCGACCAGCAGCGCCGTCGGTTCGTCATATTTGACATGTACCGTGGGCTTGCCGCGTCGCAAGGCGTCGTCGTCCATGCAGGGCATGTCGTCGTGCACGAGCGAATAGACGTGGATCATCTCGAGCGCCGCCGCGGCAGCGTTGCACGCCGCCTCGGTCGCACCGGTCAGTTCGCCCGCTGCATGGCACAGCAGCGGCCGAACCCGCTTGCCGCCACCGAGGACGGCATAACGCATCGCCTCGTGGAGTTGCGCGGGCACCACAGTTTCGGCCGGCAAATACTGGCCGAGTGCTTCCTCGACGCGCTCGAGCACCGTGCGCGTCCATTGTTCGAATGTCATAGATCGTCGTCTCCGCCGTCCGTGGCGGTCATTCCGGCGGCAAGCGGCTTCAGTGTCGCGCCATCCAGCACGCGCACCTGCTGCTCCACCTTCTCAAGTTGTTGTTGGCAAAACGCAACGAGTACCGCCCCCCGGCGGTAGGCCGTCAGCGAGTCTTCCAGGCTCAGCGCCCCGCTCTCCATCCGGGCGACCAGCGCCTCCAGCTCCGCCAGCGCTGTCTCATAATTTTCCGGCAGTGCGTCGGGGCCGGCATCCGCCGGTGCGGTGCCCTTGGGTGCGGTTTTCGCCATGGACGGGGTGTCAAATTTCAAAACAAGTCGGACATTCTACGGCAAAAGCAGATTTCCCGACCTGTCGACTTGGGGTCACAAGCCCCCGATCCGGCCCCGCGCCGCCGGGGTGCGGCAAGGCGCCCGGGAAATTTTGACGCAAATCAGGCACTTATCCCACCCCAAGCATACCGATCCAGGTATAATCACCGGTTCCCCTAAATCGATTTTTCGATGGTTGGGTTGTTCACTGCTTTCACGCTAACACCGGGAGTGGGAATGTCCAATCTGAGCGACTCGCTGCAGTTGAAGTCTGCACACAGCCAGCTTCCAGTCACCGCTTACTTCGATGAGGCGCTCCTCGGGCGCGAGATCGAAACCCTTTTCAAGAAAGGACCTCGCTACATCGGGCACGAATTGATGGTGCCCGAGGCGGGGGACTATTTTGCGCTGCCCTCCGAAAACGAGGGCCGCGTGCTCGTGCGCAACCAGGCGTCACGGATCGAGCTGTTGTCGAACGTGTGCCGCCACCGCCAGGCAATCATGCTGAACGGCCGCGGCCAGGCCCAGAACATCGTCTGTCCGCTGCACCGCTGGACCTACGATCTGCAAGGCCAGCTGCTCGGCGCGCCGCACTTCCCCGACAAACCCTGCCTGAACCTCAACGCGACGCCGTTGCAGAACTGGCAGGGGCTGCTGTTCGAGGCGGAGGGCCGCGACGTCGCGCACGACCTCGCTCAGCTCGGCACCAGGCACCACTTCGACTTTTCGAGCTATCAGTTCGATCACGTCGAGGTCCACGAGTGCGATTACAACTGGAAGACCTTCATCGAGGTCTACCTCGAGGACTACCACGTCGTCCCGTTCCACCCGGGGCTCGGCAGCTTCGTGTCGTGCGACGACCTGAAGTGGGAGTTCGGCGACTGGTACAGCGTGCAGACGGTCGGCGTGCACAACGCGCTCGCGAAGCCCGGCAGCCCGACGTACCAGAAGTGGCACGACGCGGTGCTGCGCTACCGCGACGGCGTACCGCCGGAGTTCGGCGCGATCTGGATGGTCTATTACCCGGGCCTGATGATCGAGTGGTATCCGCACGTGCTCGTCGTGTCCTGGCTGATTCCGCGCGGCACGCAGAAGACGACCAACATCGTCGAGTTCTATTACCCCGAGGAAATCGCGCTGTTCGAGCGTGAATTCGTCGAGGCCGAGCGCGCCGCCTATATGGAAACGGCCGTCGAGGACGACGAGATCGCCATGCGGATGGACGCCGGCCGGCGCGCGCTGATGCAGCGCGGCGAATCGCAGGTGGGCCCGTACCAGAGCCCGATGGAAGACGGCATGCAGCACTTCCACGAGTTCCTGCGCCGCCAGCTCGGCACGCTGTGACGCGCGCGAGGCGGAACCATGAAAAGACGGGCTGCGGCCCGTCTTTTTTTGTTTAGACTTAGAGCATCTGGCCCGTTTCTCCATCAGGAGCCGTCTCATGCCTCACACCCACTACACCACGCTGATCTCGGCGGACAACCTCGCCGAACGTCTGGCCGCCGCGCCCGACAGCGTGCTGATCCTCGATTGCCGCTTCGATCTCGCGAATCCCGACGCGGGCGAAGCCGCCTATGCGGCAAACCACCTCCCCGGCGCGCACTACCTGCACCTCGACCGCGACCTGTCGGGCCCCAAGACCGGCGCCAACGGCCGCCACCCGCTGCCCGCGCGCGATGCGCTGGTCGCCGCGCTGGCCGCGCGCGGCCTCGCGCAGAACCAGCAGGTCGTCGCCTACGACGCGCAAGGCGGCATGTACGCGGCGCGCCTGTGGTGGATGCTGCGCTGGCTCGGTCACGATTCGGTCGCGGTGCTCGACGGCGGCCTGCCCGCCTGGCAGGCCGCGGGACATGCGCTGAGCCCGGACCGGCCGGCCGCGACGCCCGGCAATTTCCGCGCGCAGGCGCCGCTCGCGGCGGCCGTCGACGTGCAGGCGGTGCTCGCGAACCTGACGACCAAGGACCGGCTCGTGATCGACGCGCGCGCGGCCGACCGCTACCGCGGCGAGAACGAAACGCTCGACCGCGTCGGCGGCCACATCCCCGGCGCGCGCAATCATTTCTTCAAGGACAACCTCACCGCCGACGGCCGGTTCAAGAGCGGCCATGACCTGCGCGCCGCATTCGCCGCGGTGCTCGGCGACACCCCGTCCAACCGCGTGATCCTGCAGTGCGGCTCGGGCGTCACCGCCTGCCACAACGCGCTGGCGATGGAGATCGCCGGGCTGCACGACGCCGCGCTGTACGGCGGCTCGTGGAGCGAATGGAGCGCGGATCCGGGCCGCCCCGTCGCAACCGGGCCGAATCCGTAAGCGGGAGGCGGCCGCGCGTCACATGACGCCGTATTTGCGGAACCACGCTAGGGCGCGCTTCCAGCCGTCCTCGGCGTCCGCCTTCACGTAGCTCGGGCGGTAATCGGCGAAGAACGCGTGCCCGGCGTCCGGATAGACGAGGATCTCCGATTCGCTGCCGGCCCGGGTCTTGGCGGCCACGAGGCGCGTGCGCATCTGCGCGAGCGATTCCTGCGAGATATTCGTGTCCTTCGCGCCGTACAGGCCCAGCACCGGGGCCTTCAGCTGCGCGGCATGGTCGACCGGGCTGAACGGCGTCATGTCGGTGGCGTCGCCGACCACCATGCCGTACCAGGCCACGGCCGCGCGCACGCGGGCATTGTGTTCCGCGAACAGCCAGGCCTGCCGCCCGCCCCAGCAGAAGCCCGTCACGCCCAGACGGCTCAGATCGCCGCCGTTCTTCCCCGCCCATTCGACCGTCGCGTCGAGATCCTCGCTCACCTGCCGGTCGGGCACCTTGCTCACCACCGCCTGGTACAGCGCCTGGATCGTCGGATAGGCGGACGGATCGCCCTGGCGCGCGTACAGGTTCGGCGCGATCGCCAGATAGCCGAGCTTCGCGAAACGGCGGCACACGTCCGCGATATGCGCATGCACGCCGAAGATCTCGTGGATCACGACGATCACCGGCAGATTCGTCTTGCCCGCCGGCTGCGCGCGATAGGCCGGCACGTTCGCATCGCCTGAGCGGATCTCGACCGTTCCGGCCTCCAGCCCCGCGCTGTCGGTCGTGATGGTCTGCGCGGAGACCGGCAGCACCGCCGCCGCGAAGCTGCCGCCGAGCGCCGCCTGGACGAAGCGGCGGCGCGTAAACGGAACGTGGGGAACCAGACTGTCGACCTCGGGCTTCAACATGATGGCAACGCTCCTCAGGGTAAGGCCGCGTGCAACCCACGCGCGCGGCCGGGGTTCGGATCGGGACGACCAGCAAGGCGGCGGATGGCCCGGGGCGCCCAAACCGCCCGCCCGTCGCCGGCTCCGCGCCGCCGGAAGCGCACACGATGCCCAAGAACCGGCATCGGCGTCAACCGGCACGGCATGCGCGCCCCAAAGCGCCGGCGCCCGACAACCCGGCGTCGCCGCGCCCGGCCTATCGCCTGGGAATTTCAGACCTCGTCAAATACGCAACGATATTCCAACGCTTCGCCAAGGCAGAAAATTTTATTAATCCAATTTAAATCCGCTCACAGTCATACAACTCGAACCGTTCACCGGCGAATCACGCCCGAACCCAGCAAAACCCTTACGGGATGGCCCTTCCCACCGACCAACCCGGTAAAAGATCGGATTGCAAAATAAATCAACGTATCCACATCATTATTCAAGCGCCATGAAAAAACGCTTTAAAGGAATCCGCCTCGCCCCGATTTCCAGGCATGACGGGGCGTGACGGCGCGTTGCAGGCGCGGCGGTCCGCCGCCTCGCGCCCGCCCTCGGCCCCGCCCCGTCAGGCGGGCACATGCGCCATGCCGTTGCACACGAGGCAGGAATGGAACAGTCACCTCGCCACACGCCCGTCGGGCCCATTCCCGTCAGCCGGACCGGCCGACGCGCGCCGCCGCGCCGTCAGCGCGGCTCGCTCGCCACGCTCGCGGTGCTCGCGCTGGCCGTCGCGATGGTCGCGCTCGGCGCGATCGATATCGGCAACCTGTTCTACCAGCGCCGCCAGCTCCAAAGCATCGCCGCGCTCGCCGCCGCCGAACGGATGGACGACGGCTGCGTGCAACCGCCCGTCACCGCACAGTCGGTCGCGCTCGCGAACGGATTCGACAGCACCGTGGCCGGCCAGACCCTCAGCACGGCCTGCGGACGCTGGGACCTGAAGGACAACAGCGGCCCGAGCTTCTATACGCCCGCCGCGTCCCCCGCAGCGGGCTCCGATGCACAGCTCAACGCGGTGCAGGTCACGGTCACGCGCAGCGTGCCCTACTATTTCCTCGGCCCGTCGCGCACCGTCTCCGCGGTCAGCGTCGCGCAGGCGACCGACATCGGAACCTACTCGATCGGCACGACGCTCGCGCAACTGCAGGGCGGCGCCGTCAACACGCTGCTCAACACGATGCTGGGCACCAACCTCAACCTGTCGCTCGTCTCCTATGAAGGCCTCGCCAGCGCGCACATCAAGGTCAGCGACCTGATGAACGTGGCAGGCGCCAGCACCGTCAACCAGCTGCTGGCCATGCAGGTCAGCGTGCCGACGCTCGCCAGCTGGCTGTCGAGCGCACTGGCGGCCACCACGGTCGTCAACACGAACCTGCAGGCCGATCTCAGCGCCATGAGTTCGATTGCGAGCGCAACCTACACCACCAGCCAGGACATCGCGCTCGGCAACTCGACAACCACGCCCGGGCTGCTCGCGGTCAACCTGTCCGATCCGCAGACCGCGCTCAACGCGATGATCAGTCCGTTCGATATCCTGATGACTGCGGCGGAAATCGCGGCAGGCCAATCGGCGCTCACGCTCGCGGGCGGCCTCAGCATCGGCGGCCAGGGCTCGACCGTGCAGATGCAGATCATCCAGCCGCCCGTGATCGCAATCGGCGAAGGCGGCATCGATCCCGTATCGCAGACCTGGCGCACCATCGCGCGGACCGCGCAGGTCCGGCTCTACCTGAATATCAGTCTCGGCACCGCCAGCCTGCCGCTGGGCCTGCTCGGCGCATTGGTGCCGGTGCAGGTGAGCCTGCCGCTGTCGCTGCAGGTCGCATCCGGCACCGGCTGGCTGCAATCGGCCGCATGCACCGCGTCGACCGCGACCTGCGCCTCGGTCATCGGCGTACAGACCGGGATCGCGAATCTGTGCGTCGGCAACGCCCCCGCCAACATGTCGGCATCGCAGGCGTTCAGCTGCTCGACGCCCGCCACCCTCGTCAACGTGCTCAATCTCGTCAAGATCACCGCGCTCGCCGCACTGCCTGCCAGCGTCCCGGCCGCGACCGCGCCCACGCTGACCTTCTACGGCACCACGGGCGGCTATCAGAGCACCAACTCGAACGGCGTCGGCAGTGTGCTGGGGAACGCGTTGTCCGGCCTCGGCACCTCGCTGCAACAGACCCAGGTCACGCTGCTGGGCGGCCTGTCGCTGCCGCTCACGCCGGTCGAATCCGCGCTCGGCAGCTTCCTCAACACCGCGCTGACGCCCGTGCTCGGCGGACTCGACGCCGCGGTCGTGCCGCTCCTGCAAACGCTCGGCGTGCAGGTCGGCGAAAGCACGATCCACGACATCGCGCTCAGTTGCGGCGTGTCGACGCTCGTCTATCAGTAGTGGTCAGTAACTGGGAAACGCGGGCGAACGCCCGCGTGGAAGGCGTCGCGGGCGCGTCGCGCCCGCGACGGATCGCGGTCAGTGCAGCTTGACGCGCGGCAGCGTCGAGCGCCGCAGCCAGTGCGCGACGGTGTCGAGCACCATGCGCGGGTAGCCGTGCAGCGCGGCGATATGCAGCCGGTACAGCGACATGTACATGAACCGCGCGAACAGCCCCTCGATCAGCATGTTGCCGCCGATCAGGCCGCCCATCAGGTTGCCGACCGCGCTGAAATGGCCGAGCGATACGAGCGAGCCGAAATCCCGATAGGTGAACTGCGGCAGCGGCTGGTTCGACAGGCGCGCGGCCAGCGCCTTCAGCAGGAAGCTCGCCTTCTGGTGCGCAGCCTGCGCGCGCGGCGGCACGTTGCGCTCGTTGCCCGGCCATTCGCAGGCCGCGCAATCGCCGAGCGCGAAGACGTTTTCGTCGGTCACGGTCTGCAGCGTGCGGCGCACCACCAGCTGGCCGAGCTTGTTGATCTCGAGCCCGTCCAGCTGCCCGAGCACGGACGGCGCCTTGATGCCGGCCGCCCAGACCGTCAGGTCGGCCCGCACGCTCTTGTCGCTCGCGGTGCGCACCACGCCCGGCGCGACGCCGACGACGCGCTCGCCGAGCATCAGCTTGACGCCGAGCTTTTCGAGCAGTTCGGCGGTTGCGGTCGACACGCGATCCTGGAGCGCGGGCAGGATGCGCGGCCCCGATTCGATCAGGACGATGCCGACATCGTGGCGCGGATCGAGCTTGTGCAACCCGTACGCGGACAGCACCTGCGCGGTGTTGCGCAACTCGGCGGACAACTCGACGCCCGTCGCGCCGCCGCCGACGATCGCCACCTGGATGCGCGGTTCCGACGGATCCGCCTGCGGATCGACCGGCTGGTGCTCGGCGCGCATGCACGCGGCGATCAGGCGCTTGCGGAAGCGCTCGGCCTCGCCGACGGTATCGAGTGCGATCGCGTTTTCCGCCGCGCCCTGCACGCCGAAGAAATGCGTGGTGCTGCCGATCGCGATCACGAGCGTGTCGTAGTCAAGCTCGCGCTGCGGCAGCAGTTCCTCGCCGTCGCTGTCGTTGACGGGTGCGAGCGTGATGCGTTTCGCACTGCGATCGAGCGCGGTCAGCTCGCCCTGCTGGAACTCGAAGCCGTGCCAGCGCGCCTGCGCCGCGTACTCCAGCTCCTGCGTGAACGGATCCATGCTGCCCGCCGCGACTTCGTGCAGCAGGGGTTTCCAGATATGGGTCGGATAGCGGTCGACCAGCGTGACCAAAGCGCTGGCGGGCCGATTGCCGCGTGCGCCGTAGCGGTCGCCCAGTCGGGTGGCCAGTTCCAGGCCGCCCGCGCCGCCGCCGATGATGATGAAACGATGCATCCGATCCCCCTTGTGCGATTCAACACTGCCTGGGCGCCGGGGCGCGGACCGCCGCCCCGTCAGGCCGGCGCCCGGAACCGTCCGGACACCGTATTGGCCGCCGCCCGCCAGGCCGGCGCGCCCACCCGGACATTGTCCCGGAGCAGACGCCTTGACGACAAGCAAGCAATATACATAAATGCCATGTTCGCGACGATATGCCGCGCGCCGCGGGGCGCGACGCGCGGCCGGCGGATCAGTGCGCCTCTTCCCAGTTGTCGCCCGCGCCCACTTCGGCGACGAGCGGCACCTTGAGCTTGGCCACCCCGCACATCATTTCGGGCAGCTTCTCGCGCACCCGCGGCAGTTCTGCCTCCGGCACCTCGAGCACCAGTTCATCGTGCACCTGCATGATCATCCGCGAGGCCAGGCCGTCGGCATCGAGCCAGCGGT
>NZ_JAAGNW010000070.1:23853-30066 GCF_010645215.1 Burkholderia multivorans | reverse complement strand
CGACGTAGTAGAGCACCGCTTCGCCGTGCGTATCGTTCGCCTTGCCGAGCACGCGGACCGCGTATGCGAGGGTCGGCGCGACGTCGCGCGCGAACACGACGAGTTCGGGCGTGTCGACGCGGCGCACGTAGGTGCCGAAACGCGCGGTCGCGGCGCGCTGGGCGGCCGCCGCGCCGACGTCGCGCGCGTTGCGCACCACGAAGCGCTCGCCGACCCTGCCGATCTTGCCGGCGAGGTTGATCGGCGCGGCTTGCGTCAGGCTCGCCTGCTTCAGTTGCCCCTGGTTCGAGTGCACGACGATGTCGCCGCCGATCACGGCCAGCCCGCCGTAGAAGCGATCGAAGCGCACGTGCTCGGTGCCGTCGGGATCGACGATCACGTCGCGGACCTGGAACTGATCGCCTTCCACCGGCGCGTTCGCCTGCGCGGCCGCGAACTTCAGCGAGCGCGCGGCGGGGCCGGCGGAGAGGTTGAAACTGCTCGGGTTCTGCTGGACCAACTGCAGCGCCCGGTCGACTGTGGCCTGCTGGTCGCCGCTTTGCGCAAACGCGCTCAGGGTCGCCAACGAAATCGCGGTAATGGACAGCAGGCAAGTCAGTTTCTTCATGTAATCCCCCAGATAATGAATGAATGCGTGAATATTGATAAATGAATTAAGCGCAAGCATTAAAACTGTAGAGGTACTGTGAACTGCAGGAGGGATCCTAGAAGTTCAATTTTGTAATTACAAGATATTTACCAAAAAATTAAAGTTTGATTAGGATCAAATGAATCGAGTCAGCTGTTGGTGAGCAAGATGAAATGATCCGGGAGCCGTAGGAAATGGAATCGTTGCCTCGTCAGCCTTGATGGGCGGGCGTGAACAAAAATGGGGAAAGAATGTGTGGGATTGATTGCGGTTTCGATGCCGATGGCGGGGCGCGGCGCAGGCAGCCGTTTTTATGCTGTCGATACACTGTCGGAAAAAAACGAGTCGAATTTACTGCAGTCGGGAAAATGAGGAAATATGTTCCGAAATACGCATTCGCGCATTGAATGGCGGAGTGTTTGCGGGGAATGTCGTTTGTCGCATGAATGCGCGACATTATTCAGGCGGGCGGAGCAAAAAAAGGCGGCGCATCGCGTAAACGATGGCCGCCAACGGCGGATACCGAGGGAATATCCGCAGACACACACGGGGTCCGGCGTTGCCGCCGGGCCGGCCGGGCAGGCGCCCGGCGCGGCTGACGTCAGTTGCTGCCGATGATGCTGAGCGCGCTGCTGGTGTTCGGTTTCAGCCAGACCTTGTTGGCCGCTGGCTCTTTCGCGTCGAATTCCACGGCGTTGCCGCTGCGCTTGCCGATCTTCACGGTGTTGCCGTAGTGGGCGAGCAGCTCATTGAGCTGCCGGCTCCAGACGGCGGGGTCCGCGTTCTGCGTGGTGATCGGCACGCGCAGGTCGATCTGCTCCTCGCCCTGCGCGCCGCCCAGCACGCGGAAGCGCACCTGCTGGCCCGCGCGCGGCTTGAAGCCGGCCTCGACGAGCGTGCGGTCTTCCTGCCACGGGAAGCTCGCGGTGTTCTCGTCGTTCGAGATCGACACGTCGCTGCAGTTGAAGAAGCCTTCGTTGCCCGCATCCATGCGCTGCCAGTAGCTGTAGATCACCGCGTCGCCGGTGCGGCCGGGCGGCAGCGTGACGTCGAGTTTGTAGAGCGACGTGACCGAGGACATGCGGCCCGCGCCGTTCGCCGGGATCGGCTTGGGGGCGGGGGCGTCGTAGATCTGCTGCAGGTCGTCCCAGCGCAGCGGCGCGGCGGGGTTGTACTGCGGCTTCGAGATGAAGATGCGCATGCGCGCCGGATTGTGCGACTGGGTGTTCTCCCACACGAGTTCGACGTGGCCGTTGCGCGGCACGAGCCGCGTCTTGCGCCACTGCGCGGCGGGTACGTCGAGGCCGGCCTTGCTGCGATCACCGCCTGCGCACAGCTGACCGTCGGGTACGGCTTCCTTGAGCTTCGCCAGATCGTTGCCCTGGCCGACCGGATTGGCCGACACCTCGTTCCACTGCGTGAACGGATAGGCGGACTGGCTGCCCGCGCGGAACGCGGCGCGGCAGTCGTCGTGCGGGATCGCGGAGCCGTCCTCCGGATACCAGTAGCCTTCTTCGATGCGGCACTGGTATTGCCGCGCGATCGGATAGCCGACCGCGCCGTGCGCGGCCGCCGGCCGCACGGGCGCAAGTGTCGCGCCGACGGCGGCGAGCAGCGACAGGGCCACGTATCGATGCAGCATGGGGCGCGCGCGGGTCGCGGAGCGCAGGGATGATCTCATCGGGCGTATCTCCTGGATGGCGAGGGTGGCGTGCGGGTCGTCTCAGGGCGTCGCGCCGAGCGACATCGCGTGATGGAATACGTCGTGCGGGTCATAGGCGCGCTTGGCCGCGACGAGCGAGTCGTAGAACGTGCCGTAGTACAGCTCGCCCCAGCTGTAGCCGGCCTTGCCGGGCTGCTCGCCCGTCAGCATGTCGACGTCCGGGTAGTTGATGTAGCACCCTTCGTAGCGCGAGCCGGGGAGGGCTTGCGACGCCGGATACGGCGTGCCGTTGAAGCCGTCTTGCCGGTACACGGCCCAGTAGAACTCGCGCAGCCAGTCGACGTGCTTGGCGTCGTTGACCGGATCGGTCCAGTAGGTCTGGTACTGGAGCTTGAGGATCGAACTGCGCTGCGGCACGGCGGTCTCGTTGTGCGCCGGGTCGAAGTGCGGATTGCCGGAGAACGCGTGATTGACCGCGCCGCCGTAGGAGTCGACCTGCACGAGCGATTGCGAGAAGTCCTGGTCGTCGGCGTATTCGTCGGTCAGGTAGTGATGGAGCGCGTCCAGCTCATGCTGCGTGAAGCGCTGCTTCATGTACGCGGATTTGTACTTGCCGCGCTGATTGGCCCCGGAGCCGTTGAACGTCTGTGTCGCGTACAGCCAATCCATCACGCGGGCGTTCGCGGGCAGCCCGGTCGCGCTCAGCGTCCGCGGGTGGCTGCCGATGAACGGCTGGCCTGCGCCCGGCAGGTACGCGCTCTGCAACGCCTGGTCGAACGGCGCGAGCGCCTGCAGGAACGCGAGCAGCGGGCCAAGGTCGGCGACGCCGCCGTCGAGATCCGTGTACTGCACCGTGAGGCCGATATTTTCCGCGCTGATGTGGGAGAGCTTCAGCAGCGTGAACAGTCCATAGGTGTCCGCCTCGGTGTCGGCCGCGTGCAGGAAATCCGCATAGGCGTTGACGAAGGCGTCGAACTGGGGCCGGCCCGCGCCGGTGAACTGCTTCCAGGGAAACTGCAGCTGCACCACCACGACCTCGCGCGGCGCGACCGGCAGGTCGTCGAAGTAGTAGTGGGTGATGAGCCCCGCGTTGTTGCCGCCCGCGCCGCGGCACAGCCGGAACAGGTCCGCGTGCTGGCTTGCGTTCGCATGCAGCAGCCGCGCCTTGCCGTTGTCCGCGACGAGGATGTCGACGCCGGCGAGCCAGTCGACGGTCAAGCCGTTCAGGCGCGACAGCAATCCGTAGCCGCCGCCGCAGATATGGCCGCCGAGCCCGACCGAATAGCACGAGCCGCCCGGCAGCGTCTTGCCGGTGTTGCGATACAGGCCCAGGTAGCTATCCCAGTTCTGGTTGCCGGACGCGAGACGGAAGCCGTAGCGGCGGCCGCCCGCGCCCACGTCGGTGTCGATGCCGGTCAGGTTGCCGATGTCGATGATGACGCCGCCCGGGTTGTTGGAAACGAAGCCTTCGTAGCAGTGTCCACCGCTGCGCAGCGTGGGGCGCAGCTGTTGCGTCAGTGCATGGTCGAGCGCGTGTTGGGCTTCGGCGGCGTCGTTGCAGACCAGGATCCGTTGCGCAGCTTGTTCGGGAGCGGGCCAGCGCAGGTTGAAGCCTTTTTTGAGCGTGTTGTAGCGTGCATCGGTCGAATCGATCGGAATGTAGCTCAAACGCCCTCTCCCAGAGATGCATGCCGCCCGGCGGCGGTCGTGTCGTTTTGGGTCCTGCCGCGCGGCGGCTTGGGACAATCTCGTCGGAAACGATTAATTAAATGGTAGATGACCGACGATCTTGCGGGGAGCTACTAGAAATAGGAGTGGCGCTCAGGGGTGCTCGCGTAGCAGGGCGACGAGTGCGCGGCCTGCCTCGTCGAGCGTGCCGGAGTTGTCGAGCGTGGTGAGGCGGGTGCCGGCGGGCGCGCGCCATTCGACCTGGCGCGCGAGGCGTGCGCCGATCTGTTCGGCGCTCTCGCGGCCGCGTGCGGCGAGCCGCGCGGCCAGCACGTGCGGCGCGGCGTTCACGTGCACGACGCGCAGGCGCGGATAGCGTGCGAGCGCCGTGGCCAGATGCGCACGCGAGCCGTTGACGACCACCGTACAGCCGGCCGCGAGCCATTGGTCGATCTCGATGCCGATGCCGTAGCGCAGCGCATGGCTCGACCATTCGAGTGCGAACAGGCCGCGGGCGGAACGCAGCGCGAACGCTTCGTCGCTGAGCGCGACGTGGTTCTCGGGGCCGCCGTCGGCGCGGGTGATGTAGCGATGCGCGAACAGCACCGGCTCGCGCTGCAGGCATTCGCGCGCATAGGCGAGCAGGGTGTCCTTGCCCGCGCCGGATGGCCCCATCACGTAGACGAGTCGCGCGTCGCTCATGGTTGTGCGCGCAACGTGTAGAACGGCAGCCGTTGCCACAGCACGAACGGCGCGCCCGGCTCGGGTTCGACGAACAGCGCCGCGCCGGTTGCGGGCAGCGGGCCGAGGTCGGGCGCCGCCGCGCGCCACCAGTCGAGCAGAATGCCGCGTTCGGCGGGATCGTCGAGCGAATCGGAGAGGGTCATGTGGAAGCGGAACTCGTCGAGCACGTATGGATAGCCCCAGGTGTCGAGCAGCGCCTGCTGGCGCGGCGTGAGCGGCTGCGCGCGCCGGGCGTCGCGTTCGCGCGCCGAGGGCATCGCGCGCAGCGGCGTGAACGCGCGCAGGGCGTCCTCGGCGAGCGCGCACATCGCGGCTTCGTCCGCGTCGGTGGCGGGGCGCAGCGCGACGAAGCGGCCGAGCGCGGCGGCCGTGACTGCGAGCGAGAAACCGCGCTGGCGTCCCGCCCACTGCTGCGCCTGCGCGAGCAGAGCGGCGGGCGTCACGCCGGCGGCGAGCCGGAACGGCGGCATCAGCGTGCCGTGCCAGCCGTAGCGCGCGGGGGCGACGGTGAGGTCGGCGAGCGGGCGCGTGAGCGCGGGCGGTTGGGGGCGGAGGGCGGTCGCGCCCGATCCGACCGAGCCCAAGGCGACCGAGCCTACACCGGCCGCGTCTGAACCAGCCGCTCCGCTTTCCGGATCGCGCCCGAGCCATGCGCAGCCCGCGCGCCACCACGCGCTGTCGCGCGGCGGCGCGTAGTAGATCGCGAAGCGCGCCTGCTCGGGCCAGCGGGCGAGGCCGTCGTCAGCGCGCGTCGCCGGGCACGTCGTCGTTGTCGATCACCAGCTGCACGCGGTCGGCCGCGAAATGCGTGACCCCGTACTTGATCGGCCGGCCTTCCAGGTCGACGTCGACGTTCTCGACCCACAGCACCGGCTGCTGCCGGTTGAGATTCAGGCGTCGCGCGACGTTCGCCTCGGGCAGCACGCTGCCGATCCGGCTCCACTTGCGCAGATAGTCCGTCACGCCGTATTCGGCGAGCGCGTCGGTGACGCGGCCGGTGCGTTCGAGCGCATCGGGCAGGTCCGCGAAGCGCGCGGCCGGATAGCTGCTGTGCGCGTAGGTGAGCGGCACGCCGTCGGCTTCGTGGATCGATTCGATGCGGTACACGTAGGCGCCCGCGCGCAGCCCGAGCGCCTTCGCGACGACCGGGTCGGCCTTCACGCGCGCGGCCGACAGCATCCGGCCGCTGGACGTGTGCTGGTGGCGGGTCAGGTTCTCGGTGAAGCGGGTGCGCCGGCCGATCGTGTAGTCGATCGCGCCCGGCTGCACGAAGGTGCCGCGCCCCTGTTCCACGCTCACGAGCCCCGAGGCGGCGAGCCCCAGCACGGCGCGCCGGACCGTGTGGCGGTTCACGTCGAAGCGCTTGGCCAGCTCGCCTTCGCTCGGCAGCCGGCCGTCCTCGCCGAAGCCGTTCGCGGCGATCTCCGCAGCGAGGATCTGCTCGATCTGCCGCCATACGGCCACGCCGCCGCCGCGTTCGAGCGGATGGGGCGTTTCGGGCATTTCGTTC
>NZ_JAAGNW010000070.1:19150-23843 GCF_010645215.1 Burkholderia multivorans | reverse complement strand
CAATTCCTTGCGATGCAATGAGCGCGCGGCGCATTGTAGTGTACCGCCGCCAGCGGGACAGATCGCATTTTACATCTAAACGTCTAGACGTTTAGATGGGATGGTGGTTAAATTTCGCTGCCTGGACTTCGTGGAGTGCCGATGAACCCCTGTTCTAGTTCCGATGCCTGTTTTTCCCCGGCCGCGCGGCGCGCCTGGCTTGCCGTGCTGGCGCGCACGCCGCGCGATGCGCTGGCGAGCGCGCTCGAGCGCGTGCTGGCCGGCGCATCGCCGCCGCCCTCCGACTGGCTGCGGCCGCCCGAGATCGGCCTCGCGATGGTGCGAGGGCGGATCGGCGGCACGGGCGATGCATTCAACCTGGGCGAGGCCACGGTCACGCGCGCGACCTTGCGCCTGCGCGCGGCCGAGGGCGGGCCGCCGGCGACCGTGGGCGTCGCCTGCCACCTGGGGCGCGACAAGCGCCGCGCCGAGCTGGCCGCGCTGGCCGATGCGCTGCTGCAGCTGCCCGAGCGGCATGCGCAGGCGCACGCCGAGCTGATCGAGCCGTTCCGCGCGCAGCAGGCTGCCGAGCGCGCCGCGCGCGCGAGCGAGACCGCGACGACGCGGGTCGAATTCTTCACGATGGTACGAGGCGATTGATGACAGACAGCATGACGCGCGCGCGCATCGCGATCGCGGATATTCCGGCCGGGTTCGGCGATCCGGTGCATGACACCCAGCAGGCGTTCCGCGCGCTGCTCGACGCGCTCGCGCGTCCGGGCACGATCGTCCGGCTCGCGCCGGCGGCGGGCGAGGCGGATCTCGCGCGCGGCTCGCCCGCCGCGCCGGCGGCATTCGCGGCGCTGCTCGCGCTGGGCGACGACAGCACGCCGGTCTATCTCGATGCGCCCGATCCGGTCTTCGCATCGGCGCTGCGCTTTCATACCGGCGCGCCGCTGGTCGACGCGCCGGCGGGCGCGTGTTTCGCCTACCTGCACGACCCGGCCGCGGCGGCCGCGCTCGAACGCTTCGCGTGCGGCGCGCCCGACGCGCCCGAACAATCCGCGACGCTGTTCGTGCGCGTCGACGCCTTGACGGGCGGCGCGCCGGTGCGCGCGCAGGGGCCGGGCATCGACGGCGCGCTCACGCTCGCGCCGGTGGGGCTGCCGGCGGCGTTCTGGGCGGCGCGGGCGGCTTTCGCGCCGCTGTTTCCGTGCGGGATCGACGTCTATCTCGTGTGCGGCCGCGAACTGCTCGGCCTGCCGCGCACAACGACAGCGGAGGTGGCCTGATGTACGTTGCCGTCAAGGGAGGCGAGCGCGCGATCGAGGCATCGTGGCGCTTGCTCGATGCGGCGCGGCGCGGCGAAACCGCGCTGCCCGAGATCAGCGTCGCGCAGATCCGCGAGCAGCAGCGGCTCGCGGTGGCGCGCGTGATGACGGAAGGCTCGCTGTACGACGAGGAACTGGCCGCGCTGGCGATCAAGCAGGCGGCGGGCGATCTGGTCGAGGCGATCTTCCTGCTGCGCGCCTATCGCACCACGCTGCCGCGCTTCGGCTGCACCGCGCCGCTCGATACGGATGCGATGCGGATCGAGCGGCGCATCTCCGCAACCTTCAAGGATGTTCCGGGCGGCCAGTTCCTCGGGCCGACCTATGACTACACGCAGCGCCTGCTCGATTTCGCGTTGCTCGCGGAGCAGGGCGACGCGCCCGCGGCGGCGCCGGCCGCCGCGCCGCGCGCGTCCGGGCCGGATCCCGAGCCGGATCCCGAGCCGGATCCCGAGCCGATGCCGCGCGTCGTGTCGCTGCTCGATCGCGAAGGGCTGATCGAGCAGGAGATTCCGACGCCGGATGCGCCCGAACCGGGCGACCTGTCGCGCGAGCCCTTGCGTTTTCCGGCGGATCGCGCGCTGCGCCTGCAGAACCTCGCGCGCGGCGACGAAGGCTTCCTGCTCGCGATGGGCTACGCGACGCAGCGCGGCTACGGCCATTCGCATCCGTTCGCGGGCGAATTGCGCTTCGGCACGGTGGGCGTCGAGCTGGCGCGCGATGAACTCGACGGCGAGACGGTCGAGATCGGCGATCTCGACGTGACCGAGTGCCAGATGATCAACCAGTTCGCGGGCGGCAATGGCGTGCCGCCGTCGTTCACGCAGGGCTACGGGCTTGCGTTCGGGCATTCGGAGCGCAAGGCGATGGCGATGGCGCTCGTCGACCGCGCGCTGCGCGCGCAGGAGCTGGGCGAGACGGCCGACGCGCCGCCGCAGGATCCGGAGTTCGTGCTGCTGCATAGCGACAACGTCGAGGCGTCCGGCTTCGTGCAGCATCTGAAGCTGCCGCATTACGTGGATTTCCAGGCCGAGCTGGAGCTGGTGCGGCGCTTGCGCGCGGCCGGCGCGCCGCACTCGGCCGCGCCGGCGGGCCACCCCGCCGAACAGGAGGCAGGACGATGAACCCGATCGACGAGAGCCCGCCCGACGGCGCGGGCGACTACAACTTCGCGTACCTGGACGAGCAGACCAAGCGGATGATCCGTCGCGCGCTGCTGAAGGCGGTGGCGGTGCCGGGCTACCAGGTGCCGTTCGCGTCGCGCGAGATGCCGCTGCCGTACGGCTGGGGCACGGGCGGGATCCAGGTCACCGCGGCGCTGATCGGCCGCGCCGACGTGCTGAAGGTGATCGACCAGGGCTCGGACGAGACCACCAACGCGGTCAACATCCGGCGCTTCTTCGCGCGCACGGCCGGGGTCGCGACGACCACCCGCACCGTCGACGCAACGCTGATCCAGACCCGCCACCGGATCCCCGAGACGCCGCTGACCGAGCGCCAGATCCTGGTCTACCAGGTGCCGATGCCCGAGCCGCTGTTCAAGCTGGAGCCGCGCGCGAGCGAGTGCCGCAAGCTGCATGCGCTGGCCGACTACGGGCTCATCAGCGTGAAGCTCTACGAGGACATCGTGCGCCACGGCAGCATCGCGACGACCTACGACTATCCGGTGATGGTCAACGGCCGCTATCTGGCCTCGCCGTCGCCGATTCCGAAGTTCGACAATCCGAAGCTGCACATGAGTCCCGCGCTGCAGCTGTTCGGCGCGGGGCGCGAGCGGCGCATCTATGCGATTCCGCCTTATACGCCGGTGCGCAGCCTGGACTTCGACGACCATCCGTTCGAGGTGCAGCGCTGGGACAGCGCGTGTGCGCTGTGCGGTTCGCACGAGAGTTTTCTCGACGAGATGATCGTCGACGATCGCGGCACGCGGATGTTCGTGTGCTCGGACAGCGACTACTGCGGCGAACGGCGCGGCGACGCGCCGGACGTGTCCACGCCGGACGCTTCCACGCCGGCCGCGCCGCCGCGCGCGCCGCACACCGAGGGGGAACCGGCATGACGCCGCTCTTGAGCGCACGCAATCTGACCAAGCGCTTCGGCGGCCGCAACGGCTGCGCGAACGCGAGCTTCGACCTGTATCCGGGCGAGGTGCTGTGCATCGTCGGCGAGTCCGGCTCGGGCAAGACCACCTTGCTGAACCTGCTCGCGCTGCGCACCGGGGCCGACGCCGGCGCGCTGCACTACACGCGGCGCGACGGCGCGCGCGTCGACCTGTTCGCGCTGCCCGAGCCGCAGCGGCGGCAGCTGATCCGCACCGAGTGGGGCTTCGTCCAGCAGAATCCGCGCGACGGGCTGCGGTCCGGGGTCTCGGCGGGGGCGAACATCGGCGAGCCGCTGATGGCGGTCGGTGCGCGCCACTACGGCCGGCTGCGCGAGACGGCGGCTGACTGGATGGCGCGCGTCGAACTCGACACGGGCCGCATCGACGACCTGCCGTCGACGTTCTCGGGCGGCATGCAGCAGCGGCTCCAGATCGCGCGCAATCTCGTGATCGGCCCGCGCCTCGTGTTCATGGATGAGCCGACCGCCGGCCTCGACGTCTCGGTGCAGGCGCGGCTGCTCGACCTGCTGCGCACGCTGACCGCGACGCTGCACCTGTCGATGCTGATCGTCACGCACGACATCGGCGTCGCGCGCCTGCTCGCACACCGGCTGATGGTGATGCAGCGCGGCGAGATCGTCGAGGCGGGCCTGACGGACCAGGTGCTCGACGATCCGCAGCATCCGTACACGCAGATGCTCGTGTCGTCGGTTTTGCCAGTATGAGGACCAGGATGGAAGCGAACGAATCATTTCGGCCCGCGCAGGTGTTCGCCGGACATCCGGCGCGGATGGTGCACGCGGCGGGCGTCGGCAAGACTTTCGTGCTGCACGGGCAGGGCGGGATCCGCATCGAGGCGCTCGGCGACGTGTCGCTCGACGTCGACGCGGGCGAGTGCGTGGTGCTGACCGGGCCGTCGGGGGCGGGCAAGAGTACGCTGCTGCGCTGCCTGTACGGCAACTATCTGGCGAGCGCGGGCGGCATCGCGAGCCGCGCGCCGGCGCGCGGCCACGTGGTGGTGACCGAGGCCGAGCCGCACGAGGTGCTGCGGCTGCGGCGCGACGTGGTGGGTTATGTCAGCCAGTTCCTGCGGGCGATTCCGCGGGTCGGCGCGCAGGCGCTGGTGGCCGCGCCGCTGATCGCGCGCGGGGTGGACGAGGAAGAGGCGAACGCGCGCGCCGCGCGCCTGCTCGAACGCCTGAACGTGCCGCGCCGGCTGTGGCCGCTCGCGCCCGCGACGTTCTCGGGCGGCGAGCAGCAGCGCGTGAACATCGCACGCGGG
>NZ_JAAGNW010000070.1:13156-19140 GCF_010645215.1 Burkholderia multivorans | reverse complement strand
GCGGAGAACCGCGATGCGGTCGCGGCGCTGATCGTCGAGATGCGCCGGCAGGGAACGGCGATAGTCGGTATCTTTCATGACGAGGGGACGCGCGAGCAGGTCGCGACCCGTTGCGTCGAACTGCGTGCGCCGTCGCGGCAGGCGCGCGCCATCCAATGAAGCAAGCTGGGCGAAAGCTGGAGAAAGCGATGTTGATCAGCAATGCGCGCGTCGTCACGCGCGACGAAGTGTTCGTGGGCACGGTGCAGGTCGAGGACGGCGTGATCCGCGACGTGGCGCGCGGGGCAAGCGCCGCGCGCGAGGCGCAGGACTGGGGCGGCGACTACCTGTTGCCCGGGCTCGTCGAACTGCATACCGACAATCTGGAGAAGCATCTCGCGCCGCGTCCGGGGGTGGTGTGGGACGTCGACGCGGCGTTCGTGATCCACGATGCGCAGATTGCGGCGGCCGGCATCACGACGGTGTTCGATTCGCTCGCGATCGGCACGCGCCTGAGCGTCGGCGTGCGCGGCCGCGACATGCAGACGCGCTGCGCGGAGGCGCTTGCGCGCTTCGAGCGCGACGGGCTGCTGCGCGCCGAGCATTTCCTGCATCTGCGCTGCGAGGTTGCGACCGAGGACGTGGTCGAGGTGTTCGGCGATCTGGAGCGGCATCCGTTGCTGCGGCTCGCGTCGGTGATGGACCATACGCCGGGCCAGCGCCAATGGCACGATCCCGCGCAGTGGCGGCGCTACCAGGAGCGGCATGGCCGCTGGAGCGACGAGCAGGCCGCGACGCTGCTCACCGAGATGGCCGACGAGCAGCAGCGCTACGCGGACCGGCACCGGCGCGAGATCATCGCGCGCTGCGCGGCGCTCGGCGTGCCGGTCGCGAGCCATGACGACACGGTGGTCGAGCATGTCGAGCAGGCGGCGGCCGAGGGCATCACGCTGGCGGAATTTCCGACGACGCGGGTTGCCGCGCAGGCCGCGCGCGCGCATGGCCTCGCCACGATCATGGGCGCGCCGAACGTGATGCGCGGCGGGTCGCACTCGGGCAACGTGTCGGCGCTCGAGCTGGCGCGCGACGGCCTGCTCGACATCCTGTCGTCCGACTACGTGCCGTCGAGCCTGCTGAGCGCGGCGTTCGAGCTGGTGCGGCTTGCCGACTGGACGCTGCCGCGCGCGATCGCGACGGTGTCGGCCGAGCCGGCCGTGCAGGCGGGGCTCACGGATCGCGGCGCGATTGCGCAGGGCCTGCGCGCGGATCTCGTGCGAGTGGCCCTGCATGGCGACTTGCCGGTGCCGCGCGAGACCTATCGCGCGGGGCGGCGCGTCGCCTGAGGGCGGGGCGGCGCGCGGGCGCAGCGCTGGCCGACGCGAAGAAGTAGCGCGCGCCTGCCGCAGGCGTGCAACGCCGGCGCTCATCCGCGCGCCTGGCGGCGCTTCGCCTGCGCGGCCCGACCCGGCGACACGCGGCCGTCGTCGGCCCGCAGGCGGATCGCGACGGCGGCGCTCCCGCGGGCAAACAATCGACACCGGACAGCCGGGCGAGCGCCGCATTACCACAATCCGGCCGGACTCGTGCGTGCCATCCCCGCCGATTTGACGGCAATCGACCGGAAGCCTGTCGACACACTCAATTCTTTCTCGAAACGGTCGTTAACGCAGAGCGGCTGCCTCTGCGTTCGGGGTTGCCGTGATCCGGAATGCGGATCGGGTGGTACGGGATCGTCGTCGGGGGAGGCAACGCGGCCAGCGTGTCGCGATCGCCGCGGCGACGTGTCAGGCGTTTGGTCAATTCCCTGTTTGCGGGCGCAATGGTTGCGCAGGCATCTATCGCGCGTGAGATCTCACATTGCGCGGGATGGTGCGGCGCGCGAGCCGGCCGGTTGTCGGACGGATGGTCGCCAGCGAGGGTTTTCTGTCTTGGCTAGAGAATGTATCCGAGCAGCTACGATGTTCCCATTTCGCGCCTCCTGGCGCGGCAGATACTGTCCTGCACGCCAGCCACGCCGGTGCGGGAGGTGGCGCGGCGCATGTTCGCCGAGCGCTGCAGCTCGATCGTCGTGATCGAGGACGGCGCGGTCGTCGGCATCTGGACCGAGCATGACGCGCTGGCGGCGGGCGACAGCCCGCAGGCGCTCGATCGGCCGGTCGGCGAGGTCATGAGCAGCCCCGTGCTGACGCTGGAGGCCGGTACGCCGGTGGGCGAAGCTGCGATGCGCTTCAAGCAGTCGGGCGTGCGGCACTTCGTGGTGGTCAGGGAGGGCGCGCCGGTCGGCGTGCTGACGCAGACCGACGTCGTCGTGAACCAGGGCCCCGAATTCTTCCTGCACCTGAAGACGATCGAATCGATCCGCATCCATCCGCCCGTGATGGTCCCCGAGCATGCCGCGCTGTGCGAGGTCATCGCGCGCATGCGTGCGGAAAGGCTCGATGCGATGCTCGTCGTCTACGACGACGGCGAGCACGGCATCCTTACCGAACGGGACATCGTCCGGCTCGTTGCCGACGGCGGCGCGCAGGGCGCGGTCGGGGCGCACGCGAGC
This sequence comes from Burkholderia multivorans, assembly GCF_010645215.1. Classification (GTDB taxonomy): domain Bacteria; phylum Pseudomonadota; class Gammaproteobacteria; order Burkholderiales; family Burkholderiaceae; genus Burkholderia; species Burkholderia multivorans_A. The sequence goes on along the minus strand of NZ_JAAGNW010000070.1, from coordinate 16,610 downwards.
AGGCCGCTGCACATGCTGGCCGTGACGCAGAGCCTGTATGCGGCGCAGCGCTACATGACGCAGCACGGCATGCGGCACGTCGGTATCCGGGACGAAGCGGGTGCGCTGACCGGGCTGCTCTGTTTCGCGGACGTCCTGCAGAGCATCGAGCACGAATACGCCAACGAGCTTCGCAGCGCCCTGCGCGAGCGCGACGAAGCGCTCGGCCTTGCGCGCTTCAACCTGCGCATGGCGGATCGGGTGTTCGAGTCGGCGCTCGAAGGAATCATGGTGACCGACCGCCACGCGCGGATCGAGCGCGTCAACCAGGCGTTCACGCGCTTGACCGGCTACACCGAGGACGAAGTGGTCGGGCGCGACCCGGGTCTGCTCAGTTCCGGCCGCCAGACGCCGGATTTCTACAAGCAGCTCTGGCATTCGCTCACGACCGACGGCCACTGGCAGGGCGAGATCTGGAATCGGCGCAAAACCGGCGAGCTGTTTCTCGAATACCTGACGATCACCAGCATTCGCGACAACGAAGGCGAGATCTCGCACTACGCGGCGATCTTTTCCGACATCACCCAGCGGCGGCAGGCGGAGGAGCGGCTCGGCTATCTCGCCACGCACGACGTGCTGACCGATCTCGCGAACCGTGCGCTGTTCGAGGAGCGGCTTGCGCACGCGATCGCGCAGGCGAAGCGGCTCGATCGCAAGGTCGCCGTGATGTATCTCGATCTCGACCGCTTCAAGCTCGTCAACGACACGCTCGGCCACAACGCCGGCGACGAGGTGTTGAAGATGGTCGCGGGCCGGATCGTCGCGGAAGTGCGCGCGAGCGACACGGTGGCGCGCATGGGCGGGGACGAGTTCGCGCTCGTGCTCGAAGACGTCGAGGATGTCCGCGACGTCGGGCGGATCGCGCGCAAGCTGCTCGACGAAGTGGGGCGGGCGATCGAGATCGGCGGCCGCGAGATCTTCGTGACGCCGAGCATCGGCATCAGCATCTATCCCGACGACGGGGCCGAGGCCGAGCAGTTGATCCTGCTCGCGGATCAGGCGATGTACGGCGCGAAGAGCCGGGGCAGGAACGTGTTCCAGTTCTTCGAGAGCACGATGACGTCGTCGGCGATGGAGCAGCTGGAAATGCTCGGCGAACTGCGTCACGCGCTCGACCAGGACGAATTCCGGCTGTTCTACCAGCCGCAGTACGATTTGACGAGCGGCAGGATCGTCGGGGTGGAGGCGCTGCTGCGCTGGCTGCATCCGCGCAGGGGGCTCGTGCAGCCGGGCGAATTCATCGGGCTCGCGGAACGCTCGGCGCTGATCGTGCCGATCGGCCGGTGGGTTCTGCGCGAAGCCTGCCGGCAGGCGCGGCGCTGGCTCGACGATGGGTTCGAGTTCGGGCGCGTGTCGGTGAACGTGTCGGCGCGGCAGTGCTTTACCGATCATTTCCTCAGCGATCTGACGACCATTCTCAGCGAGACCGCGTTGCCGGCCGAGTATCTGCAACTCGAACTGCTCGAAAGCATGGCGATGAATACGCGCGAGGAGATCGCGATTCTGTTGCGGGAATTGGCCACGCGCGGGATCAGTCTTGCGATCGACGATTTCGGGACGGGGTATTCGTCGCTCGTGTACCTGAAGGATCTGCCGGTCGACACGCTGAAGATCGATCGGTCGTTCCTGACCGACTGCGGCTCGGGCAGCCCGGACGACGCGATCGTGCGTGCGATCGTGGCGATGGGGCGGGCGTTGGGGCTAGACGTGGTCATGGAAGGCGTCGAGACGGAAAGGCAGCTGGCGTTCCTGCGGGAGATCGGGTGTCATCAGGTGCAGGGGTTCCTGTTCGCGCGGCCGCAGCCGGCGGAGCAACTGGTCGAGATTTCGCTGAGGCGCGGGAAGGTGGCGGCCGATCGCGGGGCGGAGGCGCTGGCGGAGTGAAGGGGGCTGGATGGCATATCCGGGAGCGGCCAGTGCCGCGTCGCGGTCGGCCTGATGCTCCAAGTCAGCGCACAACTCGGCTTCGCCCGGGGTTGCGAGCACCGAGAGACAGGCCAGTGCAAATCCAGGCAGCTATAAGCCGCGGTCGTGGCACGGGCTGGAAAGTCGGAGGCAGGGATACTTGAGGGTTATTAGAGATATCATTTATTTATATAACCTGGATAGCCTAAAGGGGTGCCGCCATGAGCGTCGTACACGACCATCCCGGGGTCTCCACGCTTGTTGGAACCCCGAAGCAGGTCCAGGACCAACTTCGAAAATCCCATGCCGATCAGGTCTTGGCGCTCACGTTCGAGCATGTCAACGCCGGTTTGTTGGAAAGCCTGGTCGAGAACATGTCTAACGTCGCGTCGTCGATGTTCGAGTTGTTCCTGAAGCAACAGGATCGGGAAGTCGTAGAGCACCTGGCCGAAGCACTGGTGCCGCGAAAACCCGCATCGCCTCGGCTGCTCAAGGAAGCGATGATGCTGGCGCAAGTACACGTCGACGGGCACGTGAGCGGCGAAGGCGATCCGGTCGTTGCACGCAGATCCGGCAATCGCATCGTCCGGCGTGGCGAAAGGGTTGCTGCCTGTCGTGGGACCGGTCACGCGATCTTCGCACTTACCCCCGCACGTCCGCATCACCCGCCATCGATTCCCGTACATAGCGGGCAAACTCCAGCGCGGCCGGCTGCGCGGCTCCCGGCAACCGCAGGCAGATCGCGAACGGCGGCAGCGCGGGCAGGCCGGCCTCGTGAGGCGTCAGTATGTCCAGATCGCCCGGCACCGTGGAAACGAGCCACGCCGTGATCGCAAGGCCCGCACGCACCGTCGCCGCGGTCGCCTCGATATTGCCGCTCTCGAACACCGTCCGCCATGCAATGCCCGCGTTCGCCAGCGTACCGAGCACCACCGGGCGGAACGCGCAACGCGCGTCCACCATCGACAGCAGCAGCGGCCGCTTCTGCCACGCCTCGCTGCCGCGCCCCGTGACCCATGCCAGGGGTTCGATGCGGATGACTTCGCCCTCGGCTTCGCTCGCGACGTATTCGATCAAGGTCACATCCACGCGGCCGCCGTTCAACGCCTCGTCCAGCTCCGGCGACGCCGCGCACACGAGCGAAATCTCCACATGCGGATGTGCTTCGGCGAACGCCTTCATCGCGGGCACGAGCGGCGTCACGAGATCGTAAGGCACGCCCACGCGCAGGCTGCCGCGTAGCGGCTGGGCGGTCATGTCGGTCCAGATTTCGTCGTTCAGCCGCAGCATCTGGCGCGCCTTGACGAGAAACTGCTCGCCGTGCCGCGACAGTTCCAGCTTGCGCGTCTTGCGCACGAACAACACGCAGTCCAGCGCGGCTTCGAGCCGCTTCACCTGCTGGCTCACCGCGCCTTGCGTCATGTGCAGCCGGTTCGCCGCGACCGTCATGCTGCCGCTGTCGGCGACAGCGACGAAGGTGCGGATCAGATCGAGGTCGAGGTTCCGGGTC
>NZ_JAAGNW010000070.1:11109-13146 GCF_010645215.1 Burkholderia multivorans | reverse complement strand
CGATGCATTATGCGACGTAATGCATCGCATCAAAATTATTCCATTTGCTGATGTATCGACGCCTCGTACAGTACCCACCTCGTCCCCCGGATTGGCCCCGATGACCTCGATTCTGCCGCTGCTCCTGTTCGTCGCCGTCGCGACCGTGACGCCGGGCGGCGCGACCGTGCTCGCCGCGGCTTCGGGCGCGCGCTTCGGCTTTATGCGTTCGATTCCGCTGATGCTCGGCATTGCCTTGGGCCTCGCCTCGCTCGCCGCCGTCGCGGCGCTCGGGCTCGGTGGGCTGCTGCTCGCGCTGCCGTCGCTGCAAACGGGGGTGAAGGCGCTCGGCTCCGCGTATCTGCTGTGGCTCGCCTGGCGTATCGCGCGCAGCGGGCCGCCGAACGCCGGCGACGGCCCCGCGCGCCCCATCACGCTCGTCAACGGTTTCGTGCTGCTGTGGCTCAACCCGAAGAGCTGGGCGATGACGATCGGCGCGGCGGCGTCGTTCGCGTTGCTCGCGAGCAGCCCGAACCGGCTCGCGGCGCTGCTCGGCGCGGCGTTCGGCGTGGCCGCTTGCGCGTCGCTCGCGCTGTGGTCCGCGCTCGGCGTGCTGCTCGCGCGGCGCCTGCGTGCGCCGCGTCATTGGCGCATGCTCAACGTCGTCATGGGCGTGCTGCTCGCGGCGTCCGTCATTCCTACCTGGAGATAAACATGTCGTCCCATCCGTTTGCCGAATCGTTCGACCTCGAAGCGGCGTTCGCCGACGTATCCGAGCATTGGTCGCCGAAAGTCGTGGCGCAGGTCAACGATCAGTACGTGAAGGTCGCCAAGGTGCGCGGCCAGCTCGTGTGGCACGACCATGCGCATGAGGACGAACTGTTCTTCGTCGTGCGCGGACACCTGAGGATCGAATACGAAGGCGGACGCTTTGTCGATCTGCCGGCGGGCTCGATGCACGTGGTGCCGCGCGGCACGCTGCACAACCCGGTCGCCGACGACGAATGCTGGGTCGTGCTGATCGAGCCCGTGCAGACCCGGCATACGGGGGAGGTGGTGTCGCCGTTGACGAAGCCGATCGAGGCGCAGTTGCGCTGATCGCGTTCGGCTCGGAGCGGGTCGCGCGGGCGCTGTTGCCGCCGATGCCGATCTCGGCGCCGGCGACGTCACGGCGGCCCTTGGCGCGTCAGCTGTCGACGGAAAAACGCCAGCACCTCGCCGTTGAACGCCTGGTGAAACGCGCCGCGATCGAAATCCGGCTCGTCGGTGCAGATCTCGCGCGCCACTTGCGCGAATGCCGCCGAGCAGGGCGCCATGAAGGAAAAGTGCCGGGCGTGCGGCACGAAGTGCACTGCCGGTTTCGTCGGCATTTCGCCGATGAGGTTCACGACGCTCTCGGGCGTCACGCCGCCTCCGCCCAACTCGGATCGCCAGAGTTGCACGGGAATCGTCACGTTCGAGAAGCTGTCGGCCGTGAAGAAGAGGCCGACCGGATCGGCGATCACCGCCGCCTTGATGCGCGGATCGTGAACGAGCGCAGGCGGCTCTCCCTTGCGCACCTGATCGCAGAGCTGCGTATCCACGCCGTCGCACAAGCGCAGATGCGTTCCAAAGGATGGCTCGGCGCCGATCGCGACGAGCGCGGCGTATCCGCCGCGCGAGAAGCCGAAGATGCCGATGCGGTCCGCATCGATCCGGTCCGCGGCCCGCCACGCGCCCAGCATGAAATCGATCAGCCGCGTGATGTCGGCCGGCCGTTCGACGAGCACCGAGAAATCGTTGATGCGGGTCGCATCCGTCGCATTGTCGCCGGGCTGGTTGATCGCGGCGACCACGAAGCCCGCATCGGCCAATGCCTGGGCCGTGTCGGCGTGATCGAGGAACGCGCCGCCCCGGCCATGCGAGATGACGACGAGCGGACGTTGCCTGCCGGCGACCGGGCAATCCTTGGCGACGGAGAGGACGATCGGGCCGAGTTTCTCGTCGCGGGGCGCCTGCCGGCAGGGATACCAGACGGCGCCTTCGAGCGCTTGAAGCGGCCCGTTGCCCGGAACCTCG
>NZ_JAAGNW010000070.1:7081-11099 GCF_010645215.1 Burkholderia multivorans | reverse complement strand
AACCTCGATGAACTGAAAGCCGGCCGCTTGCGCCAGCGAGGTTCCGAGGCACCAGGCCGCGACGAGAAAGCAGAAACGAATCATGGTTCTTCCTGTTCTATCCACGTATCGCGCTTCGACATCGCGCTTCGAATCGGGCGTCCATGTTACCCGCGTTGATTGCGGGCGCAAGCATGTTGCGCATCATCCCGGCATGCGAGGTCAGGGGCGGCTATCGATCCCGCCTGACAGCCGATAGCTCACCGCCCACCGCCCACCGCCCACCGCCCACCGCCTCACTCCACCGCGAGCGCCGACCCGAACAGCTTCAACGCCGCGCGATCGGCCATGTCGAGCGCCGCGTTTGCGCGCGTACGCATAGCCGCGTGATAGTCGCGCAGCGCAACCGTCCAACCCGCGCCATTCCTCGCCCGCGCCGCCGCGAGCCGCGCGACGAGATCGGCCGCGTCGGCGAGCGCGGTATTCGCGCCGACGCCGCCCGCCGGGCTCATCACGTGGATCGCATCGCCGAGGCGCGCGAGCGGCGCGGGCGGCGGCGTCGCACCCGGCGCGGGCGCGCGGCGCACCGGCTGGAGCGCGAGCGAATCCGGCTCCGCGTGGCGCAGCAGCCGGCGCACGCGCGGATGCCAGTCGCGGGTCCAGTGGTCGACGCTGTGCAGCCAGACGTCCGCGTCGGCCCGCCGGCCGATGGGCTCGACGCGCGCGAGTCGCGCCTCGGGGCCGATGAACGCCCAATACAGGTAATCCTCGACCCGGCTCAACCCGGCCGGGCGCAGGGCATCCGGGCAGGACGCCGCGAACGGCGCGCCGAAGCGCATCGCATCGAGCACGGCGGCGAAGCCGTCGGCGCCGATCACGGTCGTGCCGGCGCCGAGATCGTCGCCGGCCAGCGCGCGCAGCGCGGGCGTGAGCGAGGTGCGGCCGTACAGGCAGACGGTGCCGGTCGCGCGCGGTTCGGCCTCGGGCAACGCGCGCCGGCGCAGCATCGAGTGCACGCCGTCGGCGGCGACCAGCACGCGCGTGCGCCGCGCGCTGCCGTCGGCGAACTGCGCGATCACGGTGCCGTCCTCGGCCGGCGCGTAGTCGACGCACGCCTGGCCGAAGTGCAGATGCGGGCCGAGATCCTGCATCAGGATTTCGCGCAGCGTGAGCCGGTGCGCGCTCAGGTCGCCCGGTCCTTCATCGGTGGCGGACGGAGCCCAGTTGTCCGCCGCGCGGCCGTCGAGCGCGGCGAGCTGGGGATCGACGAAGCGGCCCGCCGAGGCGCTGGCCGCGCAGGTAGCGCGGAACAGTGCATAGCGCGCCTCGGGCAGGCACTCGGCGAGCGCCTGCTGGCCCATGGCGTCGATGCGGATCCGGTAGCCCTGGGTGCGGCTGTTCGGCGCGGCGTCGCGTTCGTAGACGTCGAACGGAATGCCCGCGCGCCGCAGCCCCTGGGCCAGGCACAGCCCGCCCAGGCCCGCGCCGATGATGGTGACGTGTAATGGCTCGATTTGGTCCATGTGTGTGATCCCCCGAGAAAACGACAGGGAATCAGGATGCGCCGGAACGGGCTTGTTAAGATAACCGTATTGAGACCAGAAATAATGAAAAACGGCCAATACGCATGGAGAACCCGGCGATGGTGAACCTGGATTACGCGGATGCCCTGGACGGGCCGGCGCTGTGGGTGCTCGAAGGCTCGGACGCGCCGGAGTCGGAGTTTCGCCTCGGCACGCGCGAGTACGACTGGCACAGCCACCGGCGCGGCCAGTTCTTCTGCATCGAGAGCGGGCTGCTGCACGTGCACACCGCGCGCGGCGCGTGGCTGCTGCCGCCGCACCGCGCCGGCTGGCTGCCGCCCGGCACCGAGCATCGGATCGGCGTGAGCGGCGTGATGCGCGGCTGGGGCGTGATGATCGCGCCGTCGAGCTGCGCGGCCCTGCCCGATGCGCCGTGCGTGGTCGGCCTCAACGAGCTGCTGCTCGCGCTGGTGCGGCGCGCTGCGCGCTGGTCGGCGAACCAGACGGCGCTCGCCCCGGCCGACGAGCGGCTTGTCGCGGTGCTGCTGGACGAGATCGCCGCGGCCCCGCGCGAGGCCTTGCACCTGCCGATGCCGGACGACCCGCGCCTCGCCCGGCTGGCGCGACGGATCGTGCGCGAGCCGGGCCGCGCGCTCACGCTCGACGCGCTCGCGGGCGAGGTGGGACTGTCGGCGCGCAGCGCGCGGCGCCTGTTCGTCGCGCAGACCGGCATGAACTTCGTGCACTGGCGGCAGCAGGCGCAGCTCGCCTATGCGCTCGAACGGCTTGCCCAGGGCGACGCGGTGGGCGCGATCGCCGATGCGCTCGGCTATGCGACGCCGAGCAACTTCATCGCGATGTTCCGCCGCGCGCTCGGCGCGTCGCCGGGCAGCTATTTCGAGCAGGGCGCACGCTGAGCCGCACCCGGCCTTCCGTTTTTCCGAAGGTCGGCCTCGGCAATTCCGTGTTGTCCGGCGCGCGGGCGCATGGGGAGAATGGCGCGCGGCGCGGCGTATCGGCGCGCCGGTCCATCCATCCGCCTGCTTCGGGAGCCAGCATGAGCACAGCCCTGTCCGCCTACCGCCAGATCGGGGAGCATCGTTATCGCGAGATCTCCGGCCTGTACTACGAGGATTTCGAGCCCGGCGCGATCTACGAGCACCGGCCCGGCCGCACCATCACCGACGTCGACAACATCTGGACCACGCTGCTGACGATGAACAGCCAGCCCGTGCATTTCGATGCGGCCTACGCGGCGCATACCGAGTGGCGCAAGCTGCTCGTCGACAGCACCTTCACGCTCGCGCTGCTCACCGGGATGAGCGTGCGCACGGTCAGCGCGAAGGTGGTCGCGAATCTCGGCTGGGACAAGGTGCGCGCGACCCGGCCGGTGTTCGCGGGCGACACGCTGTATGCGGAATCGACCGTGCTGGGCAAGCGCGAATCGGCGAGCCGGCCGACGCAGGGCATCGTGACGGTGGAGACGCGCGGCCTGAACCAGGACGGCCAGCTGGTGATGCGTTTCGAGCGCACCATGCTGATCCACAAGCGCGGCCACGGGCCGGAGGCCGAGGCGAACTACTGAGGCCGAGTGCTCACGCGGGACGCCGGAAAGGAGTAGGGTGTCACGGTCCGCGTGCCGCCGGCCGTCGGGCCGGGGCGCGGATTCGGCCCGCGCGCGCGGGCAGCCTCTCATTGCGTGTCGTCAACGATAGGGAGCACAGCATGGCCAAAGCCACGATAGCCGACTACCTCGCCGCCACGCTCGCCGCCGCGGGCGTCGAGCGGATCTGGGGCGTGACGGGCGACAGCCTCAACGGCCTGTCGGACAGCTTGCGGCGGCTGGGATCGATCCGCTGGATGCATACCCGCCACGAGGAGGTGGCGGCGTTCGCGGCCGGCGCCGACGCCGCCGCGACCGGCCGCCTCGCGGTCTGCGCGGGCAGTTGCGGGCCGGGCAACCTGCATCTGATCAACGGGCTCTACGACTGCCATCGCAACCACCAGCCGGTGCTTGCGATCGCCGCGCACATCCCGTCGTCCGAGATCGGCCTCGGCTACTTCCAGGAAACCCATCCGCAGTCGTTGTTCCGCGAGTGCAGCCATTATGTCGAGCTGGTCTCGAATCCCGCGCAGTTTCCGCGCGTGCTCGCGACCGCGATGCGCACCGCGATCGAGGCGCGCGGCGTCGCGGTGATCGCGGCGGCGGGCGATGTCGCGCTGAGCGAGGCGCCCGAGGAGGCGGCGGGCTGGGCGTCGAGCAGCGCGCCCGCGACGGTCACGCCCGCCGACGCGGATCTCGACCGGCTCGCCGCGCTGCTCGACGCGGCGGGCGCGGTGACGCTGCTGTGCGGCAGCGGCTGCGCCGGCGCGCACGACGAGGTGGTCGCGCTGGCCGACGCGCTGGGCGCGCCCGTCGTGCATGCGCTGCGCGGCAAGCAGTACGTCGAATGGGACAACCCCTACGATGTCGGGATGACGGGTCTGATCGGCTTCAGCTCCGGGTATCACGCGAT
>NZ_JAAGNW010000070.1:6356-7071 GCF_010645215.1 Burkholderia multivorans | reverse complement strand
GATGTCGTGCGATGCGCTGGTCATGCTCGGCACCGATTTCCCGTACCGCAATTTCTACCCGCCGCACGGCAACATCGTGCAGATCGACCGCCGCGCGTCCGCGCTGGGCCGGCGCGCGCCGCTCAAGCTCGGCCTGGTGGGCGACGTGCGCGCGAGCGTGCAGGCGCTGCTGCCGAAGCTCGCGCGCAAGAGTGACCGGCGGTTCATCGACAATGCACGCCGTCACTACCAGGAAGCACGCCAGGGCCTCGACGAGCTGGCGCGCCCGTCCGCGCCCGGCCGGCCGATTCATCCGCAATACCTGACCCGCATGGTCGATCGTCTTGCCGCCGACGACGCGGCGTTCGCGGCCGATGTCGGCACGCCCACGCTGTGGGCCGCGCGCTACTTGACGATGAATGGCCGGCGCGCGCTGCACGGCTCGTTCAACCACGGCTCGAGGGCGAATGCGCTGCCGCAGGCGCTGGGCGCGCAGGCCGCGGCGCCGGGCCGGCAGGTGATCGCGCTGTCGGGCGACGGCGGCCTGTCGATGCTGCTCGGCGACCTGCTGAGTGCGCGCCAGCTCGATCTGCCGGTCAAGATCGTCGTCTACAACAACAGCTCGCCCGGCTTCGTGGCGATGGAGATGAAGGCGGGCGGCTATCTCGACACCGGCACCGACCTGAGCCCGACCGACTTCGCGGCGATCGCGCGCGGCGCGGGCATCGACGGGATC
>NZ_JAAGNW010000070.1:0-6346 GCF_010645215.1 Burkholderia multivorans | reverse complement strand
GTCCGCAGCGCGAGCGCGGAGGCGCTCGAAGAGGGGCTGCGCGACGCGTTCGCGCGGCCCGGGCCGGTGCTGGTCGACGTGGTCACCTCGAAGCACGAGCTGGCGATGCCGCCGAAGCTCCAGTGGGCGCAGGCCAAGGGTTTCAGCCTGTACATGCTGCGCGCGGTGCTGAACGGGCGCGGCGACGAGGTGCTCGAACTCGCGCAGACGAACCTGCGCTGAGCGCCGCGCGCGACGTTACGCGTCGTCCTTGACGGTGACGTAGGCCGCCGTCGCGTAGGGCACCGTGACGACGTCGCGCCCGCGCAGCGCCGGCTCCGCCTCGATCAGCGCGCGCAGCCGGGCGTCGAGTTCGGCGCGCGCGGCCTCGGGCAGCGCGGCGATGAAGCTCATCGAACGCACCCGGTTCAGGATCACGTCCTCGGGCGCGCCCGTGTGGCCGTGCGCGAAATGCGCGACGCGCAGCGGGCCGAAGCCCGGAAACGGGAAGGCCGCGCGCCACGCGCCCGTGTGGTGGCGCGGCACGCCGCCCTCATGCCGGTTGACGAGCGCGTCGATGCGCGCCACCCAGTCGACGCGCGCGTCGCGGGTGTTCCAGATCAGCCCGAGCCGGCCGCCCGGCTTCAGCGCGCGGTGGATGTCGGCGAGCGCGTCGCGGCTCGCGAACCAGTGGAACGCCTGCGCGCAGACCACCACGTCGACCGATGCGTCGGGCAGCGGCAGCGCCTCGGCGGTGCCGGCGAGCGCGGTCACGCCGGGCAGCGCGGCGAGCTTCGCGCGCATCGCGTCGACGGGCTCCACGGCGATCACCGTCGCGCCCGTCGCGACGAGGCGCGGCGTGAACTTGCCGGTGCCCGCGCCCAGATCGACGACGCGCGCGCCGGGGCCGAGGCCGAGCGTGTCGCGCAGCCAGCCGTCGACGGCGGGCGGGTAGTCGGGGCGGCCGCGCACGTAGGCGTCGGCGGCCGCCTCGAAGCCGGCGGCGGCGGTGGGATGGACGGGCGGCGGGTTCGCGCTCATGGGGTGGGAGCTCGCAGGGGGAACATGGGGCGATCATAAGACGCTTTGCAAACCTGCGCGCCGCCGCCGCGCGAAAACCGTCGCCGCGGCCGTCGCTTGCATTTCCATTCGATTAAATCAATTACCGATAGTAAATGCCTGACCATTATTTCCTGATGGATGGAAATGCGTGAATTCAATTCACCGAATTGGACTTTAGTATTAGGCCCTCTTAAGATCTGGGTCCCACTTAATATCTTTACCGCTGAGCCGGCCTTTCCCTGCCTGCCGCACGGCCCCACGCCATGAAAATCCTGATCATCGACGACCATCCGGTCCTGCGCGCGGGTGTGACGGCGCTGTTGCACCAGGAGGCAGCCGATACCGAGGTCGCGCAGGCGGGCACGCTCGCCGACGCCCTGCGGATCGTCGCCGAGCGCGACGACCTCGACGCGGTGGTGCTCGACCTGATGCTGCCCGGCACCGACGGGTTCGCCGCGATCGGCGAGCTGATCGACGCGCGTCCCGATCTGCCGGTGATCATCCTGTCGTCGTCGGAGGATCCGCACGACGTGCGCAACGCTTTCGCGCACGGCGCGTCGGGCTACGTGCCGAAGTCGTCGAGCCGCGGTACGCTCGCGGCCGCGATCCGGCTCGTGCTGAGCGGCGATCTGTACGTGCCGCCCCTCATCATCGAATCGGTGTCGTCGATCCGTTCGTCCGGGCTGCGCAAGAACGCGCTGACGGTGCGCCAGATCGAGGTGCTGCGCTGCGTGTGCGAGGGGCTCGCGAACAAGACGATCGCGGCGCATCTCGGCCTCTCGGAGAAAACCGTGAAGGCGCATATCACCGCGATCTTCCGCGCGCTGAACGTCGTGAACCGCACCCAGGCGGCGATCGCCGCGCGCGAGGCCGGCCTGATCTAGCCGCGAGCCGTCAGCCGACGGCCATCCTCAGCGCGGCCGCCGCGTCGAGCACGCCCGCGCCGGGCGGCGCGACGCTCGGGCAGGCCGCGCGCGTCGCCGCGCCGGGGCGCGCGGTGGCGACCAGGGCCGCGGCGATGCGCGCGGGCGTGAGCGTCGGGTTCGCCGCGACCATCAGCGCGACCACGCCGGCCACCTGCGCCGCCGCGTAGCTCGTGCCGCTCTGGCTGTCGTAGGTCATGGCGCCGGGCGTCGTGAGGCCGGCGTTGCCGGTGCTCAGGATCAGCGAGCCCGGCGCGCTGAGCGTCACTTCGTCGCTGAAATTGCTGTAGGACGCGCGGCGCGCGAGCGCGTCGGTTGCGCCGACGGCGATCACGCCGCGGCAGTTCGCGGGCGTGTCGAGCGCGGTCGCGCTGCCGCCGTTGCCGACCGCCACCACCACGCTCACGCCTTGCGCCGTCACGTCGTCGATCGCCTGCTGGAAGGTGGTGCCGCACGGGCCGTCGCCGCCGAGGCTCAGGTTGAGCACGCGGGCCGGGTATGGGTTGGCGGGGGCGCCCGCGACCGGCAGTCCGGCCGCCCAGCGCATCGCATCGACCACGTCGCTGGTCGCGCCGCCGCATTTGCCGAGCACGCGCACGGGCAGGATCCGGCCGGAACTGCTGATGCCTGCAATGCCGATGCCGTTGTTGGCGGCCGCGCCGATGATGCCCGCCATCTGCGTGCCGTGCCAGGTGCTGTTGTGCATGCCGGTGACGCAGTTGTAGAACGGCGTGCCGGACGTGTTGAATTCGTCGCGCGTGACCCAGTCGCCGGGATCGGTCGCGTCGGCGCTGCGGCCATGGCCGTTGTTCGCGGTGGCGAGGCTCGTGATGAAGTCGTAGCCGGGCAGCAGGTTGGGCGTCAGATCCGGATGCGGCAGGTAGCCGGTGTCGAGCACGGCGACTACGGCGGCGGGCGAGCCCGTCGTGATGCGCCACGCATCGGGCAGGTCGATGCCGCCGACCGGATCGAACAGGTTCCACTGGCGCGGATACTCGGGATCGGTCGGCAGCGCGCGCGGCGCGACGCGCAGGTCGGGCTCCGCGTAAGCGACGTCGGGGTCGGCCGCGAAACGGCGCGCGAGCGCGGCGGCGCTTTCGGCATCGAGTGCGGGCGTGAGCGACAGCACGGTTGCGCCGTCCGACAGCGTGCGCGTCGGCAGCGCAGGCGCGGATGCCGCCGCGCCTGCGGCCGGCGCGGCGTGCGCGATGCGCGCGATCACGGCCGCCATGCGCGTGCCCGGGTCGGGCGCGGCGGCGCGGCGCAGGGTGGCGGTGTTGGCGAGGGTGGCAGCGTCCTGCGTGACGGCGCGCAGCTTGACGATCAGGCGCTCGACTGGTGCGGCGTTCACGGCCGCCGGCTCGGCGGCGCGCACGGCGGCGAGCGTGGGCGTCGGGCACGAGGCGGTGGGCGTTTGCGCGGGCGGCGAGGCCGGCGGCGTGGCAGGGGGCGAGGCGGCGGCGGGCGGCGACGCGGCAGGCGTGTCGCCGCCGCCTCCACCGCCGCCGCATGCGGCAACGAGCAGCATCGCGGCGAGGGCCGCGAGGCCGGAACCCGGATGGATCGGGCGCTGTGATGCGCGTTCGGGGATCGAATGCTGGCCGTGCATGCTCGCTCCTTCCGGGCCGGCCGCTACGCGATGCGCGGTGGCCGGCCGGTTCAGGTGAGGCAAGACCGCCGATATCCTCGTGATGGGTCGGGACATGAGGCGGCCCCGCCGGGCTTGGTCGTGTTGTGTCCGGATGCCGCGCCGCTCTGCGTCGGGCGGGGCGGCGTGATGCGCCGCCGTGTCCCGCGCGCGTGATGCGGCGCATGGGATGGACGTGAATATCGCGGACGCGTTACGCCGTGTAAATTGGCCGAAGGTCGTGTGCGTGCGTCAAAGGTCGTAGTCCTTAATGGACGTAAGTCTGCGTGAAATGTGAATTGCGGCCGTGGAGAAGCGAGAGGAAAAAGCCGGGAAAAGTCCCGTGATCCCCGCGCGCGCGATTCCGGAAATGGCGGGATGCGGCGCGAAGGAACGTTTTCGGAAAGTCCGCGATTACCTGCCGATTGATAAGGAATACGTTATATCAAGCGGGATGCCGCGCGAAACGGCGGTCGCGATTCATTCGTATGAGGATGGTGTGCGGATCGGTCTTGCGTGGTATCGCGTCGGTGCGGCGGCGGCAGGATTCCCGCATGACCGGCGCGAATTATGAAGGTTTGATCGGGATAGCGAATGATAAGCGAATGCCGAAATGTCTTTGTAGGTCGCTTCTGACAATGCTTGTATTGTCCGGCGTTGTATCTGACAGAAAATGAAGTGGCTCGGCGGGTGGGTCCTCGTATCCCGTCGGGCAGCTTGGTAGCGTTGATCCTAGGTTCCCCCCGGACACCAGGATCTTTGGCCGCCACGTCCGCCGGGCGGGCGTGGCGGTTTTTTTGCCGGACGGCGAATGCCTTCTCAATGCATATACGTGACCAGGCGCGCGCGGTCGCGAATCTCGAGGCCCGCGTCGAGCAGCGAAATGGAAAACCAGCGCGTGATCTTCAGCACCCCGCTCACGGTGATGGGCGGCAGCCATCCGGCAAGGATGCGCAGCGCAGCTTCGCTGCGGGTCGACTGCAGGTGCGAGATCGCCTGCAGCAGCGAGGCCTCGTCGTTCGCGAGGTCGTTCGCGCAACGGCAGCGCGTGTCGAGCGGGCGCGGCGATGCGCCCGTGAGCGTCGTCATCATCATGTCGAACTGGTCGAGGCCGTCGACGCGCAGGCCCGCGTCGAGCAGCACGTCGCGCCACGAACGCTGTTCGCGCGTCGCGCCGCAGTCCGGATGGAGCCAGGTGCGCACGGCGGTCAGGATGATGCGTTCGGCGAGATCGGCTTCGCCGGCGGGCGTTTCGTCGAGCAGGGAATGGTTGCGGGCGGCCGAGCGAGGGAAATTCATGGAGCCTCCTGATGAGGTCGGGCCGGCCGATGGCCGGCGCATGGAAAGAGGAGCGTCAGCGCGCCGGGCCGCGCCATTCGCGGACATAGGCGTCGCGCGCCGGGCGGGCGACCGCGCTCGCGGGCGCAACGGGCGTGCCGACGTAGAGAAAACCGAGCACCTGCTCGTTCGGCGCGAAGCCGAGCGCGTCGTGCAGCGCGCTCGCGCGCGAATCCGGGCCGCTGGCCCAGAATCCGCCGTAGCCGAGCAGGTGGACCGCGTTGAGCAGGTTCATCGCGGCGGCGCCGACCGCGAGCAGCTGCTCGCTTTCCGGCACCTTCGGATGCGCGCTGAGCGCCGCGCCGAGCGCGATGATCAGCGGCGCGGCGAGCGCTTTCTGGCGGCGGTGTTCATGCGCGCCGGCCGGCGCGTCGGGCGTGCGCGCGGCCGCGCAGGCGACGAACAGGTCGCCCAGCGCCTCGCGCGCCGCGCCGCGGATCAGCACGAAACGCCAGGGGCGCAGCGCGCCGTGGTCGGGCGCGCGCAGCGCGGCGTCGAGGATCGTGTCGAGCGCGGCGCCGTCGGGCGCGGGCTCGGTGAGCGGCCAGTGCGAGCGGCGCGACAGCAGCGCCTGGAGCGGGTCGGCGGCGGTGACGGGAAGGGCGGCGTTCATGAGTCGGAATCGATGCGATGGATGTCGCCATCATCGTACAAATCCAATCCAATTGCAAATGATTCTCATTTGCAAAATAAACGCGGAATATGTGCCGGATCAGGACCCCTGCGCCGGGCGGCCGGCGAAACCCGGCCAGCAGGCGCAGCCGCGCCGGATGAAGCCGCTGCCGGTCTTGATCACGATCGCGCCGATCGCGAGCGCGGCGAGGTCGTCGAGGCGGCCGAGGCCGACCAGCGCCGCGCTGGCCGCGCCGGTGGCGAGCAGGGCCGACAGTGCGTCGGCGCGCACATGCCAGCCGCTGGCCTCCAGCAGCGCCGAGCCGGTCTCGCGCGCGCGGCGCAGCATCCAGCGCGACAGCGCGGCCTTGCCGACGAGCGTGACGGCGAGCAGCGCGAGCGGCAGCGCGCCGGGCTGCACGGCGGGCGGCGCGCCGAAATGGCGGGTCGCCTGCCAGATCATCTGCGCGCCGGTCGCGACGAGCAGCGCGCCGAGCCCGGCGAGCGCGATCGGCTCGTAGGTCGGGCGGCGTTCCGGCGGCAGTGCCGCGTCGAGCCGGCAAGCGAGCAGAATGAGGCCATCGGCGGCGAGATCGATCGCGGCGTGCAGGACATCGGCGAGCAGGCCGGACGAATGCGCGTGGGCCGCCGCGACCGCTTCGATCGCGAGCAGCAGCAGGTTGGCCGCGAGGCTCAGGGCAAGAACGCGGGTCGTAGCCGCGTGAACGGAGGGCGTGGCGCGCGACGAGCGCTGCATGGCGTGGGGTTGGGTCTTGTGGGCGTAGCGTGCAACGGTACTGGGGCT
>NZ_JAAGNW010000007.1:90957-92702 GCF_010645215.1 Burkholderia multivorans | reverse complement strand
GTCCGGCACTTCGATGTTGAAATGATGTTCGATCGCGAGCAGCAGCTGAATCGTATTCAGCGACGACAGCCCTGCTTCGTACAGATCGTCGCCGTCGGCGACGGTATCGATCGGCACCTCGAGGTGCGCGACATCCTTGATGATGGTTCTGAGCTCGTTGTTCACCTGGCGCTCCGGCATGGGAATTGGTCTCCGGATCGGCGGGCAATACCCGATTGCATACCCACCCGACGAGCTAGTAGACCATCGCAGCCGCGGCGCTTCTGTTCGTCACCTTACAGACAGTTACAACAACGTCCATGTCGCGAGCGGAAATGCGCGGCGCGCCGGTGCGCGCAGCGGCTTCAGCTGCGCAGCTCGGCGAGCACGCCGACGTTGCCGGACAGGATCTTGTTCATCTCGTCGCGCACGATCGTGTGGCAGCCGCACGACTGTGCGTCGAGGCCGGGCAGGTCGAGCAGGATGATCGAGCTGCGGTACTGGCGGATCAGGCCCGCCTTCTGGATGTCGCCGGCGGCGTCCGTCACCGTCTCGCGACGCACGCCGAGCATCTGCGCGAGCATGCTGTGGGTGACCTGGATCTCGACGCTGCGCGAACGGTCGTACGCCAGCATGAACCATCTGCACAACTGATTCTTCAGCACGTGGTGGCGGCTGCAGAACGAGATCTGCGTGGCCTGCACCATGAGCAGCTGCACGCACAGGAACACGAGGCGGCGCAGGTCCGTCGAGTCGCGCAGCAGGTTCGAGAACACGCGTGCGCTGAGCCGGTACGAGAAGCCGTCGCGACAGGTCACGACGCGGCACGGCGTCGCGCCGTTGCTGCCGATCAGTTCCTGGCTGATGAGCCCTTCGCTGCCGATTTCCGCGACTTCGAGCGTCATGCCGTCGGACGACGCGTACTGGATCGAGATCACCGTCGTCACGGGCAGGTAGACGTAGTCGAGCGCTTCGCCGGGCTCGCACAGCACCTGGCCCGACTTCACGTGCACGAGCTGCAGGTGGCCCGCGAGCACGGCGCGATCGGCGGCGCCGAGCGCGCCGAGGAAGCGCGGCGCGTCGGTGCGATGGGGCAGCTCGATCATGACGCCGCCCGGCCGTACGGCCGGTTCCTTGTATTCACGATGTGTCACGTGGCTTCCTTGTCCGGCTGGCGCCGGAAGCGATCGCGTGGGCCGCGGCCGCACGTGAGGCGTCGAATCGCGGCGATCGTCGCGGCAGCGCTCGGCGCATTCGCATAACGATCGATTTGTTAATCCGATTTGACTGTTGATGAGGGGAATTCAGATTATCACGCTCGATTTTTCTAGGGATTGCATGTAATGCGCGATTTCACAAACTTTAACGATTGCCGATTATCGGTGAATGTTTTTAGGCGATAAATCGGCGTGGTTTGTGATGGAGGTAGTCAAGGGTTTTTTATTTCCAGGTAATACCGATATGAGACCAATTGGTATTTTTTGCTTGCTTGGAAAATGTATGAAGAAAATTTTACAGATGGAATAAACGTTGTTTGATGAATTTTTGATTGACAAAAAATATCTATAAAAATCAACGTGTTGTGTCTTTTGTGAGGGATGCATCACATATCGTTGACAAGGTCTTTCGACTCACTTTTGCGACAGTTTCATGCGGATTACGGTATGGCCGACGCTTGCGTTCCGGAAATCTAAGTATTCGCCCTAGGGTGGGGGTGAAACGATGCAAACCATTGTGTGTAAAGGCGGGTGCCGCATGACGGCGAT
>NZ_JAAGNW010000007.1:90451-90947 GCF_010645215.1 Burkholderia multivorans | reverse complement strand
CGCAATGGTTCGATGCAACATCGGATGTCGCTTGGTGCGCGCCAAAGTGTCCGCGGATGCGACGCTTTTGAGCGAATAAAACTGTGCGCTGAATGTTAATTCGAATCGAAGTCTTTAGATATTAAGGGTGAGCCGCAATTGGCACGTAAATCGCTTTGATGTTTTTGCGCCCCTGCAAGAGGGCGGCACGGCAACGTGCAATGAGGACGACCTTCAGGCCGCCGACACGACGCAGAGGTAATGAGTGAATCTTGCCGTGACCGTGTCTTGCGAAAGCAAATACCCGCACCGCGCTTCAGGCGGGGTGGATCAATCAGGACACGAACATGTTGCATCAGAGAGAGGGTTTCCGGACGAACGCGCTGCTCGGCTCATTGACCGAGGACAGCCTGTGTGCGCTCGAGCCGCATCTTGAGTTGGTCAAGATCAAGAGTGCGCAGCTGCTGTACGGCGCGGACGAGCCGATGCGCCACCTGTATTTCCCGACCACCGCGAT
>NZ_JAAGNW010000007.1:87247-90441 GCF_010645215.1 Burkholderia multivorans | reverse complement strand
GGAGGACGGCGCGATGGTCGAGGTTGCGGCGATCGGCAACGAGGGCGCGGTGGGCGTATCGACGCTGGCAGGCTCGGGCGCGATGTCGAGCCGCGTCGAGGTGCGCAGCGGCGGCTTCGCCTACCGGATCCCGACCCACGTGTTCCGTCAGGAATTCGACCGCTCGCTCGATACCTACGACCTGATGCTGCGCTACTGGCAGGCGGCGATGACGCAGATTTCGCGCGGCGCGCTGTGCAATCGCCACCACTCGGTCGGCGAGCAGCTGTGCCGCTGGCTGCTGCTCGCGCACGACCGGATCGAGGGCGACGAGCTGGCGGTCACGCAGCAGACCATCGCGAACAGGCTCGGGGTGCGCCGCGAAGGCGTGACCGAGGCGGCCGGCAAGCTGCAGGAGGCGGGCCTGATCCGCCAGCGGCGCGGCCATATCACCGTGCTCGATCGCGCGGGCCTGGAAGCGCATGCGTGCGAATGCTACCGGTTGATCCGCGGCGAATTCAGCCGGCTCATCACGCACGCGCAGCACGAGGACGACACGTGCCCGGCGGACGGGCGGCCGTTGCGGATCGGCGGCTATCGCGACGCCGTACGGCCCGCGGCCTGAGCGGCGGGAGGACTCATCATGCCTGGAATCTTCGCGCGACTCGCGGATGTCCTGCTGGTCGCGGCGGGCGCGCTGCTCGCGCAGGCGCTGCGCGAGGGCGGCGCGCCCGACCTGTCCGATGCGCAGCGCGCGTTCGTCGCGCTGCTGTGCGTGCTGACGCTGCTGGTGTTCCCGGCGCTCGGCGTCTACGATCCGGCGCGCGGCCGGATCTCGTATCGCACGCTCGTGCGCGTGCTGCTCGGCTGGCTCGGCGTCGCGGCGCTCGCCGCCGCGTGCGCGGGCGCATTGCATCGCGGCACCGAGGTGTCGCTGCCGTGGCTCGGCCGCACCGTGCTGATGGCGGGTGTGCTGCTGCTGCTGGGCCGCACGTTCGGCTACGCGCTCGGCAGCGGCATGCGCCGCGCCGGGATGCGGCGCCGGCGGGTCGCGATCGTCGGCTCGCGCGCGTACGGGCGCGCCGTGCTGGAGCAGATGCAGGCGGCGCGGCAGGCCGGCTTCGTGCCGGTGTGCGTGTTCGACGAGGGCGCAGGCGGCGAGCCGTCGGTAAGCGGCGTGCCGCTCGTCACCGATTTCCGCGCGTTCAGGCAACAGGTGCGGATGGACGGCGTCGACGAGATCTGGCTCGCGCTGCCGCTGTCGCACGAGCGGCAGATCCAGCGCATCGTGCGCGAGTTCCGCCACGACTTCGTCAATCTGCGCTTCCTGCCGGACGTGCGCGGCATCGCGTTCTTCAACCGCTCGGTCACCGAGGTGCTGGGCATGCCGGCCATCAATCTCGCGACGAGCCCGCTGTCGGTGCCGCAGCTGTGGCCGAAGTTCGTGTTCGACCGGCTGTTCGCGCTCGCGGTGCTGATCCCGCTGCTGCCGCTGCTCGCGGCGCTCGCGTGCGCGGTCAAGCTGTCCTCGCCGGGGCCGGTGTTGTTCCGGCAGCGCCGCAAGGGCGTCGACGGCCGCGAGTTCGAGATCCTGAAATTCCGCACGATGCGCGTGCATGCGCAGCACACGGGCGTCGTGGCCCAGGCCTCGCGCAACGACGCGCGCATCACGCGGGTCGGCGCGTTCCTGCGCCGCACCTCGCTCGACGAGCTGCCGCAGTTCTTCAACGTGCTGTTCGGCCAGATGTCGGTGGTGGGGCCGCGCCCGCATGCGATCGAGCACGACGATCTCTACAAGGAGCTGGTCGACGGCTACATGTACCGCTACCGCGTGCGCCCCGGCATCACCGGCTGGGCGCAGATCAACGGCTATCGCGGCGAGACGCGCAAGGTCGAGAAGATGGCCGCGCGCGTGAAGTTCGACCTGTTCTACATGCAGAACTGGACCTTCTGGTTCGACATCAAGATCATCCTGATGACGCTCATCAGGGGATTCGTCGGCCGCAATGCATTCTGACGCCGCGCCACCGCGCGGCACCCGTACCAAGGAGAACTCCCCGATGTTGAAGCCCCTCGCGATGGCGGCCGCGCTTGCGGCCGTCCTGTCGGGCTGTGCGCTGGCCCCGGGGCCGGCGCTCGATTCGAGCCGCATGAACGACAACCTGAGCGCGCCGACGGATTCGACCGTCTACGACGTCAAACTGATTACGCCGCAGCTCGTCTACACGCTCAAGCAGGGCGACGAGGCCGATGCGCGCGCGCGCGAGGCCGGCATCCAGCCGGGCCTGCCCGCGGCCTTCAACGATTACCGCGTGGGCGCCGACGACGTGCTCGGCGTGACCGTATGGGGCCATCCGGAACTGACGCGCGGCGGCGCCGACTCCGCCACGCCGCTCGGCGATCCCGGCACGCTGCAGGCGACCGGCAGCCTCGGCGGCGTGCTGCCGCAGCAGACCAGCGCGTTCGGCGCGAACGGGCAGGGCGACCTCGAGGCGCAGGGGCAGCGGGTCGCGGCGGACGGCACGATCTTCTTTCCGACGCTGGGTCGCGTGCGGGTCGAGGGCATGAGCCCCGTGCAGATCGCCGCGCTGCTGACGCGCCGGCTGAAGACGCGCCTCAAGGATCCGCAGATCGACGTGCGGGTGATGCAGTACCGCAGCCAGCGCGTGCAGGTGACGGGCGACGTGAAGAACCCCGGCCAGCTGTCGCTGACCGGCTCGCCGATGCGCGTGGTCGACGCGGTCAACCGCGCGGGCGGCGGCAATCCCGACGCGGACCTGCAGCGCGTGCTGGTGTCGCGCGGCGATCAGGTGGTGACGATCGACATGAACCGGATTCTCAATCGCGGCGATCAGCGGCAGAACATCGTGCTGCAGACGGGCGACATCGTGCACGTGCCGGACCATACGCAGAACCGCGTGTTCGTGATGGGCGAGGTGCCGAAGCCGCAGACCGTGTACATGAACCAGGGCCAGCTGTCGCTCGCCGACGCGCTCACGACCGCGGGCAGCATCGATCCGAACGGCGCGAATCCGCGCCAGGTGATCGTGATCCGCCATCCGGATCCGCCGCTCACGCCGGTCGCGGGTGCGCAGGCGGGCCTGCAGGAGGGCATCAAGAAGATCAACTACGCGCCGGACCACAACCGGCCCGAGGTGTTCCGGCTCGACATGACCCAGGGCGATGCGTTGATGCTCGCGACCGAGTTCGACATG
>NZ_JAAGNW010000007.1:85866-87237 GCF_010645215.1 Burkholderia multivorans | reverse complement strand
AAGCCGCTCGATGTCGTCTATGTCGGCACTGCGCCGGCTGCGCGCTTCAACCGCCTGCTCGCGCAGATCCTGCCGTCGGCGGAGTCGTTCTATCTGATCTGGTCGGTCGCGCGCAATCGCTGACGCTCGCGCGGCGCGCGGCTTGTGCGGGCGAGCGTACAGACCGCGCGGGCCCGCGCGACGACACTGGGTCGCCGGGCTCGTGACCGCGCCGCGCGGACACGAGCGCTCCTCCCCGAATGTCGCGCGAGCGCCGCAGCCATGACTTCTTCTTCGTCCGGGAGCGAATCCCGCTCCTCCTTTCCGTCCGAGCCGGGCGCGTACGCGGTCGCCTCGGGCGTCGTCGCCGGCACGCCGTACCCGCCCGCGTTCGACGCCGACGAACGCGGCGCGGCGCGCGCCGCGCTGCCCGCATCGATCGCGATCAACGGCAAGTTCACCGCCCAGCGCCTGACGGGCGTGCAGCGCGTCGCGCACGAATTCACAGCGGCGCTCGCGCGGCTTGCGCCGGCCGATGCGCGCGGGCCGACGCTCGTGGTGCCGCGCGATCACGGCGCGCTCGCGTTGCCGCCGACGCTCGCGTGCCGCGTGGTGCCGCGTTTTCGCGGCGCGCTGTGGGAACAGCTCGCGCTGCCGTTCGCCACGCGCGGCCAGACGCTCGTCAGCCTGTGCAACATCGGGCCGCTGTTCAAGCGCAACCAGGTGCTGATGATCCACGACGCCGCGGTGTTCGATTTCCCGGAAGGGTATTCGCTCGCGTTCCGGCTGTGGTACCGGCTCGCGTTCATGGTGCTCAAGCGCCGCGTGCGGCACATCCTGACCGTCTCGGCATTCTCGAAGGCGCGCATCGTCGAGCGGCTGGGCGTCGCGCCGACCGACGTGTCGACGATCTATTCCGGCGTGGATCATTTCGAACGGATCGAGCGCGACGACGCGGTGCTCGCGCGCCTGGGCCTCGCCTACGACCGGTTCGTGCTGATCGTCGGCTCGCTCGCGCCGGGCAAGAACCTCGCGCGCGCGCTCGAGGCGGTCGCGCTGCTCGAACGCACGCATCCCGACCTGAAGGTCGTGATCGCGGGCGGCGCCAACGTGAAGATTTTCGGCGCGACGGCGCTGGCCAATGGCCAGACCGACGGCCAGACCGACGGCGAGGCCGACGGCGAGGCCGCGCGACAGGTGATCTGGGCGGGCTACGTGAGCGACGGCGAGCTGAAGTCGCTGTACGAACACGCGGGCTGTTTCGTGTTCCCGTCGCTGTACGAGGGTTTCGGCCTGCCGCCGCTCGAAGCGATGTCGTGCGGCTGCCCGGTGATCGCGTCGCGCGAGGCGTCGCTGCCCGAGGCGTGCGGCGACGCGGCGCTGTACTGCGAT
>NZ_JAAGNW010000007.1:52143-85856 GCF_010645215.1 Burkholderia multivorans | reverse complement strand
CGCGCAGCTGATGGACGATCCCGCGCTGCGCGGCCGCATGCGCGCGCGCGGTCGCGCGCACGCGGCGCAGTTCACCTGGGCGCGCGCGGCGCGGCAGCTGGTCGGGGTGCTGCGCGCGATCGAGTGAGGCGTCGTGCACCGGTACGGCGGTGCGTCCTGCCCGTCGCCGCATGAAATTTGCATGACAACCTGCGCGCGTTGCATGCGCAATGGCCGGATCCGCGCGCGCCCGTGGCATGATGCGGGCTTCCCCTTTTCGCTCCCTGTCCCGCCATGTCCGTTCCGTCCGTTCGCTCCGGCCGCGCGTCGCGCTGGCTCGTCCCGCTCGCCGGTGTTTTCTGCGCGCTGGCGCTCGCGGGCTGCAAGACCCCGAACCCGCAGGCGCGGGTGACGGGCGACAGCGGCAGGACGGGCCTGATCCGCCTCAGCTCCAAGCAGACCACGATCGACCTGACGAACGCGGAGGCCGCGTCGCTCGCACGGATCCAGCAGCGTGCGTATCCGGCCAGCGCGCTGCGCGCGGCGAGCGACGCCGGCGCGAGCGCATTGCGCGCGCTGGAGTTCGATCCGGTGACGGTGGATGCGGACGGTGCGCTCGTCGAGGGCGAGCGCAACCGGGTGGTCGGCGATCGCGCACGCGAGGCGATTCGCGCGGTGTTCAAGGCAAAGGGCATTCCGTTGTCCGCGCGCACCGATCACGAAAGCGCGCGCGCGTTGCTGATGGTGCGGCCGCGCGCGGACGGCGGCGTCACGGTGTGGGCGCGCTTCGTGGTCACGCAGTGGGACACCAACGGCGACTCGATCACGACCACCGTCACCGATCCCGCGTTCTACGACGGCTTCTTCAAGCGCCTTGCGCTGCGCTGAGCTGAGCGCGGCGCTCAGAAGCGGTAACCGACGCCGGCCTGGATCACGTCGGTGTCGCGGTTGTAGCGCGTCATCACGCGGTTCCAGGTGAGCCGGGTGGACCAGTGCCGGCCGATCCGGTAGCTCGCGGAGATCGAGATCAGGCCGGCGAGCCGTCCGTCCGGCGGGCCGGCCTTGCCGGGCACCTCGCGTTCGTCGATCGCGACATACGCGCCCGCGCCGATGCCGAGCGTGAGCCGCTCGTCGAAGAACGCGCGGGTGAGCCACAGCTGCGTGGCGACGCCGTTGCGCCGGATCGATTTCTTCGAGCCTTCGTACAGGTAGGTCGCGGTCCAGTCGAGATCGTTCAGGACGCCGCGCCGGTATTCGACGCTGCCGCCGAGCGCGCTCGGCGAGCGCGTGCTGTTGAGGATCGTCTCGCCGACCATCGCCGTGATCTCGTTGTGCGTGACCGGGCCGACGCGGCCCGGCGCCTCGTCGCGCGGCCCGGGCGTGCCGGGCGCGGCGAGCTGGTAGCCGACGCCGAACATCACCGAGGTGGTGCTCGGGCCGCCGAAGATCTGCGCGCGATTGAGCTGCAGCTGCGCGACCCAGCGGTGCGAGGTGTAATACGCGGCGCGCACGCTCATCAGCACGCCCCAGCCGTGCGTGTCCGAGTAGCCGCGGCCGTTGGACGCGGCGGTCGTGTCGAAGTAGCGGTAGGGGCCCGCGCCCGCCGAAATCACGAAGCGGCGCTGGGCGAGCGGCAGGCGGCCCCACAGCTGCACGGCCTGGCCGTCGCGGTGATGGTCGGGAATGTGCCCCTCGTTGTACCAGCTGAAGCCGAGCGCCGCGTAGCGGCCGAGCCCTTCCTGGTAATCGAAGGCCCAGGCGTAGGTGTGGCCGTCGTTGCCGCGCAGCAGGCCGCCGAACAGCGCGAACTCCTGCGCGGACGCGGCGCCCGCATGCAGCGCGGCGCAGGCCGCGCCGGTCAGCAACAGACGGTGAAGCGTGCAGCAATGACGCGGATTGTTGCCAGGAACAAGTTCGCCGGTGCGCACGATAAGCTTCCGTGGAAGTGATCGACGCGGGCATTGTCGGTGATCGCGCCCGCTCGTGCTGCGCATTTTTGTATGCGCACGGAACGGCTCGCGCGGCGCGGCGGGCAGGCAAAAAAAACGCGGCCCGCAGGCCGCGTCAAAACTCGCAGAATCCTTCGGACGGAAGGAAATACTGTGCTGCGCAGTGTAGCGAACCCCGCTGCGCGGATTGAGCCGGATCCGTGCAAAGCTCTGTTCGGCCCACGTGCGTGTTTCGCGCGATGCATTCGTGCGTCACGCGCGCGCGATCGACTACCATGACCGCAGCGGTCGGATCGGCGCGGCAGCCTGTCGTGCGATCGCAGACCGTCGTGACGGGAGGGGTCCATCCATGTTTTCGTTTCGCCTGATTCGCATCGGCGTGCTGGCCGCGGCGTTCGCCGCGGGCGGCGCGCATGCCGAAACCGTACAGCTCGCCGCGAGCCTGCAGCCGTCGAGCGAGGTGCCGCCGACCACGAGCAAGGGCGAGGGCAAGCTTGCCGCAAGCTTCGACACCGCGAGCCGCACGCTGAGCTGGACCGTGTCCTACGCGGGTCTGACCGGGCCCGCGACCGCCGCGCACTTCCACGGGCCGGCGCCCGTGGGGCAGAACGCGGGGATCCAGGTGCC
This sequence comes from Burkholderia multivorans, assembly GCF_010645215.1. Lineage (GTDB taxonomy): Bacteria > Pseudomonadota > Gammaproteobacteria > Burkholderiales > Burkholderiaceae > Burkholderia > Burkholderia multivorans_A. The sequence goes on along the minus strand of NZ_JAAGNW010000007.1, from coordinate 83,301 downwards.
GATTCCGAAGGAGGGGCTGGCCAGCCCGATCACGGGCTCGAAGCAGCTGACCGACCTGCAGGTCACCGACCTGATGGCCGGCAAGTGGTACTTCAACATCCACACGGGCGCGCATCCGATGGGCGAGATCCGTGGCCAGGTGCTGCCCGCGGGCTGACCTGGAAGGCGTGCGGCGCGGCACGCATGGTATGGTGCGCGTTCCCGTTCCCGAGTGCGTTCGATGAGTTGGCAAAGCAAGATCGCATGCTGGCTGTTGCGCCGGCATTTCTATCCTGAAACGCTCAATCCCGTGATCGATCCGGCGCGCGCGCGCCGGCTCACCGCGCTGCGCACGCGCTGGGCGCGGCGTGCGCCGTCCGGCTGGCGGCTGCGCGAGCACGGCCGGCCCGGCGACGCGCCGCTCTCCGGCGAGTGGTTCGAGCGCACCGACGCGACGCCCGGTCGCCTGCTGCTGTATTTCCATGGCGGCGGCTACTATTTCTGCTCGCCCGCCACGCACCGGCCGATCGTGTTCACGCTCGCGCGGCGCGCGAACGTGCGGGCGTTCTCGCTCGACTACCGGCTCGCGCCCGAGCATCCGTTCCCGGCCGCGCTCGACGACGCGCTCGCCGCGTACCGGCGCCTGCTGGCGCTCGGCACGCCGCCCGAGTCGATCGTGTTCGGCGGCGATTCGGCGGGCGGCGGCCTCGCGCTCGCGACGCTGGTTGCGCTGCGCGATGCCGGCGAACCGCTGCCGGCGGGGGCGATCCTGTTCTCGCCGTGGACCGATCTCGCCGCCACCGGCGAGACCCTGCGCAACCACGACGGCATCGACGCGCTGTTCGCGGGCGCGGCGCTCGGCCGCGCCGCGCGGCTCTATCTCGGCGACGCGCCCGCCACCCATCCGCATGCGTCGCCGCTGTACGCCGATTTCGACGGCCTGCCGCCGCTGTTCATCCAGGCGGGCAGCACCGAGGTGCTGCTCGACGACGCGCGGCGCGTCGCCGACAAGGCGCGCGCGGCCGGTGTGCCGGTCGAATTCGAGATCTGGCCGCAGCAGCCGCATGTCTGGCAGATCTACGCGCCGTTCGTGCCGGAGGCGGGGCAGGCGCTCGAGCGCGCGGCCGCGTTCATGCGGCGCGTCGCGGTCGAGCGGGGCACTCAGCGCACGGCGGACGCGTCGATCGCCTGATACGCGGCCTCGACGGCCGCCGTGCCGTAGCGGCGCTCGAGCCGGCGGATCGCGAAGTGGCCGTGCGCGGCCTGCTGGAAGTGATCGATGAACAGCGTGTTGACGGTCGCGCCGAGCACCGCGCCGAGCGCCGGGATCGATTTCGCGGCGACCTGTTCCGTGACCTGCGCGGAAAAGCGCGCGGTCACGGCCTGCAGCAGCTTGAGCAGGGTGGTCGAGCCCTTGACCGCGAAGCCCTTCGACGCGATTTCCGAGGAGGCCTTCGACACCGCCTGCGCGAGCGCGCCGCGCAGCGCGAAATAGCCGAAATCGGCGCTTTCCGCGCTGCCGTCCGAGGGCTGGAAGCCGCTGCCCATGCCGAGCACGGCGAGGCATTGCAGCTGGGTCTCGATCGAATGCAGGTCCTCGCCCTCGCTGCGCGCGATGTCGCAGATCGAGCGGAACATCAGCGTGGTCGTGACCGGCAGTTCGACCGGCAGCGCGAACAGCCCGAACGCGCCGCCCGCCGCGCCGGTGGTCGCGACCGCGAGCTTGTGCAGCAGGTTGCTCGGCTTGTCCGGCGTCTCGCCCGCGCTCGCGACGCCGCCCGACTTGCCGATCGTGCGCAGCGCGAGGTGCAGGCACTTGCGCAGCGCGAGCTGGGTCGCGTCGTTGATCTTGTCGGTCGCGAAGCCCGGCAGCTTCGCGATCAGCTTCTCGATCGGCGCGCCCACCACGCTCGTCAGCTTGACCGTCAGCGACGGGCTTTCGAGTGCGAGCTTGGCGCGCCGCAGCGTATCCAGATCGGCGGCCGACAGCGTCGGCCCGGTGACGGATGAAATCGGTTCCATATCCCTCCTGATGAGTCGGGCGGGCGAGCGCACCTTCTGCGCTGCGCAACGCCACATGATAGAATTTTTTATTAGTTGACTCGTCAAACATTGCGCCGACAAAAAATGGCCGTTCATACCGCTGCCCACCATTCGAGCGGGCAAGTCCTGCCGTTCCGGGAATCGCTGCTTGCGATGCTCGGCATTTCCTTCGTCACCATGCTCGTCGCGCTCGACCAGACCGTGGTCGGCACCGCGCTGCCGACGATCGTCTCGGAACTCAAGGGGTTCGAGCTGTACGCGTGGGTCGCGACCTCGTACCTGCTGAGTTCGGTGATCACCGTGCCGATCTTCGGCCGGCTCGGCGATTACTACGGGCGCAAGCCGTTCGTGATCGCGTCGATCGTCGTGTTCACCGGCGCATCGGTGCTGTGCGGCATGGCCAACGACATGCTGTTCCTGGTGCTCGCGCGCGGCCTGCAGGGCATCGGCGGCGGGATGCTGGTCGGCACCGCGTTCGCGTGCATCCCGGACCTGTTTCCCGATTCGGTGGTCAGGCTGCGCTGGCAGGTGATGATGAGTTCCGCGTTCGGCATCGCGAACGCGATCGGCCCGTCGCTGGGCGGGATCCTCACGCAGTATTACGGCTGGCGTTCGGTGTTCTACGTGAACCTGCCGGTCGGGCTGCTGTCGCTGCTGTTCGTGTGGCGCTTCCTGCCGCACCTGCGCCATGTCGAGCACACGCAGAAGATGCGGCTCGACTGGCCCGGCGCGGTGCTGATCGCGGTGACGCTCGGCGCGCTGCAGCTGTTCGTCGAATGGCTGCCGAAGTACGGCATGATCGGCTGGCCGACGCTGCTGCTCGCGGTCGGGCTCGCGGGCGGGGCGACGCTGTGGTGGTGGGAGAAGCGCTGCGCGCAGCCGATCCTGCCGTTCGACATGTTCGCGAACCGCGGGCTGTCGACGCTGTTCGTGCTCGCGATGCTCGGCGGCTTCGCGATGTTCTCGCTGCTGTTCTACGCGCCGCTGCTGTTCCAGGGCGGCTTCGGGATGTCGCCGAAGGACGCCGGGCTCGTGATCACGCCGCTCGTCGTGTTCATCACGATCGGCAGCATCATGAACGGCCGCGTGATCACGCGGATCCGCCGCCCGAACGTGATGCTGCCGCTCGGCTTCGCGCTGTTCGCGATCGCGTGCGGCGGGGTGGTCGTGGCGAGTCACACCACGCCCGGCTGGCTGCTGATGGCGCTGATGGTCGTGGGCGGGATCGGCCTCGGCTTCGTGCTGCCGAACCTCACGGTGTTCGCGCAGCAGACGGCGGGCCGCCAGCATCTGGGGATCGCGACCGCGCTGCTGCAGTCGCTGCGGATGGTGGGCGGGATGGTCGGCACCGCGCTGACGGGCACGCTGGTCAACGAAATGTACGCAGGCGGGGTGCGCAGCGCGCTCGGTGTCGAGCATGCGTCGCGCTGGTTCGCGCGTCTCGCCGATCCGCAGATCCTGATCGACCGCGTCGCGCAGGCGCGGGTGATCGACGAGCTGACCCGCGCGGGGCATGACGGCGCGGTGCTGATCGAGGCGGCGCGCGACGCGCTGGTGGGCGCGATCCACCTGGGCGTCGCGCTCGGTGCGCTGGTCGCGCTGTTCGCCGCCTGGCACGCGCGGCGCGTGCCGCCCATCACGCTGCGGCGCGCGGTCGAGCCGACCGTCGCGGTCGACTGACGCGCGCCGTGACCACTACACGAGGATCGAGCGAGCGGATGGAAGAACGGGATCACGTCGCGGTCATGCAGCAGTTCGGCCGCACCTACCGCGCCTTCATGGGCGCATTCGAACACTACGTCGGCCAGCCGCTGCCGCGCTGGCGCATCATGCTGATGCTGCACCACCATGGCGGCGGCTCGTCGCAGAAGCGGCTCGTCGAGACGATGCGGATCGACCCGGGCGCGCTGACCCGGCAGCTGAAGACGCTGGAGGCGCTCGGCTGGATCGAGCGCGAGCCGGACCCGCGCGACAATCGCGTGACCAACGTGACGCTGACGGCGGCGGGGCGCGCCGCGTTCGAGGGCTGCCTGCCGCGTCGCAACGCGTTCGTGCGCAAGACCATGGCGTCGCTGCCGGACGACGCGCTCGACGCGTTGTCCGGCGCGCTCGCGCTGCTGGAGGTGAGGGTGTCGGAAGTCGGGCGGCCCGACGAGACGGGCGCGCCCTGAGCGCCTACAGTTCGATGCGGGTGCCGAGCAGCACGAGGAACTGCGCGAGCCACGCGGGGTGCGCGGGCCAGGCGGGCGCGGTGACGAACGGCGCATCGGTGACGGCCTCGTCGACCTTGAGGTCGACATACTCGCCGCCCGCGAGCCGCACCTCGGGCGCGCAGGCCGGATACGCGGAGATGCGCTTGCCGCGGATCACCTCGGCTGCCGCGAGCAGCTGCGCCGCGTGGCAGATCGCCGCGATCGGCTTGCCCGCGGCGGCGAACGCGCGCACCAGCGCGATCACCTGCGGATCGAGCCGCAGATACTCGGGCGCGCGGCCGCCGGCGATCGCGAGCGCGTCGTAGCGCGCGGCGTCGACGCCGTCGAAGCTCGCGTTCAGCGTGAACTGGTGGCCGGGCTTCTCGGTGTAGGTCTGGTCGCCTTCGAAATCGTGGATCGCGGTCTTGATCTTGTCGCCGGCGCGCTTGCCGGGACACACGGCGTCGACCTGATGGCCGATCGCCTGCAGTGCCTGGAACGGCACCATGGTTTCGTAGTCTTCGGCGAAGTCGCCGGTCAGAAACAGGATCTTCTTGGCTGCCATGGCTTTCTCCTGACGGGTGGGCGCCACGCAGTGTACTCCGCGCGCGCCGTGCGCGTCGCCCGCTCGGGCGGCGGCCGGCGCGCGCCGGCTCAGAAGAAGGTTTCGATGACTTCCGTGACGCGATACTGCGGATCGAGCACCAGCAGCTGACGCCACTTGTCGAAGGTCAGGCACGGGTGCGAGATGTCGAACGCGACCATGTCGCCGACCTTCAGGTCCGCATCGGCCGGCACCTGCAGGTAGGCGTGCTGGTCCATCATGCCGGTGATCTTCCAGCCTTCGTCCGCGCCCAGCATGCGCGGCGCGGCGGCGCCCGACGCGGCGGCGCCCGACGTTTCATCCTCGCCCGACGCGGCGATGGGCCGGAAATGGCGGGCGGGCTCGGGGAAGCCCGCGTCGAACGCCGCGTCGCGCTTGCCGAGCGCGATGATCGCGCGGCCCGGCTCCGGGATCGATTGCACGTAGGCCCACAGCTGCAGCGCGGGCAGCAGCCCTTCGCCCATCTTCTTCGCGACCGGATTGCGCGCGAAGATGTCGTTCTGCGCCTGCTTGTAGATGCCGACGTCGTGCGTCAGATAGCAGCCCGGCCGCAGCACGACGTCGATCACGCCTTCCGACTGCGCCTGCGCGAATTCGTCGGCGACCACGTCGTACCATGCGGAGCCCGCGCCCGACAGTAGCGCCGGCCCGCGCGCGAAGCGCCCGGCGGCAGCCAGCTCGCGCGCGAGCTTGACCGCGCGCTGCAGGAACGTGCGCACCTCGGTCTCTTCCTTCAGCACCCCTTCGTACAGCTCGATGCCGGCGAGCCGCAGCACGCCCGCGTGGCGCTCGACGGCGGCCAGCACCGCGTCGCGCTGCGCGTCGTCGCGCACGCCGGTGCGTCCGCCCGGCACGCCCAGTTCGAGCAGCACGTCGAGCGTGCGGCCCGCGGCGGCGAAGAACGCGCCCAGCTGATCCACGCCGTCGACCGAATCGACGAGGCAGAAGAACTCGAAGCTCGGGTCGCTCAAGAGTTCCGCGATCAGCGCCATGTTGCGCCGGCCGACCAGCTGGTTGGCGAGCAGCACGCGGCTCACGCCGCCGTGATACGCGGCCTGCACCTGGTGCGCGGTCGCGAGCGTGATGCCCCACGCGCCCGCATCGAGCTGGCGGCGGAACAGCTGCGGCGCCATCGTGGTCTTGCCGTGCGGCGCGAGCTTCACGCCGTACTCGGCGACGAACGCCTGCATCCATTGCAGGTTGTGCTCGACCCGGTCCGCATACAGCACGGCGGCGGGCAGGCTCACGTCCTCGGCGAGCAGGTTCCATTCGAGCCGGCTCGCGTCCGCGAGCGGCACGCTCGCGCTGGGGAGGTTGCCGAGGCCCTTGCTGAACGGCGCGATCGTCGCGTCTTGATAGTTTGTAACTTTCATGTCATCTCGCTCCATCATCCATGTATATCGCTTGGAAGTTGACTTGGCGATAGTACAGAAAGTAGCATCGGCACCGCAATGTTATTTACTAACAGCATCCGCGTCCCCCGTTTATTCACATGAATTCGTTCGCCGAACCGCCCGCCTTCGACATCGTCGCCCGGATCGCCGAGTGCGCGCCGGAGTTGCGCGACGCCGAGCGCAAGGTCGCGGGCTTCATCCTCGACGACCTCGCGCGCGCCGCTCACGCCAGTATCAACGCACTCGCGCGACAGGCCGATGTCAGCGCCGCGACGGTGACGCGTTTCGCGAAGGCGGTCGGCTGCCGCGACGTGCGCGAGCTGAAGCTGAGGCTCGCGCAGGCGGCGGCCGTCGGGCAGCGCTTCCTCGTGCCCGCGGAGGATCCGGCGGGCGGCGAGGCGAGCCCCGTCGCACGGGTGTTCGACGACGTGCAGGTCGCGCTCGCGCACAACCAGCAGTTGCTGCGGCAGACCGGCTTCGACGCCGCGGCGCAGGCGCTGGTGGCCGCGCGCATGATCTACGTGTACGGGCAGGGCGGCGGCTCGACCGCGCTCGCCGACGAGCTGCGCTTCCGGCTCGTGCGCTTCGGCTGCCCGGTCGCGAGCTACCAGGACGGCCTGCTGCAGCGGATGGTGGCGAGCACGGTGACGAAGGACTGCGTGATCGTCGCGCTGTCCGCGACCGGCCGGGTGCCGGAGCTGCTCGACAGCTGCGCGCTCGCGAAGCGCTACGGCGCGACGCTGATCGCGATCACCGCGCCCGCGTCGCCGCTCGCGCAGCTCGCGGATCACCTGATCCCGGTGGTCGCGTACGAGACCGATTTCATTTTCAAACCGTCGACTTCGCGCTACGTGATGATGATGGCGCTCGACGTGCTCGTCACCGAGGTCGCGCTGCGGCTCGGCGACGTGTGCCGCGAGCGGCTGCGCCGCGTCAAGCTGGCGCTCGATGCCTATCGCGGCGGCGGCGACCGCCAACCCTTGGGAGATTGACATGCATTCGCATCCCGAAGCCGCCGACACGCTGATCGTCGGCGCCCAACTGTACGACGGCACGGGCGCGCCGCCCGTCGAGCGCGACGTCGCGCTGCGCGACGGACATATCGCGGCGATCGGCAACCTGTCGAACTGGCTCGCGGAGACGGTGATCGAGGCCGGGGGGCGCGCGCTCGCGCCCGGTTTCGTCGACGTGCACACGCACGACGACACGCACGTGATCCGCGCGCCGCAGATGCTGCCGAAGATCTCGCAGGGCGTGACGACGGTGATCGTCGGCAACTGCGGGATCAGCGCGTCGCCCGTCACGCTCGCGGGCGATCCGCCCGATCCGATGAACCTGCTCGGCGAGCGCGACGCGTTTTGCTATCCGACCTTCGCGGCGTACGTGGACGCGGTCAACCACGCGCGTCCGGCGGTGAACGTGGCGGCGCTGGTCGGCCATACCGCGCTGCGCAGCAACCAGATGGACCGGCTCGATCGAGCGGCCACCGAGGAGGAGATCGCGGCGATGCGCGCGCAGCTCGAAGAGGCGCTCGCGCACGGCGCGCTCGGCCTCAGCTCGGGGCTTGCCTACGGTTCCGCGTTCGCCGCGCCGACCGAAGAGGTGATGGCGCTCGCGGAGCCGCTCGCATGGGCGGGCGCGCTGTATACCACGCACATGCGCACCGAGTTCGACGCGATCCTGGAAGCGATGGACGAGGCCTACCGGGTCGGCCACCATGCGCGCGTGCCGGTCGTGATCTCGCACCTGAAGTGCGCGGGGCCGTCGAACTGGGGGCGCAGCACGGAAGTGCTCGCGTCGCTGGACGGCGCGCGGCGGCTGCAGCCGGTCGGCTGCGACTGCTATCCGTACAGCCGCAGCTCGTCGACGCTCGACCTGAAGCAGGTGACGGGCGACAGCGACATCACGATCACCTGGTCGGAGCCGCATCCGGAGATGGCGGGCAAGCTGATCGGGGCGATTGCCGCCGAATGGGGCGTCAGCGAGCAGGATGCCGCGCGGCGGCTGCAGCCGGCGGGCGCGGTGTATCACAACATGTCCGAGGACGACGTGCGGCGGATCCTCTCGCATCCGGCGACGATGGTCGGCTCGGACGGGCTGCCCAACGATCCGCTGCCGCATCCGCGGCTGTGGGGCGCGTTTCCGCGCGTGCTCGGCCACTATGCGCGCGACAGCGGCCTCCTGCCGCTGGAAGAAGCCGTGCGCAAGATGACCTCGCTGTCGGCGCGCCGCTTCGGCCTGGAAAAGCGCGGCGAGGTGCGGATCGGCTACCACGCCGACCTGGTGCTGTTCGACCCCGCGCGGGTGCTCGATGTCGCGACCTTCGACCGGCCGCAGCAGCCGGCGCGCGGGATCGACGCGGTGTGGGTGAACGGTGTGCTGTCGTATCGCGACGGCATGCCGACGGGCGAGCGCGCGGGCCATTTCGTCGCGCGCGGCGCGCGGCCGGCGGACGCGTTCTGAGTCCGGCGGCGCGCGGCGCCAATCTGAATCCGGCGCGCGCGGGCGCGCCGTCATGCATCGAAACCGAACAGGAGTGAATCGATGAAGCGTTATGGTGTGGGTGATGCGAAGGGGACGGGCGGCCAGGTGATGCCGTTCGCGCGGGCGGTCGAGGCCGACGGCTGGCTGTACGTGTCGGGTCAGACGCCGATGGTGAACGGCGAGGTCGTCGAGGGCGGCATCGTCACGCAGTCGAAGCAGACGATCGAGAACGTGATCGCGATCCTGAAGGATGCGGGCTACGGGCTCGAGCACGTGGTGCGCTGCGGCGTGTGGCTCGACGATGCGCGCGATTTCGCGTCGTTCAACAAGGTGTTCGTGTCGTACTTCGGCGAGCATCCGCCGGCGCGCGCCTGCGTGCAGTCGAGCATGGTGATCGACTGCAAGGTCGAGGTCGACTGCATCGCGTACAAGAAGCCGGGCGCGTAAGCGGCCGGATCGCGCGGCTCCGCGTGCGGGGCTGCGCCGTTGTATCCAGGCGCTGAACAGGCGTCCTGAGATGGCGGGATCGCCCGATCCCGCTCGATTGAGCGCTTTTCACTCCGGTGTTGGCGATGGGCGTGTCGAGGAATCGGCATGCCTGGATTGCACACCCGCCCTTGCAGCCGTGCGTCGACATGCCGGCGCGACGCTTTCCGAAGCACGTTCGATCTCCTCCTTTCTCCAATGAGCGGCCGGTGCGTTGCTCGCGCCACGGCGGGCAGTGCCACGCTGACGCTCGTCATGCGCGCTTGTCGAGTCGTCCGATCGTTGGCTGGCATTGAGCCCCGGCGTCGGCAAAAATGCTTTCCGGGGCCTTGTTATAGTAAACAAAATTGTTTACTCTTGTCGGGTGCATGGCACCTGAATCACGAGGCGAGCGGAGGCGCGGGCAGGAAAGAAGCGGGAGGCCGAGTGAAATTCAGCGAATTCAGGCGATGGTTGGGCGATCGGGGCGCCACCTTCGAGGAGGGGGCGAAGCATACGAAGGTGTACCTGAATGGTCGGCAGACAACGCTCCCCAGGCACTCCGGAGAAATCGGGGAAGGCTTGAGGAGGGCAATTTGCAAGCAACTGGGCCTGGCGTAAAGAGGGCACCCCAAGGGGCGCCGGCCATACTGATTGCTTGATGCGCACGACTTCATGAAATCGTGCTTGATGAGTTGAAGGAGGTTTCTATGTTGCGTTATCCGGCCAAATTGGAACGGGACGGAGAGGGATATGTCGTTACGTTTCGAGACATCCCGGAAGCCATTACCGCTGGCGCCACGAAGGAGGAGGCATGGGTCATGGCGGAGGATGCGCTTCTGAATGCGATGGTGGATCAAAGCGTGCGGCCGTTCGAGCTTGCCAAACGGATGGGGATCCGGCCTCAGGAGGTTCAAAGAATCATGGATCTGTCGCACGTGACGAAGATCGATACGCTGGAAGCCGCGTTTGCTGCGCTCGGAAAGCGTCTGGAGATTACTGCTGCGGCATTCTAGACGGCATTGGTCGGATGGGTACTACTCATGCGTGATGTGGTCGGGATTGCTCACGGTACGGTTTCCGGGTACAGCCGCCTCGTCAAGCCTGAAGACAGGGTGTTCTGATGGAAGGTATGTACTGGGACGAGATCGAAGCCTTCGTCAGATCGGAGGCGGGCCTCGCTTACTCAAGACCGCTGTCCGCTGCCACTCGGCTCTGGGAGGATCTTGGCCAAACCGGTGACGAAGCCAACGATTTCATGGGTCTTTTTTTTGAACGGTTTGCCGTCGACGCGGGCGATTTCGATTTTCACAGGTATTTCCTGATGGAAGGCGAGGGGCTGCTGTATTCGCTGTTCCCGCGATGCTGCACCGTGCCGCCGTCGAAAGAAAATGGGATGCCAAACGCCTGGCCGACTTGCCGTGAAAGGTCGGTTTGCCGTGCGTGCTGCCGATATCAGGGCGACGCTTGCCTCCGCAAACAGTCGGCTCCGGCGAGCTGCAAGCTGCCCGCCGGCTCACCTCATCTACTGCCGCGCCGTGCGCGCGTTGTCCGGCATCGGCTGGTTGTAGTTGGTGCGGAACGGGTTGATGTCGAGCCCGCCGCGCCGCGTGTAGCGCGCGTACACCGCGAGCTTGAGTGGCTTGCACGCGCGCAGCACGTCGACGAAGATCCGCTCGACGCACTGCTCGTGGAAGCCCGTGTGGCTGCGGAACGAGATGATGTAGCGCAGCAGCCCGGCATGATCGATCGGCGGGCCGACATAATGGATCTGCACGCTGCCCCAGTCCGGCTGGCCCGTGACCGGGCAGTTCGACTTCAGCAGGTCCGACACCAGGGTTTCCTCGACGGGCGCCTCGTCGTGCGCCGCCGACAGCAGCGACGGGTCCGGATGGTAGACCTCCGCGTCGAGATCGAGCCGGTCGAGCGACAGCCCGTCCAGCTCTTCCATCTTCAGCTTGCGGAATTCGGCGGCCGGCGTGAGCTGCACCGCCACGCTCGCGCCGCAGCTCGCGGAGACGTCGCGCTTGAGCGTGTCGCGCACTGCGTCGAGCGATTCGAACACGCTCTGCGCGAACGAGCCCAGGTACAGCTTGAACGATTTCGATTCGACGATGTTCGGCGATTCGGCCGGCACGAAGAAGGTCGCGACCGCGACCTGCGGCTTGCCGCGCGCGTTGAGCCAGGACAGCTCGTAGGCGTTCCAGATGTCGGTGCCGAAGAACGGCAGCTGCGCGCCGATGCCGATCTGCTCGCGCGATCCCGCGCGCGGGATCGGGAACAGCAGCGCCGCATCGTAGCGGTCCGAGTAGACGGTGTCCTTGCCGAGTGGGGAATGTTCGGGATGCATGGTGCGGTCAGAAGTCAGGAAAGGAATAGACGATACGCCGGATTGCCGCTTTCTTCCCAGTACGGGTAGCCGAGCGCGGCGAGGAAGCGGTCGAACTCCGCATGATCGGCCTGCGGCACCTGCAGCCCGACCAGGATCGAGCTGTAGTCGGCGCCCTGGTTGCGATAGTGGAACAGGCTGATGTTCCAGTCGGGGGCCATCGACGACAGGAATTTCATCAGCGCGCCCGGCCGTTCCGGGAATTCGAAGCGGAACAGCCGCTCGTCGCGCGCGAGCGGCGAGCGGCCGCCGACCATGTAGCGCACGTGCTGCTTCGACAGCTCGTCGCCCGACAGGTCGACGGTCGTGAAGCCGTGCGCCTCGAAGTTGGCCGCGATCTCGGCCGGTTCGTCGCGCCGGCGGATCTGCACGCCGACGAAGATATGCGCCGCCTGCGCGTCGGCGATGCGGTAGTTGAACTCGGTCACGTTGCGGTCGCCGACCAGCGTGCAGAAGCGCCGGAAGCTGCCGCGCTCCTCGGGGATCGTCACCGCGAACACCGCTTCGCGCGCCTCGCCGACCTCGGCGCGCTCCGCGACGAAGCGCATCCGGTCGAAATTCATGTTCGCGCCCGAGGTGACCGCGACGAGCGTCTGGCCCTCGATTCCCTCGCGCTCCGCGTAGCGCTTCGCGCCCGCGACCGCGAGCGAGCCGGCGGGCTCCAGCACGCTGCGGGTGTCCTGGAAGACATCCTTGATCGCCGCGCACAGCGCGTCGGTATCGACCGTCACGACATCGTCAAGATACGCGTCGCACAATCGGAAGGTTTCCTCGCCGACCAGCTTGACCGCCGTGCCGTCGGAGAACAGCCCGACCTCGGTGAGCGCGACGCGCGCGCCGGCTTTCAGCGACTGCGCCATCGCGCAGGAATCGTCGGTCTGCACGCCGATCACGCGGATTTCCGGGCGCACCGCCTTCACGTACGCGGCCACGCCCGCGGCGAGGCCGCCGCCGCCGATCGGCACGAAGATCGCGTGGATCGGGCCCTGATGCTGGCGCAGGATCTCCATCGCGACCGTACCCTGGCCGGCGATCACGTACGGATCGTCGAACGGGTGTACGAAGGTCAGGTCGCGCGCACGCTGCACCTCGAGCGCATGCGCATAGGCGTCGCTGTACGACTCGCCCGCCTGGATCACCTCGACGGTCGGGCCGCCGTGCGCGCGCACCGCGTCGACCTTGACCTGCGGGGTGGTCACGGGCACCACGATCACCGCCTTGACGCCGAGCCGCGCGGCCGAGAACGCCACGCCCTGCGCGTGATTGCCGGCCGAGGCGGTGATCACGCCGCGCGCGAGCGCGTCGGCGGGAATGTGCGCCATCTTGTTGTACGCACCGCGCAGCTTGAACGAGAACACCGGCTGGTTGTCCTCGCGCTTCAGGTAGACCGGGTTGCCGAGCCGCGCGGACAGGTTGCGCGCGAGTTCGAGTTCGGTCTCTACCGCGACGTCGTAGACGCGTGCGGTCAGGATTTTCTTCAGATAATCGTGGGAAGCCATGAGAGAGCGCGGGACGGAAGCGGGAAGCGGACGGTAAAACGGCAATGATAGCGCCAACCCTCGTCGTTTCGGGCTTAACCGGATGGTTACCGACCGGACGGATGGCAAATAGCCGCGCGCGCCGCGCCGCGAGGCCCGCCGGAGCGGGTTCCGGGACCGTTCCCGCGTCTCACGGGTTTGCCGATCATGAGTTAGAATCCCTTTTTGAATCAAGGATCGGAAGATGCAAAGGCCGCCCCGGATCGCCAGTTTGAAGCCGTCGCCGCGCGCAGCATGTCCTGCGGCGGAACGGCACGCGCGTTGCGCGCGATCGTGTTGATGGCTCCGAGCGCCGCCAGGGCGTGATGATCGATCCGCAGTCGGGCGCCGTCGCGCCGGCTCGGGTCCCATGCAAAGCCACGCGCCTGGTAACAGAAGATTTCCCCAAGATTGCGCACCTCGCGCTTGCCGGTCTCACGTCGTGACGGCGTGGACGGCGCTTCGAATCGTCCGAACATGAACGCACCGCAAGTTTTCGACCCGCACGGCGCGGCCGCTGCCGTCGCCGCCGACCCCGCGCCCCGCCTGCGCGAGATCCCGTATAACTACACGTCGTTCTCCGATCGCGAGATCGTCATCCGCCTGCTCGGCGACGAGGCCTGGGCCGTGCTCGACGAGCTGCGCGCCGAACGCCGCACCGGCCGCTCGGCGCGGATGCTGTACGAAGTGCTCGGCGACATCTGGGTGGTGCGTCGCAATCCCTACCTGCAGGACGACCTGCTCGACAATCCGAAGCGCCGCGCGTTGCTGATCGAGGCGCTGAACCACCGCCTGTCCGAGATCGAGAAGCGCCGCAGCGCCGACCTCACCGCGCACCGCGACGACGCCGGCCGCGAGCGCGCGGCGCGCGTCGAGATGCTGGCCGCGGCCGCGCCTCGCGCGGTCGACACCTTCGCGCACGAATTCGAGAAGATGGCCGAGCTGCGTCGGCGCGCGACGAAGGCGCTCGGCCGCTGCACGCAAAAGGACAACATCCGCTTCGACGGCCTCTCGCGCGTGTCGCACGTGACCGACGCGACCGACTGGCGCGTCGAGTATCCGTTCGTCGTGCTGACGCCGGACAGCGAGGCCGAGATCGCGGCGCTCGTGAAGACCTGCTTCGAGCTGGGCCTGACGGTGATCCCGCGCGGCGGCGGCACCGGCTATACGGGCGGCGCGGTGCCGCTCACGCCGTTTTCCGCGGTGGTCAACACCGAGAAGCTCGAACAGCTCGGCGCGGTCGAGCTGACCGAGCTGCCGGGCGTCGCGCACAAGGTGCCGACGATCTTCTCGGGTGCGGGCGTGGTCACGCGCCGCGTGACCGAGGCGGCCGAGGCGGCCGGCTACGTGTTCGCGGTCGATCCGACCTCGCTCGACGCATCCTGCATCGGCGGCAACGTCGCGATGAACGCGGGCGGCAAGAAGGCCGTGCTGTGGGGCACCGCGCTCGACAATCTGGCGTGGTGGCGGATGGTCGATCCGGACGGCAACTGGCTGGAGGTCACGCGGATCGAGCACAACCTCGGCAAGATCCACGACATCGCGGTCGCGCGCTTCGAGCTGAAGTGGTTCGAGGGCGCGCGTGCGCCGGGCGAGAAGCTGCTGCGCACCGAGACGCTCGACATCGAGGGCCGCCGTTTCCGCAAGGAAGGGCTGGGCAAGGACGTCACCGACAAGTTCCTCGCGGGCCTGCCGGGCGTGCAGAAGGAAGGCTGCGACGGGCTCATCACGTCCGCGCGCTGGGTGCTGCACAAGATGCCCGCGCATACCCGCACCGTGTGCCTCGAATTCTTCGGCCAGGCGCGCGAGGCGATTCCGAGCATCGTCGAGATCAAGGACTACCTGTTCGAGACCTCGAAACAGGGCGGCGCGATCCTCGCGGGCCTCGAGCACCTCGACGAGCGCTATCTGCGCGCGGTCGGCTACGCGACCAAGAGCAAGCGCAACGCCTTCCCGAAGATGGTGCTGATCGGCGACATCGTCGGCGACGACGCGGACGCGGTCGCGACCGCGACCTCGGAAGTGATCCGGATGGCGAACGGCAAGAGCGGTGAAGGCTTCGTCGCGGTCAGCGCGGAGGCGCGCAAGCGCTTCTGGCTCGACCGCAGCCGCACCGCGGCGATCGCGAAGCATACCAACGCGTTCAAGATCAACGAGGACGTGGTGATCCCGCTCGACCGGATGGGCGAGTACACCGACGGCATCGAGCGCATCGAGCTGTCGATCAAGAACAAGCTGCAGCTGGTCGACGCGCTCGAGGCGTTCTTCTCGACGGGCAAGCTGCCGCTCGGCAAGAGCGACGACGCCAACGAGATCCCGAGCGCGGAGCTGCTGGAAGACCGCGTGCAGCAGGCGCTCGCGCTGCTCAAGCGGGTGCGCGCGCGCTGGATCTTCCTGCGCGACAAGCTCGACCTGTCGCTGCGCGAGGCGCAGCACTACCTCGTGCAGCTCGGCTACGAGGCGCTCGCCGAGAAGCTCGCCGACCGCGTCGACGCGCAGCCGGATGCAACCGTGTTCCACATCGTTCAGGACCGCACCGTGCGGGTGTCGTGGAAGCAGGAGATCCGCGCGGAGCTGCGCGCGATCTTTAACGGCGGCGCGTTCAAGCAGATCCTCGACGAGGCGCAGGGCGTCCACAAGCAGGTGCTGCGCGGCCGCGTGTTCGTCGCGCTGCACATGCACGCGGGCGACGGCAACGTGCACACCAACCTGCCCGTCAACTCCGACAACTACGAGATGCTGCAGGACGCCCATACGGCGGTCGCGCGCATCATGAAGCTCGCGCGCTCGCTCGACGGCGTGATTTCCGGCGAGCACGGCATCGGCATCACGAAGCTCGAGTTCCTGACCGAGGACGAGATCGGCGAATTCCGCGCCTACAAGCAGCGCGTCGATCCGGAAGGGCGCTTCAACAAGGGCAAGCTGCTCGCGGGCGCGGACCTGCGCAACGCGTATACGCCGTCCTTCGGGCTGATGGGCTACGAATCGCTGATCATGCAGCAGTCCGACATCGGCGCGATCGCCAGCTCGGTGAAGGACTGCCTGCGCTGCGGCAAGTGCAAGCCGGTGTGCGCGACCCACGTGCCGCGCGCGAATCTGCTGTACAGCCCGCGCAACAAGATCCTCGCGACCTCGCTGCTGGTCGAGGCGTTCCTGTACGAGGAACAGACCCGGCGCGGCGTGTCGATCAAGCACTGGGACGAGTTCAACGACGTCGCCGACCACTGCACGGTATGCCACAAGTGCGAGACGCCGTGTCCGGTGAAGATCGACTTCGGCGACGTGACGATGAACATGCGCAACCTGCTGCGCAAGATGGGCAAGAAGAAGTTCAACCCGGGCCAGGCAGCGGGGATGTTCTTCCTGAACGCGACCAATCCGCAGACCATCAATGCCGCGCGCGGCGTGATGATGGGGGTCGGCTACAAGGCGCAGCGCCTCGCCAACGACCTGCTCAAGAAGGTCGTGAAGAAGCAGACCGCGCATCCGCCCGCAACCACCGGCAAGCCGCCCGTGGTCGAGCAGGTGATCCACTTCGTCAACAAGAAGATGCCGGGCAACCTGCCGAAGAAGACGGCGCGCGCGCTGCTCGACATCGAGGACAACAAGATCGTGCCGATCATCCGCGATCCGAAGGCGACCTCGGTCGATTCGGAGGCGGTGTTCTACTTCCCGGGCTGCGGCTCCGAGCGCCTGTTCTCGCAGGTCGGGCCCGCGACCCAGGCGATGCTGTGGGAAGCCGGGGTGCAGACGGTGCTGCCGCCGGGCTACCTGTGCTGCGGCTATCCGCAGCGCGGCGCGGGCCAGTACGACAAGGCGGAGAAGATCGTCACCGACAACCGGGTGCTGTTCCACCGGGTCGCGACGACGCTCAACTACCTCGACATCAAGACCGTCGTGGTGTCGTGCGGCACCTGCTACGACCAGCTCGCCGGGTACGAATTCGACAAGATCTTCCCGGGCTGCCGGATCATCGACATCCACGAGTTCCTGCTCGAGAAGGGCATCAAGCTCGACGGCGTGGCGGGCGTGCGCTACATGTATCACGACCCGTGCCATACGCCGATCAAGACGATGGACCCGGTCACGCTGGTCAACGAGCTGATGGGCGCTGAGAAGGACGGCTACCGGATCGAGAAGAACGATCGCTGCTGCGGCGAATCGGGTACGCTCGCGGTCACGCGCCCGGACGTGTCGACGCAGGTGCGCTTCCGCAAGGAAGAGGAACTGCGCAAGGGCGCGGCCAAGCTGCGCAACATCCCGGTCGTGGCGGCCGACGGCGCGCCGCCGGCCGCCGCTGCCGACGTGAAGATCCTGACCAGCTGCCCGTCCTGCCTGCAGGGCCTGTCGCGCTACAACGAGGACGCCGACATCTCGGCCGACTACATCGTGGTCGAGATCGCACGCAATGTACTCGGCGAGAACTGGATGGCCGACTATGTCGCTCGCGCGAATAATGGCGGGATCGAGCGCGTACTGGTGTAATGTCACGAACATTCCACCCGTAATTCCACCCGTAAGGAAGCGACGATGGATTGCATCTTCTGCCGCGAGGACGGCGGCGAACTGCTGTGGAAGGACGACGCGCTGCGCGTCGTCCTGGCGACCGGCGAGACCGATTACCCGGGCTTCTGCCGGGTGATCTGGCATGCGCACGTCGCCGAATTCTCCGACCTGAGCGAGGCGGAGCGCGTGTACCTGATGCGGATCGTGTGCGCGGTCGAGCGGGCGGTGCGGCGCGTGATGCAGCCCGCCAAGGTGAACCTCGCGAGCCTCGGCAACCAGGTGCCGCACGTGCACTGGCACGTGATCCCGCGCTTCTCCAACGACGCGCACTTCCCGCAGCCGGTCTGGGCGCCGCGCCAGCGCTCGGTGTCGGATGCGCTGCTGCGGCTGCGCGCTGCACAGGCCACGCTGCTGCACAACGCGGTGCGCGAGGAAATCGAACAGATCATCGAACAGGGAGAGCCATGAGCGGCTTGACTTCCACGACGCCGATTCCGTCCGGCGTCGTCGTGCACGCGGTGTCGCGCGTGCTCGAACTGCAATACCCGAACGGCGAGAGCTACCGGATTCCCTTCGAGCTGATGCGCGTCTATTCGCCGTCGGCCGAGGTGCGCGGCCACGGGCCGGGGCAGGAAACCCTGCAGACCGGCAAGCGCGAGGTGTCGATCACGGCGCTCGAGGGCGTCGGCCACTATGCATTGCAGCCGACCTTCTCCGACGGCCATTCGACCGGCATCTACTCGTGGGATCTGCTGTACGAACTGGCGACCCGCCAGGACGCGTTATGGCGCGAGTATTTCGATAAATTGAAGGCGGCGGGCGTCGAACGCGACGCCCCGATGCCAGCGGCCTCGGGGTCGCAAGGCCACTGCCACTGAGCAACGGCGCCGAATGCGGCGCCGTTCTGTCTTTTCCAGAGGAATCTACGCGATGAGCAAAACCCACTTCGGCTTCGAAACCGTCGAGGAATCCGAGAAAGCGAAGAAGGTGGCGGGAGTGTTCCACTCGGTCGCGAGCAACTACGACCTGATGAACGACCTGATGTCGGCCGGCATGCACCGGGCGTGGAAGGCGTTCACGATCGCGCAGGCGAACGTGCGGCCCGGCTTCAAGGTGCTCGACCTCGCAGCCGGCACGGGCGACCTGACCCGCTCGTTCGCGAAGGCGGCCGGCCCGATGGGCGAGGTCTGGCATACCGACATCAACGAATCGATGCTGCGGGTCGGCCGCGACCGGCTGCTCGACGGCGGCGTCGTGACCCCCTCGCTTCTGTGCGACGCGGAGAAAATTCCCTTTCCGGACAACTACTTCGACCTCGTGACGGTCGCGTTCGGGCTGCGCAACATGACCCACAAGGATCTCGCGCTGGCCGAGATGCGCCGCGTGACGAAGCCGGGCGGCCGCGTCATGGTGCTCGAGTTCTCGAAGGTGTGGGCGCCGCTGAAGAAAGCCTACGACGTCTATTCTTTCAAAGTATTACCGTGGCTTGGCGACAAGTTCGCGAAAGATGCTGAAAGTTACCGGTATCTTGCTGAATCCATCCGGATGCACCCCGATCAGGACACGCTGAAGACGATGATGGAACTCGCTGGTCTCGACGCCGTCAAATATTACAATTTGTCAGGTGGCGTGGTAGCGTTACACCTCGGAACCAAGTACTAAGGGGTTCTTTCCATACATTTGTCTTACATTCTGGAGATGGAGATGTCCGATTCCCGTTCATTGTTTAACCGCAGCAAGCAGCCGAGGCCGTGGGCGAAACGGATCGGCACGCTCCTGATGGTCGGCCTGCTCACGGCCGGTACGTTCGCGTCGCTCGACGCCGAGGCGAAGCGCATGGGCGGCGGCCGCAGCGTGGGCCGCCAGTCGCAGTCGCTGCAGCAGCGTCAGGCCACCCCGCCCGCGCAGCAGCCGATGCAGCAGGCCGCGCCGTCGCAGGCGCAGCGCGCGCCCGGCGCGCAGCCGACGCCGGCCGCGCAGCCGAACCGTTCGCGCTGGCTCGGGCCGATCGCCGGTCTCGCGGCCGGCCTCGGCATCGCCGCGCTGCTGTCGCACTTCGGTCTGGGCGGGGCGTTCGCGAGCATGATGGCGAACGTCATCGTGATCGCGCTGCTCGCGATGGTCGGCATCTGGCTGATCCGCAAGTTCATGAATCGTCGCCGTTCGCAGGAACCGGCGTACGCGACGGGCGGCAGCCAGCCGTCGCTGAACCAGGGCGGCTTCGACACCGGCTTCAGCCAGAACCAGAACCAGGGCTACGCGGGTTCGGGCAGCAGCTACGCCGGCGAGGCGCAGCGCGTGTTCGGCGGCGGCGCGGCGCCGGTTGCGGCGGCCGCGGCCGCCGTGGCGGTGCCGGCCGGCTTCGACACCGAGGCGTTCCTGCGCAACGCGAAGGTCTACTTCGTGCGCCTGCAGGCCGCTTGGGACGAAGGCAACATGGCCGACATCCGCGAGTTCACGACGCCGGAAATGTTCGCGGAAGTGAAGGTCGACCTCGCCTCGCGCGGCGCGGGCGCCAACCAGACCGACGTCGTGCAGCTCGACGCCGAGCTGCTGGCGGTCGAGGAGCGCGGCGCCGATTCGCTCGCCAGCGTGCGTTTCTCGGGGCTGATCCGCGAGGCGGCGGGCGCGTCGGCCGAGCCGTTCGAGGAAATCTGGAACCTGTCGAAGTCGAACGGCCAGGGCTGGCTGCTCGCGGGCATCCAGCAGGTCAACGCGCACTGACCGAAATCGGTTTCCTGTCACGCGGAAAGAGGGCGGGACCGAACCGACGTTACAATAGAAACCCGCGCAGGCGTCCCGCCTGCGCGGGTTTTTCTTTCCCTGTCCGATGACCTTTGCCGCCAAGCCTTTTGTCGCTGCCGTCAATCACCTGCTCGCCCGCGAATCCTGGGCGCGCGACCGCCTGACTCCCTACGCCGGCAAGCTCGCCCGGCTCGACGTGCCGCCCGTGACGCTGCTGCTCGCGGTGCAGCCGGACGGCTATCTGGCCGCGGTCGACGAACACGACGCGCGCGGTTGCGACGTCTCGATCGCGCTCGGCGCGGCGGGGCGCTCGCCGCTCGACGCGGCGGCTGCGTTCGCGCAGGGCGGCCAGGCGGCGCTGATGAAGCACGTGAAGATCGAGGGCGACGCCGAATTCGCCGCGCAAATCGCGAAGCTCGCCGAGCATCTGCGCTGGGAGCCGGAGGAGGACCTGGCGCGCCTGATCGGCGACGCGCCGGCGCATCGGATCGCCGCGCTCGTGCGTACGACGGGCGAACATGCGCGGCGCAGCGGCCGCAACCTGCTGGGCTCGCTGACCGAGGATTGGCTCGATGAGAATCCCCAGGTGGTGCGGCGCGCCGCGCTCGCCGATGTCGGCGCGGAACTGGCGCGCGCGCGCGATGCGCTCGCGCGGGTCGAGAAGCGGGTCGAGCGACTAGAACAAAGCATTGGCGCGCGCGCGGGCGGCAGCTCGCGCAGCGCGCACTGAGGGCCGTCACGCATGCGCATTTTCCGTTTCATCAAGATTGTCTATACCGTTATCCGTTTCGGCCTGGACGAAGTCATGCTGTCGCGCGTCGACGACCGGCGCGTGAAGCTGCTGCTGCGCATCACGACGATCGGCCGGCGCTTTTCCGATCCGCCCGCGGTGCGACTGCGCCGCGCGCTCGAGAGCCTGGGTCCGATCTTCGTGAAGTTCGGCCAGGTGCTGTCGACGCGGCGCGACCTGCTGCCCGTCGATTTCGCGAACGAACTCGCGAAGCTGCAGGACCAGGTGCCGCCGTTCGAGTCGGCGGTCGCGATCGCGCTGATCGAGAAGTCGCTCGGCGCGCCGGTCGACGTGGTGTTCGACGAATTCGAGCGCGATCCGGTCGCGAGCGCGTCGATCGCGCAGGTGCACTTCGCGAAATTCCGCGAGGGCACGCACGCGGGCCGGGCGGTCGCGATCAAGGTGCTGCGGCCGAACATGCTGCCCGTGATCGATTCCGACCTCGCGCTCCTGCGCGACATCGCCACCTGGACCGAACGGCTGTGGCCGGACGGCCGGCGCCTGAAGCCGCGCGAGGTGGTCGCCGAATTCGACAAGTACCTGCACGACGAGCTGGACCTGATGCGCGAGGCCGCCAACGGCAGCCAGCTGCGCCGTAACTTCGCGGGCGTCGACCTGCTGCTCGTGCCCGAGATGTTCTGGGACTATTCGACCTCGAGCGTGCTCGTGATGGAGCGCATGTCGGGCGTGCCGATCAGCCAGATCGAGACGCTGCGCACGGCGGGCGTCGATATTCCGAAGCTCGCGCGCGAGGGCGTCGAGATCTTCTTCACGCAGGTGTTCCGCGACGGCTTCTTCCACGCGGACATGCACCCGGGCAACATCCAGGTCAGCCTCGACCCGAAGCACTTCGGCCGCTACATCGCGCTCGACTTCGGCATCGTCGGCGCGCTGTCCGACTTCGACAAGAACTACCTCGCGCAGAATTTCCTCGCGTTCTTCAAGCGCGACTACCACCGGGTCGCCACGCTCCACCTCGAATCCGGCTGGGTGCCGCCCGATACGCGGGTCGAGGAGCTGGAGAGCGCGATCCGCGCGGTCTGCGAGCCGTACTTCGACCGCGCGCTCAAGGACATCTCGCTCGGCCAGGTGCTGATGCGGCTGTTCTCCACGTCGCGCCGCTTCAACGTCGAGATCCAGCCGCAGCTGGTGCTGCTGCAGAAAACCATGCTGAACGTCGAGGGTCTCGGCCGTTCGCTCGACCCCGAGCTGGACCTGTGGAAAACCGCGAAGCCGTATCTCGAACGCTGGATGACCGAGCAGATCGGCGTGCGCGGCTGGTACGAGCGTTTCAAGGTCGAGGCGCCGCAATGGAGCAAGACGCTGCCGCAGCTGCCGCGGCTGATCCACAACGTGCTCGCGGAACGCCATGCGGGGCCGCGCGTGGCGAGCGACGAGATGATGCGGCAGATCCTGCTCGAACAGAAGCGCACCAACCGCCTGTTGCAGGCGCTGCTGGTGTTCGGGCTCGCGATGGGCGTCGGCGCGGTGGTGACCCGGATCCTGATCGTCCTCGCGTACGGCGGCTGAGCGCCGCCGCAACACGCCGGCGCGCGGCGCCGCACCTGGAGCACAGAACCATGAGCGCAGTGAAGCCTTCCCACCCTGACGCCGGCCCGGGCGGCGCCGATTTCGCGTCGCGCAACCCGGCCGACGCGGCGTTCTGGGACGAACGGTTCGAACGGGGCGTGACGCCCTGGGACCTGGCGGGCGCGCCGCCCGAGTTCGTCGCGTTCGCGTCGGCGCACGCGCCGCGCCCGGTGCTGATTCCCGGTTGCGGCAGCGCGTACGAGGCGCTGTGGCTTGCGCGCGCGGGCTGGCCGGTGCGCGCGATCGATTTTGCGGCGCAGGCGGTGAGCGCGGCGCGTGCGCAACTCGGCCCGCATGCGGTCCTGGTCGAGCAGGCCGACTTTTTCACCTACACGCCGCCGTTCACGCCGGAGTGGATCTACGAGCGGGCTTTCCTGTGCGCGATTCCGCGCACGCTGTGGCCCGCGTATGCGATGCGGATGGCGGCGCTGCTGCCGAAGGGCGGCCTGCTCGCCGGCTACTTCTTTATCGGCGAGACGCCGAAGGGGCCGCCGTTCGGCATCGAACGCGCGGCGCTCGATGCGCTGCTCGCGCCGTATTTCGAGCTGATCGACGACACGCCGGTCGCGTCGTCCTTGCCGGTATTCCAGGGCCGCGAGCGCTGGCTGACCTGGCGCCGGTCGTAGTGAGGGGCGGGCGCGCCTTTCAGCTATAATTCAAGGTTTTGCAAGCCGTTTATCGTTTTCCGCGGGAAAAATATCATGCCGATCTACGCCTATCGATGCGAAGCGTGCGGTCACGCGAAGGATGTGCTCCAGAAGATGAGCGATGCGCCGCTGTCGCAGTGCCCGGAATGCGGGAAGGACAGCTTTCGCAAGCAGGTCACGGCCGCCGGGTTCCAATTGAAGGGCTCGGGCTGGTACGTGACCGATTTCCGAGGCGGCTCGGGCGGCGGTGCGCCGGCCGCGGCGCCTGCGGCGAACCCGGCTGGCGAAGCGGCTGCGGCTCCGGCGGCGGCGCCGGCCGCGAGCGGCAGCGACAGCGCGGCGGCTCCGGCGCCTGCGCCTGCGCCGGCCGCGAGCGCGCCGGCCGGCACCACGTAACGCCCGCGCCGACCGGCGCGGCTTTCTGACGGCGGATGATGAAAAAGACGACCCTCAAAACGGTATTCCTGACCGGCCTGCTGGTCCTGGTGCCCCTCGCGATCACGCTGTGGGTGCTCGGGCTCATCATCGGCACGATGGACCAGACCCTGCTGCTGCTGCCCGAGTCGTGGCAGCCGGAGCGGCTGCTCGGCTTCCGCCTGCCGGGGATCGGCGCGCTCCTCACGATCGCGTTCATCTTCATCGTCGGCCTCGCGACCCAGAACTTCATCGGCCAGAAGCTCGTCACCTGGTGGAACGTCGTGGTGCGGCACATCCCGGTGGTGGGGCCGATCTACACGAGCGTCAAGCAGGTGTCCGACACGCTGCTGTCGAGCAGCGGCAACGCGTTCCGCAAGGCGCTGCTGATCGAGTATCCGCGCCGCGGTTCCTATACGATTGCGTTTCTGACCGGTGCGCCGGGCGGCGACGTGGTCAACCACCTGAAGGAAGAGTACGTGAGCGTGTACGTGCCGACCACGCCGAATCCGACCTCCGGCTTCTTCCTGATGGTGCCGAAGAGCGAGGTCGTCGAGCTGGACATGTCGGTCGACGCCGCGCTCAAGTACATCGTCTCGATGGGCGTGGTGGCGCCCCCGGCGCCCGTCGCCGCGCCCGCCCGCCGGCCCGTCGAGCCGCCGCTGTAATGCCGGGGCGCGCGAGCGCCGCCCATTGATCAAACCGAACGAAAGCTAACATCATGTCGATGCGAACTGAATACTGCGGTCTCGTGACCGAACACCTGCTGGGCCAAACCGTGTCGCTGTGCGGCTGGGTGCAGCGCCGCCGCGACCACGGCGGTGTGATTTTCAGCGACCTGCGCGATCGGGAAGGTCTCGTGCAGGTGGTGTGCGATCCGGACCGCGCGGAGATGTTCGCGACCGCGGAAGGCGTGCGCAACGAATTCTGCGTGCAGATCAAGGGCCTCGTGCGCAATCGCCCGGAAGGCACCGCCAACGCGGGCCTGAAGAGCGGCAAGATCGAGGTGCTGTGCCATGAGCTGAACGTGCTGAACGCGTCGGTGACGCCGCCGTTCCAGCTCGACGACGACAACCTGTCGGAAACCACCCGCCTCACGCATCGCGTGCTCGACCTGCGTCGCCCGCAGATGCAGCACAACCTGCGCCTGCGCTACCGCGTCGCGATCGAGGCGCGCAAGTACCTCGACGGCGAGGGCTTCATCGACAGCGAGACGCCGATGCTGACGAAGAGCACGCCGGAAGGCGCGCGCGACTACCTGGTGCCGTCGCGCGTGAACGCGGGCCAGTTCTTCGCGCTGCCGCAGTCGCCGCAGCTCTTCAAGCAGCTGCTGATGGTCGCGAACTTCGACCGCTACTACCAGATCACCAAGTGCTTCCGTGACGAAGACCTGCGCGCGGACCGCCAGCCCGAATTCACGCAGATCGACTGCGAGACCTCGTTCCTGGGCGAGCAGGAGATCCGCGACCTGTTCGAGGACATGATCCGTCACATCTTCAAGACGACGATCGACGTCGAGCTGGCCGCGAAATTCCCGGTCATGCCGTATTCGGAAGCGATGGCGCGTTTCGGCTCGGACAAGCCGGACCTGCGCGTGAAGCTCGAATTCACCGAGCTGACCGATGCGATGAAGGACGTCGACTTCAAGGTGTTCAGCGCACCGGCGAACGCGAAGGACGGCCGGGTCGCGGCGCTGCGCGTGCCGAAGGGCGCCGAGCTGTCGCGCGGCGACATCGACGGCTACACGGAATTCGTGCGCATCTACGGCGCGAAGGGCCTCGCGTGGATCAAGGTCAACGAGAAGGCGAAGGGCCGCGACGGCCTGCAGAGCCCGATCGTGAAGAACCTGCACGACGCGTCGATCGCGGCGATCCTCGAGCGCACCGCCGCCGAGGACGGCGACATCATCTTCTTCGCGGCCGACCGCGCGAAGGTCGTCAACGACAGCCTCGGCGCGCTGCGCCTCAAGATCGGCCATTCGGAGTTCGGCAAGGCGAGCGGCCTCGTCGAGGCGGGCTGGAAGCCGCTGTGGGTCGTCGACTTCCCGATGTTCGACTACGACGAGGAAGAGGCGCGCTACGTGGCTGCGCACCACCCGTTCACGAGCCCGAAGGACGAGCACCTCGAATACCTCGAGACCGATCCGGCGCGTTGCCTCGCGAAGGCCTACGACATGGTGCTGAACGGCTGGGAAATCGGCGGCGGCTCGGTGCGTATCCACCGCGAGGAAGTGCAGAGCCAGGTGTTCCGCGCGCTGAAGATCGGGCCGGAGGAGGCGCAGGAGAAGTTCGGCTTCCTGCTCGACGCGCTGCAGTACGGCGCGCCGCCGCACGGCGGGATCGCGTTCGGCCTCGATCGCATCGTGACGATGATGGCGGGCGCCGATTCGATCCGCGACGTGATCGCGTTCCCGAAGACGCAACGCGCGCAGTGTCTGCTCACGCAGGCGCCGAGCCCGGTCGACGAGCGCCAGCTGCGCGAGCTGCACATCCGCCTGCGCCAGCCGGAGCAGCCGAAGGCCTGAGTCGGGCCATGAGCGAAGGCGGGCGCCCCGGCGCCCGCTAGACGAGGAGAAAGGCGCGCGATGCGCCTTTTTCGTTTTTTGCGGTACAGTCGCCGGAACCCTCGCGGCCCGGCGGCCGCGCCGCCTTGCCGTACGGCCGCCGCGCCGCATGCCATCCCGATGACGAAGCCACCGAAAATCCCCGAATCCGTTCTGGTCGTAATCCATACCGCCGCGCTCGACGTGCTGATCCTCAAGCGCGCGGACCAGCCCGGGTTCTGGCAGTCGGTGACGGGCTCGAAGGACTGGCCGGACGAAGCGCTCGCGCATGCGGCCGCGCGCGAGGTCGGCGAAGAGACCGGGCTCGTGGTCGGCAGCCCCGGGATTCCGCCCGAGGCGCTCGTCGACTGGCGGCACCGGATCGAATACACGATCTATCCGCAATACCTGCACCGCTACGCGCCGGGCGTCACGCGCAACGTCGAGCACTGGTTCAGCCTGGAAGTGCCGGCGGGCGCCGCGGTCACGCTCGCGCCGCGCGAACACACCGACAGCCTGTGGCTGCCGTATCGCGAAGCGGCGGCGCGCTGCTTCTCGCCGTCGAACGCCGAGGCGATCCTGCAGCTGCCCGCGCGTCTCGCGGCGCGTCGCGCATGAGCGAGCGCCGCGCGCGGCTCGACCAGCTCCGGCAGATGTTCCTGCAGGAACGCGGTTCCGCGTCGCGGCTCGCCTTCACGTCCGGCAACCGGGTGCGGCTCTGCGACGGCGGCCGCGCCTTCTTCCCGGCCCTGATCGCGCGCATCGACGGCGCGCGCGAGCAGGTGATGCTCGAAACCTACATCTTCTGCGACGACGCGGCCGGCCGGCCCGTGTCCGATGCGCTGGTGCGCGCCGCGCGCCGCGGCGTACGGGTGCGCGTGATCACCGACGGCATCGGCACCGCGCGGCTGCCGCTGTTCGAAGGCTGGGGCCCGGAGGGGGTCGAGCACCGCATCTACAACCCCTATCTGTTCGGCCGCTTCGGCTTTTCGCGGACGCATCGCAAGCTGGCCGTGATCGACGACGCCTATGCGTTCTGCGGCGGCATCAACCTCGTCGACGACTACGCGCAGAACGGCGAACGCCTCGCGTACCCGCGCTGGGATTTCGCGGTGGAACTGGCGGGGCCGGCCGTCATCGATATCCGCGCGGCGTTCGAGGTGCAGTGGGAGCGGATCTCGGCGGGCCACAAGAGCTATGCGCAATACGCGCCCCAGCGCGCCTACCGCGACGATTTCCCCGCCAAGTTCCGCCGCTGGATGCGCAGCCACCGCTGGGTGAAGGCGGGCGCGCTGCGGGTGGTCACGGAGCCGAGCGTCGCGTTCGTCGCGCGCGACAACCTGCTGAACCGGCGCGCGATCGAGAAAGCGTACCTGGCCGCGATCGGGCGCGCGCGCCAGTCGGTGCTGCTCGCCAATCCGTACTTCATGCCCGGCCGCAAGCTGCGGCGCGCGCTGACGGGCGCCGCGCGGCGCGGCGTCGAGGTGCGGGTGCTGGTCGGCCGCAAGGAATTCGCGGCGCTCGACACCGCGGTGCCGTTCCTCTATCACGCGCTGCTGCGCGCGGGCGTGCGCGTCGCGGAATACGACCGCACGATGCTGCACGGCAAGGTGGCCGTGATCGACGACAGCTGGGCGACGGTCGGCTCGTCGAATCTCGCGGCGCTGAGCCTCGTGCTCAACAACGAGGCCAATGTCGTGCTGGTGCGGCACGATGCGGAAACCGCGCAGCTGCGCGACGCGATCGCGGCCGCGTTCGCCGACGGCCGCGAGATCGACCCGGCGCGCTACGCGGCGCGTCCGCTCGGCGAGCGTTTCCTGAACTGGCTCGCGTACACTGTCTATCGCGCGGCGAGGAAGCTGCTCACGATAGGCGGGTATGATTGACGCGGGCGCCCCTCGCTCGGCGCCCGCCGCACGCCGCCCGTCGTCGCGCGGCGCCTGATCCGGGTGGTGCAGGCCACGCCCCCCGCCGCTAGGCCACGCAAGGTGGCGCGATCCGTGGATACCCCTTCCTGCGGGGCACGGAACCCGCAACAATAGCGGCACGGTTAGAAACCGATTTCTAATAATTTCCTTGTTTCGCGGACGGTCGCGCCCAATAATAGTACGGCCGTTCGATTTTTTTCGATGACCCCGAACGGTTACACAGACAAGCTATGCGAAAAGGCGAACAAACGCGTGCCGCGATTCTCGAAGCAGCTTTGGACCTTGCCAGCCGGGACGGGCTGGAAGGTCTGACGATTGGCCTGTTGGCCGAGCGGATGCAGATGAGCAAGAGCGGCGTGTTCGCGCACTTCGGATCGCGCGAGGACCTGCAGGTCGAGGTCGTGCGCGAGTATCACCGTCGTTTCGAGAACGAGGTGTTCTTTCCGAGCCTGCGCGAGCCGCGCGGTTTGCCGCGCCTGCGTGCGATGCTGGCCCGCTGGATCGAGAAGCGCATCCACGAGGTGACGACGGGATGCATCTACATCAGCGGGGCCGTCGAGTACGACGACCGTCCAGACAGCACCGTGCGCGAGCAACTGAACGCGAGCGTAACCGCGTGGCGCGCCGCGTTGCTGCGGGCGATCTCGCAGGCGAAGGAGGAGGGGCATCTGCGTGAGGACACCGATCCGAACCTGATGCTTTTCGAGTTGTACAGTTTCACGCTCGGCCTGCATCACGACGCCCGCTTCCTGCATCTGCCGGATGCGGTGCGCCTGACCTGGGCCGCGCTGGAAAAAACGATCGTTTCGTATCAGAGCGAGAGCCGTTAGCGGAGCGTCGAAGCCCGCGGGAAGCTCGAGCCATTGCCCTATCTTTGGAGAGAGTCATGGGACAGTACGCCGCGCCGTTGCGCGACATGCAATTCGTGATGCACGAGCTGCTGAACGTCGAAGCCGAAGTCAAGCAGATGCCCAAGCACGCGGACCTCGACGCCGACACGATCAACCAGGTGCTCGAAGAAGCGGGCAAGTTCTGCTCCGAGGTGCTGTTCCCGCTGAATCAGGTGGGCGACCGCGAGGGCTGCACCTATGAAGGCGACGGCGTGGTCAAGACGCCGACGGGCTTCAAGGAGGCGTACCAGCAGTACGTCGAGGCCGGCTGGCCCGCGCTCGGCTGCGATCCGGACTACGGCGGCCAGGGCCTGCCCGCGTTCGTGAACAACGCGCTCTACGAAATGATGAATTCGGCGAACCAGGCGTGGACCATGTATCCGGGCCTGTCGCACGGCGCCTACGAGTGCCTGCATGCGCACGGCGCGCCGGAACTGCAGAAGGTCTACCTGCCGAAGCTGGTCGCGGGCGAATGGACGGGCACGATGTGCCTGACCGAGCCGCACTGCGGCACCGACCTCGGCATCCTGCGCACCAAGGCCGAGCCGAACAGCGACGGCTCCTACTCGATCAGCGGCACCAAGATCTTCATCTCGAGCGGCGAACACGACCTCTCGAAGAACATCGTCCACCTCGTACTCGCGCGTCTGCCGGACGCGCCGCAGGGCACCAAGGGGATCTCCCTCTTCATCGTGCCGAAGTTCCTTCCCGACGCATCGGGCGAGCCGGGCGCGCGCAACGGCATCAAGTGCGGCTCGATCGAGCACAAGATGGGCATCCACGGCAACTCGACCTGCGTGATGAACCTCGACGGCGCGAGCGGCTGGCTGGTCGGCGAGCCGAACAAGGGCCTCAACGCGATGTTCGTGATGATGAATGCCGCGCGCCTCGGCGTCGGCATGCAGGGCCTCGGGCTGACCGAAGTCGCGTACCAGAACTCGCTGACCTACGCGAAGGAACGCCTGCAGATGCGTTCGCTGACGGGCCCGAAGGCGCCGGACAAGCCGGCCGACCCGATCATCGTGCACCCTGACGTGCGCCGCATGCTGCTGACGCAGAAGGCCTATGCGGAAGGCGCGCGCGCGTTCACGTACTGGTCCGCGCTGCAGATCGACAAGGAACTGTCGCACGGCGACGAAGCCGTGCGCAAGGAAGCGGCCGACCTGGTCGCGCTGCTCACGCCGGTGATCAAGGCGTTCCTGAC
The DNA here is from genome assembly GCF_010645215.1 of Burkholderia multivorans. Lineage (GTDB taxonomy): Bacteria > Pseudomonadota > Gammaproteobacteria > Burkholderiales > Burkholderiaceae > Burkholderia > Burkholderia multivorans_A. Next base: position 52,978 of record NZ_JAAGNW010000007.1, on the reverse strand, counting down.
CGACAACGCGTTCGAGTGCACGAACCACGCGATGCAGATCTACGGCGGCCACGGCTTCATCTCCGAGTGGGGCATGGAGCAGTACGTGCGCGACGCGCGGATCAACATGATCTACGAAGGCACGAACTCGGTGCAGTCGCTCGACCTGCTGGGCCGCAAGGTGCTCGGCGACATGGGCGCGAAGCTCAAGAAGTTCGGCAAGATCGTCACCGAATTCGCGGAAGCCGAAGGCGTGAAGCCGGAAATGGCCGAGTTCATCAACCCGCTCGCCGACATCGGCGAGAAGGTGCAGAAGCTCACGATGGAAATCGGCATGAAGGCGATGCAGAACCCGGACGAAGTCGGCGCGGCCGCCGTGCCGTACCTGCGCACCGTCGGTCACCTGGTGTTCTCGTACTTCTGGGCGCGCATGGCGCGCGCCGCGCTCGACCAGGAAGCGTCGGGCGATCCGTTCTACAAGTCGAAGCTCGCGACCGCGCGGTTCTATTTCGCGCGCCTGCTGCCGGAGACGGCGTCGACGATCCGCGCCGCGCGCGCCGGGTCGAAGACCATGATGGAAGTCGACGAAGCGCTGTTCTGACGCGCGCACCCCGGGCGGCATGCCGTCCGGGCGACCCTAACATTTGCCCGCCGCGCGCCGCCTGATCGACCAGGCGGCGCGCGGCACCATCCGGAGGAGTCCCGTGAGCAATTTCATCATTCGCAAGGTCGCCGTGCTGGGCGCCGGCGTGATGGGCGCGCAGATCGCCGCGCATCTCATCAACGCACGCGTGCCGGTGCTGCTGTTCGATCTGCCCGCCAAGGAAGGCCCGAAGAGCGGCATCGCGCCCGACGC
>NZ_JAAGNW010000007.1:49399-52133 GCF_010645215.1 Burkholderia multivorans | reverse complement strand
ATCGAGAATCTCAAGAAGCTGTCGCCCGCGCCGTTCGGCTCGAAGGACGACGCCAAGTACCTGCAGGCCGCCAACTACGAAGACGACATCGCGAAGCTCGCCGAGTGCGACCTCGTGATCGAGGCGATCGCCGAGCGCATGGACTGGAAGCACGACCTGTACAAGAAGGTCGCGCCGCACCTCGCACCGAACGCGATCTTCGCGTCGAACACCTCGGGCCTGTCGATCAATGCGCTGTCGGACGGCTTCTCCGACGAGCTGAAGGCGCGCTTCTGCGGCGTGCACTTCTTCAATCCGCCGCGCTACATGCACCTCGTCGAGCTGATCCCGACCGCGCACACGCGCCCGGCGATCCTCGACCAGCTGGAAACCTTCCTGACGAGCGTCGTCGGCAAGGGCGTGGTGCGCGCGAAGGACACCCCGAACTTCATCGCGAACCGGGTCGGCATCTACTCGATCCTCGCCGTGATCACCGAGGCCGCGAAGTTCGGCCTGCGCTTCGACGAAGTCGACGACCTGACGGGCAGCCGTCTCGGCCGCGCGAAGTCGGCGACCTTCCGCACCGCGGACGTGGTCGGCCTCGACACGATGGCGCACGTGATCAAGACGATGCAGGACAACCTCGCCGACGATCCGTTCTTCCCGATCTACCAGACGCCGCCCGTGCTCGCCGAACTGGTGAAGCAGGGCGCGCTCGGCCAGAAGACGGGCGGCGGCTTCTACAAGAAGGAAGGCAAGGCGATCAAGGTGCTCGACGCGAAGACGGGCGCCTACGTCGACGCCGGCGCGAAGGCCGACGAGACCGTCGCGCGCATCCTGAAGCGCCCGCCGGCGGAGCGTCTCAAGCTGCTGCGCGAGACCGACCACCCGCACGCGCAGTTCCTGTGGGCGATCTTCCGCGACGTGTTCCACTACATCGGCGTGCATCTCGAATCGATCGCGGACAACGCGCGCGACGTCGACCTCGCGATCCGCTGGGGCTTCGGCTGGAACGAAGGCCCGTTCGAGGGCTGGCAGGCAGCCGGCTGGAAGCAGGTCGCCGAGTGGGTGCAGGACGATATCGCGGCGGGCAAGGCCCTCGCGAATGCGCCGCTGCCCGCCTGGGTGCTCGAAGGCGCGGTGGCCGAGCAGGGCGGCGTGCATACGGCCGAAGGCTCGTGGTCGCCGGCTGCGAAGGCATTCGTGCCGCGCTCGAAGCTCGCCGTCTACGAGAAGCAGGTGTTCCGTGCGCCGCTGTTCGGCGAGACCGGCCGCGATCCGCACAGCTACGGCAAGACGCTGTTCGAGACCGACTCGGTGCGCGCGTGGGTCGATGACCGCGCGGGCGAGGACGACGTCGTGATCGTGTCGTTCAAGTCGAAGATGAACACGATCGGCCCGGGCGTGATCGACGGCCTCGTGCAGGCGATCGAACTGGCCGAGAAGGACTACAAGGGCGTGGTGGTCTGGCAGCCGACCTCGCTCAAGCTCGGCACGCCGGGCGGCCCGTTCTCGGCCGGTGCGAACCTCGAGGAGGCGATGCCCGCGTTCATGATGGGCGGCGCGAAGGGCATCGAGCCGTTCGTGAAGAAATTCCAGGAAGGCATGCTGCGCGTCAAGTACGCGAACGTGCCGGTGGTGGCGGCGGTGTCGGGCATCGCGCTCGGCGGCGGCTGCGAGCTGATGCTGCACAGCGCGAAGCGCGTGGTGCACGTCGAGAGCTACGTCGGTCTCGTGGAAGTCGGCGTCGGTCTCGTGCCGGCGGGCGGCGGCCTGAAGGAAGCGGCGCTGCGCGCGGCGGACGCGGCGAGCGCCGCGAACGCGACGAGCGATCTGCTCAAGTTCGTGACCAAGTCGTTCGAGAACGCGGCGCTGGCGAAGGTCTCGGCCTCGGCGCACGACGCGCGCGACATGGGCTACGTGAAGCCGTCGGACACGATCGTCTTCAACGTGTTCGAACTGCTCGACGTCGCGAAGAAGGAAGCGCGCGCGCTGTCGGTCGCGGGCTATCGCGCGCCGCTGAAGGCGACGCAGATCCCGGTCGCGGGCCGTTCGGCGATCGCCACGATCAAGGCGCAGCTCGTCAACATGCGCGACGGCCGCTTCATCAGCGCCCACGATTTCCTGATCGCGAGCCGCATCGCCGAAGCGGTGTGCGGCGGCGACGTCGAGGCGGGCAGCCTGGTCGACGAGGAATGGCTGCTGGCGCTCGAACGCCGCGCGTTCGTCGACCTGCTCGGCACGCAGAAGACCCAGGAACGGATCATGGGCATGCTGCAGACCGGCAAGCCGGTGCGGAACTGAGCAAGCGGACAACTTTGTGCGGGGCCCGGGCAAGCGCTGAAACACGCGCCCGGGTCGACCGCCCAGCATGGAGCCAGAAATGAGCAAACAGTTGCAAGACGCATACATCGTCGCCGCGAGCCGCACGCCGATCGGCAAGGCGCCCCGCGGCGCATTCAAGAACACCCGGCCGGACGAGCTGCTGGTCCACGCGATCAAGGCCGCCGTGGCGCAGGTGCCGGGCTTCGACACCAAGCTGATCGAGGATGCGATCATCGGCTGCGCGATCCCCGAAGCCGAGCAGGGCCTCAACGTCGCGCGCATGAGCGCGCTGCTCGCCGGCCTGCCGACCTCGGTCGGCGGCGTGACGGTCAACCGCTTCTGCGCATCGGGCATCACCGCGCTCGCGATGGCGGCCGACCGGATCCGCGTCGGCGAATCGGACGCGCTGCTCGCGGGCGGCTGCGAATCG
>NZ_JAAGNW010000007.1:44296-49389 GCF_010645215.1 Burkholderia multivorans | reverse complement strand
CGCCTACGGGATGGGCCTGACGGCCGAGCGCGTCGCCGAGCAGTGGAAGGTGAGCCGCGAGGACCAGGACGCGTTCTCGATCCTGTCGCACCAGAAGGCGATCGCCGGCCAGCAGGCGGGCGAATTCCGCGACGAGATCGCGCCGTACACGATCACCGAGCATTTCCCGAACCTGGCGACGGGCGAGATCAGCGTGAAGACGCGCGAGATCGCGCTCGACGAAGGCCCGCGCGCCGACACCTCGATCGAAGGCCTCGCGAAGCTGCGCACGGTGTTCGCGAACAAGGGTTCGGTCACGGCCGGCAACAGCTCGCAGACCTCGGACGGCGCGGGCGCGCTGCTCGTCGTGTCGGAGAAGGTGCTCAAGCAGTTCAACCTGACGCCGCTCGCGCGCTTCGTGAGCTTCGCGGTGCGCGGCGTGCCGCCGGAAATCATGGGGATCGGCCCGAAGGAAGCGATTCCGGCCGCGCTGAAGGCCGCCGGCCTCAAGCAGGACGACCTCGACTGGATCGAACTCAATGAAGCGTTCGCCGCGCAGTCGCTCGCGGTGATGCGCGACCTCGGCCTCGATCCGGCCAAGGTGAACCCGCTCGGCGGCGCGATCGCGCTCGGCCACCCGCTCGGCGCGACGGGCGCGATCCGTGCAGCCACCGTCGTGCACGGGCTGCGCCGTCGCAACCTGAAGTACGGCATGGTGACGATGTGCGTCGGCACCGGCATGGGCGCGGCGGGTATCATCGAACGCCTGTAAGCGGTCCGCTTCGGCCAGGACGACAACGGTGCGCGGGCCTGCAGCTCGCGCACCGTTTTTTCATGCAGCTCGACTGCAGCAACGGAGACGATTCAGATGGATATCCAGCTCGACAACAGCGGCGGCGTACTGACGATCACGTTCGCGCGCCCGGCGAAGAAGAACGCGCTCACGGCCGCGATGTACCAGACCGTGGCCGACGCGCTCGGCGCGGCGCAGGAGGACAGCGCGGTGCGCGTGATCCTGTTGCGCGGCGCCGAAGGCAACTTCAGCTCGGGCAACGATCTCGAGGATTTCATGAAGGCGCCGCCGAAGGACGACAACGCGCCGGTATTCCAGTTCCTGCGCCAGATCAGCACTGCGCAGAAGCCGCTCGTGGCGGCGGTCGCGGGTGTCGCGGTCGGCGTCGGCGTGACCATGCTGCTGCACTGCGATCTCGTCTATGCGGCCGACACCGCGCAGCTGTCGCTGCCGTTCGTGCAGCTCGGGCTGTGCCCGGAGGCGGCATCGAGCCTGCTGCTGCCGCGCCTCGCGGGGCACCAGGTGGCGGCCGAGAAGCTGATGCTCGGCGAGCCGTTCGACGCGCTCGAGGCGCACCGGATCGGCCTCGTGAACCGTGTGCTGCCCGCCGCCGAACTCGATGCGTTCGCCGCGAAACAGGCGGCGAAGCTGGCCGCGCTGCCGGCGTCGTCGCTGCGCCTCACCAAGGCCTTGCTGAAGAACACGGGCGGTATCGACATCGCGTCGCGCATGAGCGAGGAAGGGCAGCACTTCGGCACGATGCTGCGTTCGCCCGAGGCGCGCGAGGCCATGAGCGCGTTCTTCGAGAAGCGCAAGCCGGATTTCCGGCAGTTCGACTGAGCAGGCGGGCGCTGTGAGGCGCGCGGCCTGCGCGCCTCACGCGGTGCCGTAGTCGACGTAGCCCGATTCGCGGCAGAAGCTGACGAGCCGCAGGCCCGCATCGCGCGCGATCGTGATCGCGAGCGACGACGGCGCGGAGATCGTCGCGACGAGCGGGATGCCGACCCGCGCCGCCTTGCGCACCAGCTCGTAGCTGGCGCGGCTCGACAGGAACACGAAGCCGTCGGTCGGATCGGCGCGGTCGAGCGTGAGCGCGCCGATCAGCTTGTCGAGCGCGTTGTGCCGGCCGACGTCCTCGAAGGCGAGCCGGATCGCGCCGTCGGCGGCGCACCAGGCGGCCGCATGCAGGCCGCCCGTCTGGCGCGTGAGCGCCTGGTGCGCGGGCAGCTCGCGCGCGGCGCGCGCGATCGCGTCGGGGGCGAGGCGCGCGAGGAAGCCCGTGTCCGGCACGCGTTCCGGCGCGAGGTCGAGCAGATCGATGCTCTCGATGCCGCACACGCCGCAACCGGTGCGCCCCGCGAGTGCGCGGCGTTTTTTCTTCAGCGCGACGAAGGCCTGCTGCACGACGGTCAGCTGCACCTCGGCGTGCGGCAACGGGCCGTCGGCGTGCAGCACGACCTCGATATCCTTGATGTCCGCACCGCGCGCGACGATGCCTTCCGAGACCGCGAAACCGACCGCGAACGCCTCCAGGTCGCGCGGCGTGCACATCATCACCGCATGCGAGATGCCGTTGAAGACGAGCGCGACCGGCCACTCCTGGCCGACCCGGTCGATGGCCGTCTCGATCTCGGCGCCGCGCCGGCGGCGCACCGCAAGCTCGACGACGCCGCTGGGTTCGTCGACGGTTTCGGATGGGTTCACGACACGCTCCTGCTGGGAAAGGGACGGATGACGCCGGCGGGCGGCGAAGGTTCTAAAATACCCCAGGCCGGCCTGCTGCGCCGGCGATCGACCAACCGGGTGCCAACATGGGACTGAGCGATACGCCGCTGCTGTTCAATTTCGAAGTCGAATCGTCCGAGGATTTCACGTATATCCCGATGATCGTCCGTTTCAACCTCGACCGCTTCGGCCTGCGGATCTCGCTCGCGCAGTGGCAGATGCTGCCGCTCGAGGATCGCAGGCTGCTCGCGCGTTTTCCTGCCGACGAGGACGCCGCGCTCGAACCGAACTTCGACCACGCGCTGTTCGAGATGCTGCGCACGCACGCGGACGTCGAGCCGGACTGGTTCCAGCCCGACGAGCATCCGGCCTGGCGGGGCGTCGACGCGGTGCCGGCGGCGCTCGTCGAGCAGAGCGCGCTGGCCGGGCTCGCGGCGCCGTCGCGCGATGCGTGGGCGCGGCTCGCGCCGTTCCAGCGCTACGTGCTCGCGAAGCTGTCGCGCAAGCCCAAGCTCAACCACGACTTCATTCCGGCAATGCGCGAATTCGGGCTCGCCGCGCACTGAGCGCGGCGGCGCCCGCCGCTCACTCGATCGGCGGCAGCGCGCGCGGCCGGCGGTCGGTGTCGGTCGCGACGTAGGTGAGGGTGGCTTCGGTGACCTTCACGACCTCGCCCACCAGGCCCATCCGCTGCGCGTACACCTCGACGTCGATCGTCACCGAGGTATTGCCGGTCTTGACGATGCTGGCGTAGAAGCTCAGCAGGTCGCCGACGAACACCGGCTGCTTGAACAGGAACTGGTTGACCGCGACGGTCGCGACCCTCCCGTTGGCGCGGCGGCTCGCGGGAATCGAACCGGCGATGTCGACCTGCGCCATGATCCAGCCGCCGAACACGTCGCCGTGGACATTCGCGTCGGACGGTTGCGGCACGACGCGCAGCGCGGGGGATTTCTGCGGGAGTTGCAGGGACGAATCGGTCATGGTTGAAGCTTCCATTCTGTAAGAGAGTGCGGTGCGCAGGCGGTCAGCTCACGTTCAGCGGGGCAAACCGGCTTCTGCGACAATGCAAAGTTCTGAAATTGTACGAGAAAGTGTGCACGTGAACTGCACGACGCTTGCGCCGCCGCGCGCGGCGGCGCACCGTTACGGACATCGCGTTCTCCCTCTTATACCCCGCATGCGCCGTTTTCCCGCTTCCTCCGAGTCCGCGCCGATCACGCTCGGGCCGCGCAACGACTGGCAGACGATCCGCTCGCTGCTGCCTTACCTGACCACCTACAAGGCGCGCGTGGCCCTCGCGCTCACCTGCCTGATCGGCGCGAAGGTCGCGAATCTCGGCGTGCCGATCGTGATGAAGCGGATCGTCGACGGCCTTGCGTCGGTCCATCAGCTGACCGCGCTCGGGCGCGCCGAGCAGTCGGCGGGGCTCGTGCTCGCGGGCGGGCTCGGCATCCTGGTGGTCGCCTACGCGCTGGTGCGCCTGTCGACCTCGCTGTTCACCGAGCTGCGCGAGATCCTGTTCTCGAAGGTCACGGAAAGCGCGGTGCGGCGGCTCGCGCTGCAGGTGTTCCGCCACCTGCACGGGCTGTCGCTGCGCTTCCACCTGGAGCGCCAGACGGGCGGCATGTCGCGCGATATCGAGCGCGGCACGCGCGGCATCCAGCAACTGATCTCGTATTCGCTGTACAGCATCCTGCCGACGCTCGTCGAGGTCGGCCTCGTGCTCGGCTTCTTCGTGGTGCGCTACGACGCGTACTACGCCTACGTGACGCTCGCTGCGCTGGCCGCCTACATCGTCTTCACGGTCAAGGTCACCGAGTGGCGCACGCATTTCAGGCGCACCATGAACGAACTCGATTCGCGCGCGAACTCGCGTGCGATCGATTCGCTGATCAACTACGAGACGGTCAAGTACTTCGGCAACGAGGAATGGGAGACGCGGCGCTACGACGAGAACCTGCAGCGCTACCGCAAGGCCGCGATCCGCTCGCAGAATTCGCTGTCGTTCCTGAACTTCGGGCAGCAGGCGATCATCGGCACGGGGCTCGTGTTCATCCTGTGGCGCGCGACCCAGGGCGTGCTGGCCGGCAAGCTCACGCTCGGCGATCTCGTGCTGATCAACACCTTCATGCTGCAGCTGTACATCCCGCTGAACTTCCTCGGCGTCGTGTATCGCGAGCTGAAGCAGAGCCTGACCGACATGGATCGCATGTTCACGCTGCTGTCCGCGCCGCGCGAGGTGGCCGACGCGCCCGGCGCGCCCGCGCTGCGGGTGGCGGGCGCGCAGCTGCGCTTCGAGCACGTGAACTTCGGCTACGAGCCGGCGCGGCAGATCCTGCACGACGTGCACTTCACGATCGAGGCGGGCACCACGACCGCGGTGGTGGGCCACAGCGGCTCCGGCAAGTCGACGCTTGCGCGCCTGCTGTTCCGGTTCTACGACCTCGATCGCGCGACGGGCGGCGCGATCCGCATCGACGGGCAGGCGCTGCGCGAGGTCACGCAGGATTCGCTGCGCGCGTCGATCGGCATCGTGCCGCAGGACACGGTGCTGTTCAACGACACGATCTACTACAACATCGCGTACGGCCGG
>NZ_JAAGNW010000007.1:33629-44286 GCF_010645215.1 Burkholderia multivorans | reverse complement strand
CGAGAGCCTGCCGAACGGCTATGACACGCCGGTCGGCGAGCGCGGGCTCAAGCTGTCGGGCGGCGAGAAGCAGCGCGTCGCGATCGCACGCACGATCCTCAAGAATCCGCCGATCCTGCTGTTCGATGAAGCCACTTCCGCGCTCGATTCGCGCTCGGAGCGCGCGATCCAGCAGGAGCTGGAGCAGATCGCGCAGCACCGGACCACGCTCGTGATCGCGCACCGTCTGTCGACCGTCGTGCATGCGCAGCAGATCATCGTGATGGACCACGGGCGCATCGTCGAGCGCGGCACGCATGCGGAACTGGTCCGCGCCGACGGCCTGTACGCGCAGATGTGGGCGCTGCAGCAGCGCGCGGCCGCGGACGGCGCGGCGCAGGCCGTATCGGGCGCGGCCTAGGGGAAGAGGCCGAGGGGCCTAGATGGACACCTGCCGGCCGAGTTCCACCACCTGATCGGCGGGCACGCGCGTGTAGTCGGTCACGCGCGCGCAGTTGCGCAGCATCATCGCGAACGGCGCCTCGATCCAGCGGGGCAGCCCCCGGCCGTCGTCGCGCGGCACGATGCGCTCCATGCCGATGAAGTAGGTGAGCGCGGCCGGATCGACCGGGCACCCATGGCGGGTGGCCAGCTCGCTCATCAGCGCGGGCAGGTCCGCGTGTTCCATGAAGCCGTAGCGCGCGGTCACGGACCAGAAGCCGGGCAGCGTTTCCGCCAGCGTGACCCGCTCGCCGGCGTCCACCCAGGGCGTCGAGGCGGTTTCCAGCGTCACGGCGAACACGTGCTCGTGCAGCGACTGGCCGTGCTTCACGTACCAGAGCAGCACGGGCGGCACGGCATTGCGCGTGCGCGTGAGGAACACCGCGGTGCCGGGCACGCGCGCCACGCCGCGCTCGAGCGTCGCCTTGAAGGCGTCGATGGAAACCGGGCTTTCGCCGAGCCGGTCGGCGACCGCCGTGACGCCCTTGTGCCAGACGAACATCACCGCGTAGACCAGCAGGGCCAGCAGCAACGGCACATAGCCGCCATCGAACAGCTTCATGAGGTTCGAGGCGAAGAACGCCGTGTCGAACACGAAGAACACGGCCGCGACGGCGCCGCTCGCGACGAGGCTCCAGCCCCAGATTTCGCGCATCGAGATGAACAGCAGCATCGTGGTCATCAGCATCGTGGCCGAGACGGCGATACCGTAGGCGCCTGCCAGGTTGTCCGATTTCCTGAACGCGAGCACGAGGCCGATCGTGACCAGCATCAGGGTCCAGTTGACCGCGCCGATGTAGATCTGCCCGTATCCCGCCTCGGAGGTCTGCTCGATCTTCAGGCGCGGCATCCATTCGAGCTGGATGGCCTGACGCGTCATCGAGAAGGCGCCGGTGATGATCGACTGGCTCGCGATGACGGTCGCGACGGTCGACAGGATCACGAGCGGCAAGGTCAGCGCCTCGGGGCACAGGCGATAGAAGATATTGCCGCTCGTGGGCGCGCCCGCGAGCACGAGCGCGCCTTGCCCGGCGTAATTGAGCACGAGGCTCGGAAAGACCAGCGCCGCCCAGGCGAGCTTGATCGGCTTCGCGCCGAAATGACCCATGTCGGCATACAGCGCCTCGGCGCCCGTGACGCACAGGAACACGCCGCCGAGCACGAGGAAGCCGGCGCCGCCGCTGTTGAACAGATAGCGCACGCCGTGCACCGGGTTGAGCGCCCACAGGATCGCCGGATGACGCGCGATGCCCCACACGCCCAGCAGCGCCATCGTGACGAACCACACGGCCATGACCGGGCCGAACGCGCGGCCGATCCGCGCCGTGCCGAGCGGCTGCAGCGCGAACAGCGCCAGCAGGATCGCGACGGTCAGCGGCAGGACGTACGGTTCGAGCGTCGGCTCGACGAGCGTCAGCCCTTCGAGCGCGGAGAGCACCGAGATCGCCGGGGTGATCGCGCCGTCGCCGTAGATCAGCGCGGCGCCGAACAAGCCGGCCGCGACGATCAGCGGGCGGGTGTGACGCTTGACGCCGAGCAGCGCCATCAGCGCGAGGATGCCGCCTTCGCCGTCGTTGTCGATGCGCATCGCGAAACCCGCGTATTTCACCGTCGTGACGACGATCAGGGTCCAGACCAGCAGCGAGACGATGCCGAGGATGGTTTCAGGACGGCTGCCGCCCGTCAGGTCGAGGACGGTCTTGAACGTGTAGAGCGGGCTCGTGCCGATATCGCCGAACACCACGCCCAGCGCGCCGATGCTGCCTGCCAGCAGCATCGGTGCCCTTGTCTGCTTCGACATGTTTCCTCGCATTCCGAAATAACGGCGTGACCGATGGGGCGGAGCGGCCCAGCATAGCGTGGTCGAACCCGGATTGCCATTGGCAAGTATCCGAGCGGGCGTGTGCGAGGAGGCGGCCGCGGCGGCCGGCGAGGGCGCGCAGGGTGCGGCCGGGTGCGCTTGCGCGCGGTGATGGGCGGGCGCAGAACGGGCGCCCGCGCGCCGGGTCAGCCGGCGGCCCTGAGCCGCGCGTCGAGCATGCCCAGTTGCGCGGGCGTGCCGATGTTTTCCCAGATGCCGGCGTACAGCTCGCCCGTCGCCCGGCGCGCGGCGATCGCCGCCCGGTAGTAAGGCGTCAGCGCGCGCTGCGTGCCGGGCGCGAGGTCGTCGAACATCCGCAGGTCGTACAGGCCGATGTTGCCGAACGTGCGGCGCGGCGCGCCGTCGAGCGCGAGCACGCCGTCGGCGGGCAGTGCGAAATCGCCGTCCGGATGGAACGGCGGATTCGGCACCATCACGAGATGCATCGCCGGCTCGGATTCCGCGGCCATCGCCGCGGCCCGCGCGCGCAGCGTCGTGTAATCGAAGTCGCAGTACACGTCGCCGCTCACCGCCGCGAACACCGGCGAGGCGCTCGCGGTCTCGATCAGCGGCCGCGCCTGCGCGATCCCGCCCGCCGTTTCGAGCGCCTCGGCTTCGGGCGAGTAGCGCAGCCGCACGCCCCAGCGCGCGCCGTCGCCGAGCGCGGCCTCGAGCTGTGCGCCGAGCCACGCATGGTTGATCACGATGGTCGTGAAGCCGGCCGCCGCGAGCCGTTCGATCTGCCAGACGATCAGCGGCTTGCCGCCCGCTTCGAGGAGCGGCTTCGGATGCCGGTCGGTGAGCGGGCGCATCCGTTCGCCGCGCCCGGCGGCGAAGATCATCGCCGTGTCGAGAAGTGCCGTCATGGAATCAGAACGTGTAGCCGACGTCGGCCGATTTGTCTTCGAGTTCGTCGAGCAGCCGCGCGAACGGCACGAGCGGCCGGTAGCGCAGCGCGACCTTGCGCGCGTAGCCGACGAAGCGCGGCAGGTCGCCGAGATAGACCGGCTTGTGGTCGCGGTAGTTGATCCGCGCGAACAGCCCCAGCACCTTGATGTGGCGCTGCAGGCCCATCCATTCGAGCTGGCGGTAGAACTCGCCGAAGTCCGGGTCGACCGGCAGCCCGGCCTTCTTCGCCTGCTCCCAGTAATAGGCGAAGCAGTCCAGCTCGAACTCCTCGTCCCAGCTGATGAAGGCGTCGCGCAGCAGCGAGACGACGTCGTAGGTGAGCGGGCCGTACACCGCGTCCTGGAAGTCGAGCACGCCGGGGTTCGGCGGCGCCACCATCAGGTTGCGGGGCATGAAGTCGCGCAGCATGTAGCCCTGCGGCTGGGCGCGCGCGCTCGCGACCAGCAGCGCGAAGGTGCGCTCGAGCACGCCGAGCGCCTGGTCCGACAGCGTGCGGCCGAGGTGGCGGCCGACGTACCACTCGGGCATCAGCGCCATCTCGCGGTGCAGGAAGGCCTCGTCGAACGGCGGCAGCACACCTTCGCGGCTCGCGCCCTGCCAGCGGATCAGCGCGTCGAGCGCCGCGCGCAGCAGCGGGCGGGCCGCTTGCGGGTCGGCCGGGTCGAGCACCGAGATGTACGAGGTGCGGCCGAGATCGCTGACGAGCATGAAGCCGGCCTCGAAATCGTGCTCGAGCACCCGCGGCACGTGCACGCCCGCGTCGGCCAGCAGTTGTGCGATCTCGGCGAACTCGCGGCACTTCTCGGGCGGTGGTGCGTCGACCGCGATCAGCGAGCCCTGCGGCTCGGCGCCGCTCGCGATGCGGAAATAACGGCGGAAGCTCGCGTCGGTGGAGGCGGGTTCGAGCGTGGCGGGGTCGAGCGCGTAGCGCGCGGCGAACGGCGCCAGCCAGGCGGACAGCAGGGCGAGGCGGGAGTCGGCGGAAGGGGGTGTCATTGAAACTCGGGGGAGGGAGTAACGTCTTGCCATATAATACCCCACGACTTTTTTGACGCGTCCCGTGTCAATCCTCGCCGGCGCAGGTTTTGCAGCCCGCCTCGCCGCCCGCCCGATCGTTTCCCCTCGTGTGCGCATGTCGCAGTCACGGTTCGATTGCGCGGGTGGCGGTGCGCAGTGCCTGGCTTGACAGGGCCGATTCGCCCAACGATAGATGCCGCCCAAACCGTTCTACCCGATTGTCTCCTCTCGCGATGCCGCGCCGCGCAGACGGCGGCTCGCGGCCGCGCTTCTCGCGGTGCCGGGCCTCGTGCCGGCGGTGTCGCAGGCCCAGTTGTCGGGGGCGGCCGCCGAGCCCCAGCCGATCGGCTCGCCGTGGGATCTGCGGCTCGCGCCCCAGCTGACCGAGCATCCGTCCGCCGGGTCCGGCAAGCCCGCGACCTTCGTGATCGCCGATCACACGAGCGGTACGACCGATCAGGATCTCGCCGCCAAGGGTTCGGCCGAGCTCCGGCGCGGCAACGCGGTGGTCAAGGCTGACGCGCTCCATTACGACGAGGACACCGATCTGGCCGACGCCTACGGGCAGGTGCGGGTCGCGAACGGCGGGACCCTCTTCACGGGCCCCGAGGCGCACCTGAAGGTCGAGGCGAACCAGGGCTTCATGACCACGCCGAAGTACCATTTCTCGACGACGGGCGGCTCGGGCAGCGCGGAACACGTGCAGATGCTCGACAGCGAGCGCTCGGTGTTCACCAACGGCACCTATACGGCGTGCCAGTGCGCGACCAACCCCGCGTGGTACATCAAGGGCAGCGAGTTCGACTTCGATACCGGCGCGGACGAGGGCACGGCGCGCAACGGCGTGCTGTTCTTCCAGGGCATGCCGATCTTCGCCAGCCCGTGGATGACCTTCCCGCTGAGCGGCGAACGGCGCAGCGGCCTCCTGCCGCCGACCTTCTCGCTGAATTCGGACAACGGCTTCTCGCTGGCGCTGCCGTACTACTTCAACATCGCGCCGAACCGCGACCTGACGATCACGCCCGAGCTGCTCTCGAAGCGCGGGGTGTTCACGCATGCGACGTTCCGCTACCTGTCGCCCACCTATTCCGGCACGCTGACGGGCGAATTCCTGCCTGACGACCGGCTCGCGCACCGCAATCGCTACGCGATCTACTGGCAGCACCAGCAGAACTTCGGCAACGGCTTCGGCGGCTATGTTTATTACAACAGGGTTTCGGATTCGCTTTATCCGGAACAGCTCGGCGCGACCAACCAGTTCGTCAACGGCACGCAGACGCTGTACCAGCAGGAAGCCGGGCTGACCTACAACAACGGCCCGTGGTCGGTGCTCACGCGGGTCCAGCACTGGCAGACGCTGACGCCGTCGGTCGCGCCGTACAGCCGCGAGCCGGAACTCAACGTCAAGTACACGAAGTACAACGTCGGCGGCTTCGACTTCGGCGCGGAAGCCGACTACACGCGCTTCCGGATCACCACCGCGGACCAGCCGGAAGGCGACCGCGTGATGTTCAATCCGTACATCTCGTACGGCGTCTACGGGCCGGGCTACTTCGTCGTGCCGAAAGTGCAGATGCACATGGCGTCGTACGATCTGACGACCACGTCGGGCGGGGTGCCGGGCCAGCCGAAACGTTTCACCAGCTCGATCCCGACCTTCAGCTTCGACACCGGGCTGATCTTCGACCGCTCGGTGCGGCTGTTCGGCCAGGACTTCATCCAGACGCTGGAGCCGCGCCTTTACTACGTGTACACGCCGTACCGCGACCAGTCGTTCGCGCCGTTGTTCGACACGGCCGATTCCGACTTCGGCCTCGCGGAGATCTTCACGCCGAACACCTTCGTCGGCAACGACCGGATCGCCGATGCGAACCGGCTGACCGCCGCCGTGACGAGCCGCTTCATCAACCCGGCGACGGGCGACGAGCGCGCGCGCTTCGTGATCGCGCAGCAGTATTACTTCAGCGACCAGCGCGTGACGCTGAATCCGACCCAGACGAAGTCGCAGGCGCAGCACTCGGACCTGATCGTCGGCGCGTCGATCAAGCTCGGCGCGGGGTTCGCGTCGGAAACCGCGTTCCAGTACAACACCGACAACAACCAGCTGACGAAATCGAGCATCGGCTTCGGCTTCAGTCCGGGCGAGCGCCGCGTGATCAACGTCGCGTATCGCTATACGCGCTCGAACACGACGCTCGACAACCAGCCGATCAACCAGATCCTCGTGTCGGGCCAGTGGCCGCTGACGCGCCGGCTCTACGCGATCGGCCGCTTCAACTACGACCTCGCCAGCCACCGCGTGGTCGACGGCCTCGTCGGCTTACAATACGATGCCGATTGCTGGGCGCTCGGCGTCGGTATGCAGCGCTTCGCGAACGGCGTGAATTCGTCGGGCCAGCAGGCTTCGTCGAGCCGTATGATGGCGCAGCTGACGCTGAAGGGGCTGGCGAGTGTCGACAACGGGCTGGTGTCGTCGTTCAAGGCCGGCGTGCCGGGCTACACCCCGCTGCCGCCCGCGCCGCCGCCGTTGTCGCGTTTCAGCAATTACGAATAACCACCGCCAGGGAGACGCCCGCCGCAAGCGGGTCCGGCACCGGATCAGCCCGATTTCAATGGAGTACCTGTGGCAATGAAGAAAACCCTTCGCTTCGCGGCAATCGTGTCCTGCATGGCCGCGCTCGCGTCGTTCGTCACCGTTCCGCCCGCTGCGGCGCAGGCGCTGAGTTCGTCGGGTGCGACGCTCGCCGATGAAGTGGTCGCCGTGGTCAACAACGACGTCATCACCGGCCGCGAGCTGGACCAGCGCGTCGGCCTGATCTCGCGCCGGCTGCAGCAGCAGAACGCGCCGGTTCCGGCGCTCGACCAGCTGCGCGCCCAGGTGCTGAACCAGATGGTGCTCGAGCGCATCCAGGTGCAGAAGGCGAAGGACGACGGCATCTCGATCGACAACGCGACCGTGCAGGTCACGCTGCAGCGCCTCGCGCAGGCGAACGGCATGACGATCGACCAGTACAAGTCGCGGCTCGAGGCGCAGGGTGTGCCCTGGGACGTGTTCGTGCGCGACGCACGCACCGAATTGATGCTGTCGAAGCTGCGCGAGAAGGAAGTCGACAGCCGGATCACCGTGTCCGACGCGGAAGTCGCGAACTACATCGCGAGCCAGCGCGGCCCGACGGCCGGCACGCAGCAGGATCTGCGGCTCGAGCACATCTTCGTGAAGGCGCCGGCCAACGCGCCGCAGGCCGAGATCGATGCCGCGCAGAAGAAGGCGGAGGCGCTGCTGCAACAGGCGCAGGCGCCGGGCGCCAATTTCGGCAAGCTCGCGAAGAGCGAGTCGCAGGCGGACGACGCGAAGAAGGGCGGCGACCTCGGCTTCAAGGCGCCGTCGACGCTGCCGCCCGACGTCGTGCAGGCCGCGTCGCAGCTGCGTCCCGGTCAGGTCAACCCGACCCTGATCCGCGTGCCGGACGGCTTCGAGATCGTGCGTCTCGTTGACCGCCGCCAGAGCCAGAGCGCATCGGCGGCCTCGCCGAAGATCGTGCAGACGCACGTGCGCCACATCCTGCTGCGCGTCGGCGAAGGCAAGTCGGAGTCGCAGGCGCGCGAGCAGCTGCTCGACATCCGCAAGCAGATCGAAGCCGGCGGCGATTTCGCGAAATTCGCGAGCACCTATTCGCAGGACGGTTCCGCGTCGCAGGGCGGCGACCTGGGCTGGATCAGCCCGGGCGAGACCGTGCCCGAGTTCGAGCGCGCGATGAACAACCTGCAGGACGGCCAGGTCAGCACGCCGGTGCGCTCCGAATACGGCTACCACCTGATCCAGGTGCTCGGCCGCCGCGACGCGGAAGGCTCGGTCCAGCAGCAGATGGATATCGCGCGTCAGGCGATCGGCCAGCGCAAGGCCGAGCAGGCGTACGCCGACTGGCTGCG
Source organism: Burkholderia multivorans (assembly GCF_010645215.1). GTDB lineage: Bacteria > Pseudomonadota > Gammaproteobacteria > Burkholderiales > Burkholderiaceae > Burkholderia > Burkholderia multivorans_A. Next base: position 36,089 of record NZ_JAAGNW010000007.1, on the reverse strand, counting down.
CGAGCTGCGCGATTCGTCGTACGTGCAGTTCAAGCTGCCCGTGCTGCCGCCGCAGTGACGCTTTGATCATGAGCGCCCCGTTGCAGATCGCGATCACGACCGGCGAACCCGCCGGCGTAGGCCCCGAGCTGACGGCGCGCGCGCTCGCCGAGGCCGGCTCGCGCTGGCCCGGCGTACGCTTCACGGTGCTCGGCGACGCCGGACTGCTCGCCGCGCGCGCGGCGGCGGTCGGGGTCGACTGGGCGGCGCTCGCGGCGGGCGGCGCGGTGACGCTCGCGCATCACGCGCTGGCCGTTCCGGCCGTGGCCGGCCGGCTCGACGCGGCGAACGGCCGCTACGTGCTCGACCTGCTCGACGCGGCGATCGACGGCGCGCTGGCCGGCCGCCACGACGCGATCGTCACGGCGCCGCTGCAGAAAAGCACGATCAACGATGCCGGCGTGCCGTTCACCGGGCATACCGAATACCTGGCCGAACGCACGCATACGCCGCGCGTCGTGATGATGCTGGCGGGCACGGGCGACACGCCGCTGCGCGTCGCGCTCGCCACCACGCACCTGCCGCTCAAGGACGTGTCGGCCGCGCTCAGCGTCGACGGCCTGGTCGAGACCCTGGCCATCGTCGACCGCGACCTGCGCACGGGTTTCGGGCTGGCCGCGCCGCGGATCCTGGTGACGGGGCTCAACCCGCACGCGGGCGAGAACGGTTATCTGGGCCGCGAGGAGATCGACGTGATCGGGCCGGCGCTCGACGCGGCGCGCGCCCGCGGCATCGACGCGCGCGGCCCGTATCCGGCCGACACGCTGTTCCAGCCGCGCTATCTGCGCGACGCCGACTGCGTGCTCGCGATGTTCCATGACCAGGGCCTGCCGGTCCTCAAGTACGCAACCTTCGGCGAAGGCATCAACATCACGCTCGGCCTGCCGATCATCCGCACCTCGGTCGATCACGGCACCGCGCTCGATCTCGCGGGCACGGGCCGCGCCGATCCCGGCAGCCTGATCGCCGCGCTCGACACGGCAGTCACGATGGCGCGCCATCGGCGCGCCGGCTGAATTTTTCCGCTTTTTTCCGCTTCATCCGTTTTCTTATTTTCGAGGTCGAACAGCAGACAGCATCAGGGGCACATGGCGCGCAAGCGCTTCGGACAGAACTTTCTGGTCGACCACGGCGTGATCGACTCGATCGTGTCCGCCATTCGTCCCGAGCGCGGCGAACGCATGGTCGAGATCGGGCCGGGGCTCGGCGCGCTGACCGGGCCCGTGATCGAGCGGCTGGCGACGCCCGAGTCGCCGCTGCATGCGGTGGAACTCGACCGCGACCTGATCGGTCGCCTGCAGAAGCGCTTCGGCGCGCTGCTCGAACTGCATGCGGGCGATGCGCTCGCGTTCGATTTCGGCGCGCTCGCGCGCCCCGGCGATGCGCCGTCGCTGCGCATCATCGGCAACCTGCCGTACAACATTTCGAGCCCGCTGCTGTTCCACCTGATGACGTTCGCGCCGCGCGTCGTCGACCAGCATTTCATGCTGCAGAACGAGGTGGTGGAACGGATGGTCGCCGAGCCGGGCACCAAGGCGTTCAGCCGCCTGTCGGTGATGCTCCAGTACCGCTACGTGATGGACAAGCTGATCGACGTGCCGCCGGAGTCGTTCCAGCCGCCGCCGAAGGTCGATTCCGCGATCGTGCGGATGATTCCGTACGCGCCGCACGAGTTGTCCGCGGTCGATCAGGGCGTGCTCGGCGAGCTGGTGACGGCTGCGTTCTCGCAGCGTCGCAAGATGCTGCGCAACACGCTCGGCGCCTATCGCGACACGATCGATTTCGAGGCGCTCGGCTTCGATCTCGCGCGCCGCGCGGAGGATGTCGAGGTGGCCGAGTACGTGCGCGTCGCCCAGGCCGTGCAGGCGGCCCGCGCGGCCGGCTGAGCGTCGCGCCGGGTCTTGCCGCGGCGGCCCGCGCCGTCAGCGTGCGGCGCGCGGCGGCGCGGCGACGAGCGCGATGCCCGCCAGCACGAGCACGGCCGCCGACAGGAAGCGCACGCCGACCGATTCGCCGAGGAGCAGCACGCCGAAGCTCACGCCGAACAGCGGCGACAGGAAGGTGAACACCGACAGCCGCGACGCCATGTAGCGCGTCAGCAGCCAGAACCACGCGAGATAGCTGAAGAACGCGACGATCACCGCCTGGTAGGCGAGGCTCGCGGCCACGCGCGGCGTCACGTGCGCGAGGGTGGTCTGGCCGAGCAGCGCGGCGAGCGCGAGCAGCAGCACGGCCGATACCGTGAGCTGGTAGAACAGCGCCTTGCTCGCGCTGCCGCGCGCCAGCGAGGTCGCGCGCACGACCAGCGTGGTGCCGGCCCACATCACGCCGCCGAGCACGCCGAGCGCGTCGCCGATCAGGCCGGCCAGCCCATGCGCACCCGCCGCGGGGCGCGCGAAACCATCCGCGAAAGCGACCGCG
>NZ_JAAGNW010000007.1:19797-33619 GCF_010645215.1 Burkholderia multivorans | reverse complement strand
GCCATGCGCGATGCGCTCGTCAGCGTCAGGCCGATGAACACGCACAGGAATTCGCCGGCGAACAGGGTGCCCGCGGCGATCGCGGGGCCGAGCGTGCCGTCGGCCGCGAACAGCGGCGTGCCGCGCGAGCGCGCCCAGGCCCAGACGAGGAGCGCCGCCACGGCGGAGCGCAGGCCGGCCTGGAGCAGCGGCGGCACCGCCGCATTGGCGCTCTTGATCGCGACCTGCTGGAATCCCCAGATCGCGCACAGCAGGACCATCACGCCGATCGCGCGGGTATCGAGGGTGCGGCGGGGCATGGCAAAGGCGAGGCTGCTGCTCATCACGGTATCCGGGGACGCGGCGTAGGGGGGCGGGCGGGTGTCGGGCGATGTTAACCGATCGGCCGGCGCGGCGCTCGGCGCGCGGCGCGGCCGGGCCCGGCGGGATTCGCGCGGCTCTGGTACATTCGCAGCTTCAAGCAAGTCCCCACGGAGTACACAGAATGCGATTGCTACACACGATGCTGCGCGTCGGCGACCTCGACCGCTCGATCAAGTTTTACACCGAGCTGCTCGGCATGCGGCTGCTGCGCCGCGACGACTATCCGGAAGGCCGGTTCACGCTCGCGTTCGTCGGCTACGACGACGAGCGCGACGGCACCGTGCTGGAACTCACGCACAACTGGGACACGCCCTCGTACGAGCTGGGCGGCGGCTTCGGCCACCTCGCCGTCGAGGTCGACGATGCCTACCAGGCCTGCGACCGGATCAAGGCGCAGGGCGGCAAGGTGACCCGCGAGGCGGGCCCGATGAAGCACGGCACCACGGTGATCGCGTTCGTCGAGGATCCGGACGGCTACAAGATCGAATTCATCCAGCGCAAGTCGCACTGAAACTGAATGCGCCGAGCGCGACGCGCGGCGGGCTGTGCAACGCAGCCGGGCCGCGCGCTCGCGCGCCGGGCGATCCGTTCGGATCCGGCCCGGCGAACGCCGGCGTCACAGCGTCGGCAGCAGCTCGGGCGGGTGATGCTTGAGCGTGTGCCGCGCTTCGCGGAATTCCGGAAAGATCGATTCGACCGTCTGCCAGAACGCGGGGCTGTGGTTCATCTCGCGCAGGTGCGACAGCTCGTGGGCGACCACGTAGTCGATGATCGACATCGGAAAGTGGATCAGCCGCCAGTTCAGGCGGATCTTGCCGTCGCTCGAGCAGCTGCCCCAGCGGGTGGCGGCCGACGACAGCGCATAGGTGGCGTAGGTCACGTCGAGCTTCTCGGCGTACACCGCGAGGCGCTCGCCGAAGATGCGCTTCGCCTCGCCCTGCAGCCAGCCCTGCACCCGATCCTTGATCTGCTGGTCGTCCGCATGCGCGGGCAGGCCGAGCGCGAGCGTCGCGCGCTCGGCGTCGAACGCGAGCGTGCCGTCGGGCGAGGCGAGCGCGATGTCGACCGGCTTGCCGAGATAGGGGATCTGCGCGCCGTCGCGCCAGTCGATCTGCGGCAGCGCGCGCTGTTCGACACGGGTCTTCCATTCGGCGAGCTTCGCGAAGATCCAGCGGCGCTTTTCGGTGATCGAGGCCTCGATGTCGGCGAGCGTGACCCAGCGCGGCGCGGTGATGGTGAGGCCGGTGCCGTCGATCACGAAGCCGATCGTGCGGCGCGCGGAGCGCTTCAGCCGGTACTCGAGCACGCGCCCGTCGAGCGGCAGCGTGCGGCGCGAACGGTCGTGGGCGGGGGGCGACGGCGCGCTCGGCGCGGCGGCGGGCGACGGCGCCGCCGCCGGCCCGTCGAAGAGCGGCAGGTCCAGCTGTTGGTGATCGAGAGCCACGACGGCAGGCCGTGGCCTGGAACGCTTGGACATCAGTTCGCTTCGTTTGGCGTTGCGCAATGGGTGAAACTCGCTTGACTCAGATACGCACGGCGTCGGCCGACGGGGCGGCGCTGCCGCCTTCATGCGGGTAGGCGGTCGGATCGATGCGGCGCATTTCCGCTTCGATCCAGGATTCGACGCGGTTGTTCAACTCGTCAGGCGTCAGGCCTTGCGACTCGATCGGCTTGCCGATCGATACCGTGACTATACCCGGATACTTCACGAACGAATTGCGCGGCCAGACGCGCCCGGCGTTGTGCGCGATCGGCACGACGGGCGCGCCGGCGGCGATCGCGAAACGCGCGCCGCCGGTCTTGTACTTGCCCTGGCGGCCGGTCGGGGTGCGCGTGCCTTCCGGGAACATGATCATCCATGCGCCTTCGTCGAGCCGCTTGCGGCCCTGGCGGATCACCGAGTCGAACGCGTTCTTGCCTTCGCGGCGGTTGATGTTGACCATGTGCAGCAGGCCGAGCGCCCAGCCGAAGAACGGCACGTACAGCAGCTCGCGCTTGAACACGTAGCACATCGGGCGCGGCATCAGCGCCGGGAACGCGAACGTCTCCCAGGCCGACTGATGCTTCGACAGCAGCACGGCAGGGCCGTCCGGGAGGTTCTCGTAGCCCTCGATCCGGTAGCGGATGCCGTTCAGCCAGCGCGCCACGAACAGCGTCGACTTGCACCAGCCGGCCGCCATCCAGTAGCGCGCGTCGGAGCGCATGAACGGGAACGCGATGAAGCACGCGGTCGCATACGGGACCGTGTACAGAACGAAATAAACCAACAGCAGCAGGGAACGGACTAGACGCATCGGCGTGGCCTGGATCGTGTGGAGCGCGCGGCTTGGCGCGTCACTCCTGTTCTTGGGAGAGGAAGTCCAGCGCGAACGCGCGCAGGTCGTCGTGGACCCGCGTGCCGTCGGGCAGGCCGCCGGCCGCGAGCGTCTTGCGCCCCTTGCCGGTCAGCACCAGGTGCGGCTGGAAACCGAGCGCGGCGCCCGCCTGCAGGTCGCGCAGCGAATCGCCGACCATCGGCGTGTCGGCGGGTTCGACCTCGAAACGTTCGGCGATCATCTGCATCATGCCGGGCTTCGGCTTGCGGCAGTCGCAGTGATCGTCGGCCGTGTGCGGACAGAAGAACACCGCGTCGATGCGCGCGCCGACCGCCGCCGCCGCGCGATGCATCTTCAGATGCATCGCGTTGAGGGCCGCCATGTCGAACAGGCCGCGCCCGATGCCGGACTGGTTGGTCGCGACGACGACGCGGTAGCCCGCATGGTTGAGCCGCGCGATCGCTTCGAGGGCGCCCGGCAGCGCGATCCATTCGTCGGGCGTCTTGATGAACGCATCCGAATCGACGTTGATCACGCCGTCCCGGTCGAGAACCACGAGCTTCTTGGTGGCGCTGGTCGGCATCGTCGGCTCCTCAGGCAGCCAGCTTCGAAATGTCGGCGACGCTGTTCATCTGCACGTGCAGCGCGCCGAGCAGGGCGAGGCGGTTGTCGCGCACGGCGGGGTCGTCGACGTTCACCATCACGTCCTTGAAGAACGTGTCGACCGCATCGCGCAATTGCGCGAGCGCCGACAGCGCGCCCGCGAACTCGCCGCGGGCCAGCTGTTCCTGCACGCGCGGCGCGACCTGGTCGAGCTGGCGGTTCAGTTCCTTCTCGGCGTCCTCGACGAGCAGCTCGGCGCGCACCGCGGCCGGTGCGCCGGCGGCCGGCGCGTCGTCGCTCTTCGACTTCTTCAGGATGTTCGAGATCCGCTTGTTCGCGGCCGCGAGCGCTTCCGCTTCCGCGAGGCCCGCGAACGCGCGCACCGCGTCGAGACGCGCGACGAGGTCGTCGACGCGGTTCGGTTCGAGGCTCAGCACCGCGTCGATCTCGGCCGTCGTGTAGCCGCGCTCGCGCAGCAGCCCGCGCAGGCGGTCGCTGAAGAACGCGTAGATCGCCTCGGTCGATTCGGCGACGCCGGCCACGCCCGCGAAGCGCGCGTGGGCTGCGCGAAGCAGCTTCTTCAGGTCGAGCGGCAGCTGCTTCTCGACCAGCAGGCGCAGCACGCCGAGCGCATGACGGCGCAGCGCGAACGGATCCTTCTCGCCCGTCGGCGCGAGGCCGATGCCCCAGATGCCGACGATCGTTTCGAGCTTGTCGGCGAGCGCGACGGCGGTCGACACCGGCGTGGTCGGCAGCGCATCGCCGGAGAAGCGCGGCTGGTAGTGCTCGGTGCACGCGAGCGCCACGTCGTCCGCTTCGCCGTCGTGGCGCGCGTAGTAGGTGCCCATCGTGCCTTGCAGCTCGGGGAACTCGCCGACCATGTCGGTCAGCAGGTCGGCCTTCGCGAGGTGCGCGGCGCGCTGCGCCTGCGCGACGTCGGCGCCGATCGCGGGCGCGATCTCGCCCGCCAGCGCCTCGAGGCGCTCGACGCGCGCGAGCGCCGAGCCGAGCTTGTTGTGATAGACGACGTTCGCGAGCAGCGGCACGCGCGCCGCGAGCGGCTTCTTCTTGTCCTGCTCGAAGAAGAACTTTGCGTCGGCGAGGCGCGGGCGCACGACGCGCTCGTTGCCTTCGACGATCTCGTCCGGCGTCTTCGTGTCGCTGTTCGACACGATCAGGAAGCGCGAGCGCAGCTTGCCCGCCGCATCGGTGAGCGCGAAATACTTCTGGTTGGTCTGCATGGTGAGGATCAGGCATTCCTGCGGCACCTGCAGGAATTCGTCCTCGAAGCGGCACGGGTAGACGACGGGCCATTCGACGAGCGCGGTGACCTCGTCGAGCAGCGCATCGGGCATCACCACGTCGTCGCCGTCGGCCTGCGCGTGCAGGTGGGTGCGGATCGTCTCCTTGCGGTCGGCGAAGTGCGCGATCACGCGGCCCTTGTCGCGCAGCACGTCCGCGTACTGGCCCGCGTGCGGGATCGCGACGAGGCCGTCCGACAGGAAGCGGTGGCCGAGCGTGGTGTCGCCGGCGTCGATCCCGAACGCGCTGACGGGCACGATGCGGGCGTCGTGCAGCACGGTCAGGCGATGCACCGGGCGCACGAACTGCACGTCGGTGCCGTCCGGGCGCTGGTAGGTCATGACCTTCGGGATCGGCAGCTTGGCGAGCGTCTCGTCGAGCGCGGCCTGCAGGCCGTCGGCGAGCGTCGCGCCGGGCGCCGCGTAGTTGACGAAGAAGGCCTCGGCCTTGCCGTCCTGCGCGCGCTCGAGATCGGCGATCGACAGGTTCGGGAAGCCGAGCGCCGCGAGCTTCTTGGCGAGCGGCGCGGTGGGGTTGCCGGCGGCGTCGAGCGCGACCGACACCGGCAGCACTTTTTCGCGCACCTGCTTTTCGGGCGCGACGGCGCGCACGTTGCGCACGACCACGGCGAGGCGGCGCGGCGTCGCGTAGCGTTCGAACGCGAGTTCGCCGTCGATCAGGTCGCGCGCGGCGAGGCGTTGCGCGAGGCGCTCGGCGAATGCGTCGCCGAGCCGGGCGAGCGCCTTCGGCGGCAGTTCTTCAGTCAGCAGCTCGACGAGCAGCGGAGCGGGATGGTTTTGCGTCATGGTGGAGGAAATCTCGTCAGTCCTGATCGATCTTGCGTTCGGCCTTGAGGGGCGGCGCCCATGCGGGTTGCGCGGCGTCCTGCGCATCGGTGGTGAGGCCCGGCACGCCCGGCACCGGATTGCCGACCATCGGGAAGCCCAGCTTCTCGCGCGAGGCGTAGTACGCCTGCGCGACGAGGCGCGACAGCGCGCGGATCCGGCCGATGTAGGCAGCGCGCTCCGTCACCGAGATCGCGCCGCGTGCGTCGAGCAGGTTGAACGTGTGGCCGGCCTTCAGCACCAGCTCGTACGCGGGCAGCGCGAGCTGCGCGTCGATCATGCGCTTCGCCTCGGCCTCGTAGCTGTTGAAGAACGTGAACAGCAGGTCGACGTTCGCGTGCTCGAAGTTGTAGGTCGACTGCTCGACCTCGTTCTGGTGATAGACGTCGCCATAGGTCAGGCGGCGCAGCTCGGGGCCGTTCGGGCCTTGCTCCGTCCATTCCGTCCAGATCAGGTCGTAGACGTTCTCGACCTTCTGCAGGTACATCGCGAGGCGTTCGAGCCCGTAGGTGATCTCGCCGAGCACGGGCTTGCAGTCGAGGCCGCCGACCTGCTGGAAGTAGGTGAACTGCGTGACTTCCATGCCGTTCAGCCAGACTTCCCAGCCGAGGCCCCAGGCGCCGAGGGTCGGGTTCTCCCAGTCGTCCTCGACGAAGCGCACGTCGTTCTGCTTCAGGTCGAAGCCGAGCGCCTCGAGCGAGCCGAGGTACAGGTCGAGGATGTTTTCCGGGGCCGGCTTGAGCACCACCTGGTACTGGTAGTAGTGCTGCAGGCGGTTCGGGTTCTCGCCGTAGCGGCCGTCCTTCGGGCGGCGCGAGGGCTGGACGTACGCGGCGCGCCACGGCTCGGGGCCGATCGCGCGCAGGAACGTGTGCACGTGCGACGTGCCCGCGCCGACTTCCATGTCGATCGGCTGGAGCAGGGCGCAACCCTGCTTGTCCCAGTAGGACTGGAGCGTCAGGATGATTTGCTGAAACGTAAGCATGAGTGGCCTTCGTGGCGCTGGGCTCCGGTGCGGCCGGACGGGGCGAGGCCCGCGCGGCCGCGCGCGGCGCGCGGCTTGGGTGTGCTGAAACGCGTAATTTTACCGGATCGGCGCGCCGCTGCGGCCGCAGGCGCGCGGCGCCGGCCCGCAGGCCCGTCCGGGGCGCCTCGCGAGGCGGGTGCGGAACGGTGCGTCAGGGCGCTCGCGCACGCGGCGTGAGCGCGCGAATCGCTTGCGCGCGCGACGGAGCCGGTAAGATGTGCAGATCGAAATTCGCGCGTTCGGCGCGCCCGATCCCATGACCTCCACCGTTCCGCAGTTGCCGCTCCTGCCGCCCCTCCTCGCTTTCCTGCGCCGCGCGCTCGAGGCGGACCAAGCCGGCCGGGCCAGTGCGCGCGCATTGTGGCTCGATGCCGCCGCGCACCTGCACAGCCTCGACGACGGCGCGATCCGCCAACTGACCGGCGCGCTGCTGCACGCCGGTCATGGCCCCGATGCGCTCGCGCTCGCCGAGCTGCACTGGCGGCTGCATCCGGATTCGGCGGATGCCGGCTTCAACTACGGCTACACGCTGCAGCTCGCCGGGCGCCACGCCGATGCGGTCACGCCCTACCGGGCGGTACTCGCGCACACGCCCGACTGGCCGTCGCTGCGCAACAACCTGGCGGTCGCGATCCGCCTGTCGGGCGGCGACCCGGCCGACGAGAACGTGCTGCTGGAAGAGGCGGTGCGGGTCGAGCCGCGCGACGTCGACGCGTGGATCAATCTGGTCACCGTGCGGCTCATCCGTCTCGACCTCGACGGCGCGTTGCGCGCGGCCGATACCGCGCTCGCGCTCGCGCCGAACAATCCGCTCGCGCTGAACAACGCGGCGACTGCCTGCAAGGAGGCGCAGCGCTGGGACGACGCCGAGCGCTACACGCGCCTCGCGTGCGAGCGCGCACCCGACGATCCGACCTATCGTTTCAACCTGGCGATCCTGCATCTGGTGCGCGGCGACTACGCGCAGGGCTGGGTGGAGCACGAGGCCCGCTGGGCGGGCTCGGGCGAGCTGCGCGGCAAGCTGCCCGCGCTGCCCATGCCGCGCTGGCGCGGCGAGCCGCTGGCGGGCAAGACGCTGCTGCTGTGGGGCGAGCAGGGGATGGGCGATCTGCTGCAGTTCTGCCGCTACGTGCCGGCGCTGGCCGAGCGCGTGCACCGCGAGGGCGGCCGGCTGCTGTGGAACACCTTTCCGCCGCTCGCCGCGCTGCTTGCGCGCACGCTCGGCGAGCACGTCGACGGATTCAGCGCGGGCGGCGGCGTCAAGGCGCTGCCCGCCAGCGACTACGAGCTGCCGTTGATGAGCGTGCCCTGGCTGCTCGGCCTCGGCGATGCACCGCTCGGCGAGAGCGTGCCGTACCTGCGCGCCGATCCGGACGCGCGCGATGCGTGGCGCGCGCGGCTCGACGCCGACGACGAGGCGGCCGCGCCGGGCGTGCGTCGGCTCCGGGTCGGCCTGGCCTGGACGGGCAGCCTGACGCATCAGCGCAATCGGTTCCGGCGGGTCGGGCTCGAGCGCTACGCGGCCGCGTTCGGCGGGCTGGAGGGCGTGGCGTTCCATTCGCTGCAGCCGGGCGCGGAACAGGACATCGAGGCCGCGCGCGCGGCCGGCTTCCCCGTGATCGATCACACCGACGCGCTGCGCAGCTTCGACGATACGGCGGCGCTGATCGCGTCGCTCGATCTGGTCGTGACGGTGTGCACCTCGGTCGCGCATCTGGCCGGCGCGCTCGGCCGGCCGACCTGGGTGCTGCTCGACGTGAATCCGCATTGGCCGTGGCGGCTCGACCGGCGCGACAGCCCGTCGTATCCGAGCGTGACGCTGTACCGGCAGCCGGCCTTCACGCAGTGGGAGCCGGTGCTCGAAACCGTCGCGCGCGACCTGCGGGCGCTGGTGTCCGGCGCGGACTGGGTCGCCTGAATCGCCTGAATCGCCTGAATGCGCGCGGGCGCGCGTCAGCCGCGGCGGCGCAGGCGGGGGCCGAACGCGAAGCCGAAGGCGAGCAGCACCAGCGACAGCGCGAGCACGGCGGTATTGCCGCTCGTCACGTAGGGCGTGCTGCCCGTCGTGCCTTCGACGCGCACGTCGAGCACGCCGATCGTGAACGGCCGCAGCTTGCCGATCACGCGGCCGCGCGCGTCGATGGCGGCCGTCATCCCGGTGTTGGTCGCGCGCAGCATGGGCCGGCCGGTTTCGAGCGAGCGCATCCGTGCGATCTGCAGTTCCTGGTCGAGCGCGATGGTGTCGCCGAACCACGCGAGGTTGGTCACGTTGACGAGCACGCCCGGCGGTTGCGGGTTGTCGCGGATCGTCGCGGCGATCTCCTCGCCGAAGATGTCCTCGTAGCAGATGTCCGCCATCACCGGCTGGTTGTGCACGAGGAACGGCCGCTGCACCGGCGCGCCGCGCGCGAAGTCGCCGAGCGGCATCTTCATCAGGTTGACGAACCAGCGGAAGCCCCACGGGATGAACTCGCCGAACGGCACCAGGTGGTGCTTGTCGTAGTGGTAGATGTCCTTCGAGTTCGGCGTGACGCCGTACAGGCTGTTGGTGTAGTCGACGATCCGGCCGTCGTCGGTCACGGTCGCGCCCACCGCGCCGAACAGCACCGCCGAGCCGGTCGTGTCGCTGAACTTGCGTATCGCGCGCGCGAACGGCTCGGGCAGCTCCTGGATCAGCACGGCGATCGCGGTCTCCGGCGTGACGATCAGGTCGGCCGGCTTTTCGGTGATCATCTTCTGGTACATCGCGATCGCGGCGACGATGCCGGCTTCCTCGAACTTGACGTCCTGCTTCACGTTGCCCTGCAGCAGCCGGACGCTGAGCGGCGCGTTCGCGGGCACGGTCCACGGCACCTGGGCGAGCGCGAGGCCGCCCGCGACGAGCGCGAGCGCGAGCGCCGCCGGCGCGGCCACGGCGGCCGGCGCGCGGCCGGGCATGCGCCAGCGCGCGAGGGCCTGTACGACGAGCGCCGCGAACAGCGCGAGCACCCAGCCGATGCCGTACACGCCGACCAGCGCCGCGTAGCCGGCGAACGGCCCGTCGACCTGCGGATAGCCGCTCGCGAGCCACGGGAAGCCGGTAAACAGGGTGCCGCGCAGCCACTCGCCGAGCGCCCAGGCGCTCGCGAAGGCGAACGCGCCGTGCCAGGTCGGCGAGAACGGCCGCGCCTCGGCGCGACCGTTGCCGGGATGGCCTGCGCACCACGACCACAGCAGCGCCGAGAGCGCGGGGTAGGCCGACAGGTACAGGCAGAACAGCACGAGCGCGCCGCCCGCGAGCGGGGCGGCCATCTCGCCGTACACGTGCATGCTGATGTACAGCCACCAGATGCCGCTGAGGAAGTTGCCGAAGCCGAACGCGGCGCCCGTGAGCGCGGCGCGCGCGCGGCTCGTGGTGCGCACGAGCTGCGCGTAGAACCACGCGAACACCAGCAGTTGCAGCCAGCCCCCGTACGGGGTCGGCGCGAAGGTCAGCGTGTTGGCCGCGCCCGCCAGCAGCGCGGCCGGGTAATGCCAGCCCGGCAGCGCACGGCCGGATGCGGAAAAAGCGGCGTCGCGCCGCGGGCGGGACGGAGTCGGATCGGCCATGCGAGAGCGTCGGATGCGAGGGAGGGGACGAAGCGGCCCGGCGTTCAGTCGTCGCCGGCGGATTCGCTGCGGCGGCCGGCGAGCGGATCGCGGCGCACCAGCAGCACGTGGACCTGACGCGCGTCGCCGCGCTGGATTTCGAAGATCAGGTTGCCGAGGCGCAGCTTCTCGCCCCGATGCGGCACGTGGCCGAAGTGGTGCGTGATGAGGCCGCCGATCGTGTCGACTTCGTCGTCGGGGAACGCGGTGCCGAAGGTCTCGTTGAACTGCTCGATCTCGGTCAGCGCGCGCACGCGGTAGCGGCCGTCCGGCGCCGAGATGATGTTGCCGCTTTCCTCGTCGAAGTCGTATTCGTCCTCGATGTCGCCGACGATCTGTTCGAGCACGTCCTCGATCGTGATGAGGCCCGCCACGCCGCCGTACTCGTCGACGACGATCGCGAGGTGGTTGCGGTTCACGCGGAAGTCGTGCAGCAGCACGTTCAGGCGCTTCGATTCCGGGATGAACACGGCCGGGCGCAGCATCCCGCGCACGTCGAACTCGTCTTCCGCGTAGAAGCGCAGCAGGTCCTTCGCGAGCAGCACGCCGATCACGTTGTCGCGGTTGTCTTCGTAGACGGGGTAGCGCGAGTGGGCCTTTTCCAGCACGAAGGGGATGAAATCCTCGGGCTTGTCGGCGATAGCGAATCGGCGTCGATCAGGTTGCGCTCGTGCGCATCCTGCAGGATTTCGAGCAGCTCGGCCCGGGATTCGGGCTCGGGCGAGATGAAGTCGGTCAGGCGCTCGAGCAGCGAGCGCTTTTCATGCGGTTTGTCGGTGGATTTTCGACTGGGATAGGAATCGTTCATGGTGGTGCGCCTGGTTTCGGTTGAGGCGCGCTGTCACGGAATGATCAAGGATACACCAAGGTCGTGGCGCCACCGTGTCGGCAAGGCCAGATGGCCTTGCCGCGGGCCGCTCAGCGGCAGCGCGCGAGCAGCGCCTCGAGCGCGCGGTCGGGGATGCCGCTGTCGCGCAGCGCGGCGACGGTGCGGCTCACGTAGTCGAGGGTCGTGCCGTAGCGGCCCTGCGCGCAGTCGAACACCGTCTTGACGATCGCGTCGTCGAGCTTGCCGGTGTAGGTGGGTGCTTCGCGGCGCATCACGAACGCGAGCGCGGGCACGCGCGCGCCGTTCGCGAGCTGGCACGGCAGCCAGGCCGGGCGGTACGAGCCCATCGGCATCTCGCGTTTCCACAGGGCTTCGAGGTGCGGCAGCGCGGTCGGTCCGGCGAGCCGGAACGCGAGGCCGCTGCACGAGCCGCCGCGGTCGAGCGCGAGCACGAGGCCCGGCAGTTCGGGCGTGCCGCGGTTCACGCGCGACCACAGGTACAGGCCGCGGTGATAGCCGTGCACGCGCGCGCGCAGCGCTTCGGCCACCGGCAGCCCGGGATTCCAGATCAGCGAGCCATAGCCGAACAGCCAGAGGTCGCGCTGGCCGTCCCAGTCGCCGAGCGTCGCGGCGAGCGATGCGCTGAGCTCGGCTTCCGACAGGAGCCGGCCTTCGCCGAGCGCGGCGGGCGGGTACGCTGAAGCAGGCGCGTTCACGGCGGCGCGGACTTACAGGTAAGGATTCGGAAAGCCGAGCTTCGCGAGGATGTCGATTTCGAGCGCTTCCATCTCGGCGGCATCCGCCTCGCCCGTCTCATGGTCGTAGCCCTGCGCGTGCAGCGCGCCGTGCACGAGCAGATGCGCGTAGTGCGCGTCGAGCGGCTTGCCTTGCGCCTTGGCTTCCTTCTCGACCACCGGGCAGCACAGCACCAGGTCGCCCACCACCGCGCCCGTCGGCGAATCGCCGTAGGCGAAGGTCAGTACGTTGGTCGCGTAGTCCTTGTGCCGGTACTCGCCGTTGAGCGAGCGGCCTTCCTTCGCGCCGACGAAACGCACCGTCAGCTCGGCCGCGTCGAGGATCGCCGGGGCGAGCCATTCGGTGATCAGCTTGCGCTTGGGCAGGGTCTTGCGCACGGCGGCCGTGATCTCGTCGCCGTACTGCACCGACAGCGCGAGCGCCGGCTCGGCCGCGCCCGCGTAGTCCTCGTCGGCCACCGGCGCGGGCTCCGCGCCGACATGCACGGTCACGCTGTCGTAGTGCTCGGGACGCAGCCCGAGCGTGGCGCGCTGCGCCGGGTCGGCATGCTGCGCGACGATCGCGACCGCGGCGTCGCCGGAGCTGCCGGACAGATCGAACATCAGGCTGCGGCCGTCGGCGAAGTCGATGCGCAGCGCCTGCGCGGCGACGGTCTTGACTTTGCCCTTCGCGTCGAACAGCGAGAGGCGGGGGAGATCGGCGGCGGCGGCCGCGCGTCGGGAGGAAGCTTGGCGTGACGATTTCATGGAGCGGGCGTCGAAGTGAACGGGCCGAGCATACACCAAATGGCCGGGCGGCCCGGCGGCGCCCGGCCCGTGACGGATCAGCCGTCCTGATGCTGCGCGTGGAAACCGTCGTAGGCTTCCACGATGCGCGCGACGAGCGGATGGCGCACCACGTCCGCGCTCGTGAAGCGCGTGAGCGCGATGCCGCGCACGCCGTTGAGCACCTGCTGCGCCTCGACGAGGCCGCTCTTGTGGCCGCGCGGCAGGTCGACCTGGCTCGTGTCGCCCGTCACCACGGCCTTCGAGCCGAAGCCGATCCGCGTGAGGAACATCTTCATCTGCTCGGGCGTGGTGTTCTGCGCCTCGTCGAGGATGATGAACGCATGGTTCAGCGTGCGGCCGCGCATGTAGGCGAGCGGCGCGATCTCGATCATCTGGCGCTCGAACATCTTCGCGGTCTTGTCGAAGCCGAGCAGGTCGTACAGCGCGTCGTACAGCGGGCGCAGGTACGGGTCGACCTTCTGCGCGAGATCGCCGGGCAGGAAGCCGAGCCGTTCGCCGGCCTCGACCGCGGGGCGGGTCAGCACGATGCGCTTGACCTGGTCGCGCTCGAGCGCGTCCACCGCGCAGGCGACCGCGAGATAGGTCTTGCCGGTGCCGGCCGGCCCGATCCCGAAGGTCACGTCGTGCGACAGGATCTGCTTCAGGTACTCGCGCTGCGCGGGCGTGCGGCCGCGCAGGTCGGCGCGGCGCGTGTAGAGCTTGGGGCCCGCCTCTTCGCCGGTTTCGTCGTCGAGCCTTACGGCGGGCTCGTCGAACGGATGGTCCGGATCGCCGCGAAAGCGCACGTCGAGTTCCTCGCCGTCGCCGTTCGGGCGCGTGGGCGCGGGCCGGCCGGCATGGCGGGCCTCGACGAGCGCGAGCTGGATATCGTCGAGCGACAGCGGATCGCGCGCGCGGTTGTAGAAGTTCTCGAGTGCGGTCAGCGCGAGCCTCGCGCCGCGGCCGCGGATCGCGATCCGGTGGCCGCGCCGCTGCAGCGTCACGTCGAGCGCCTGCTCGATTTGCCGCAGATTCTCGTCGAGCGGACCGCAGAGGTTGGCAAGGCGCGCGTTGTCGTCGCGCGGCGCGGTGAATTCCAGTGCTTGGGCGGGCTTCAAAGTGGCGTCAGGCTCCTGCGGGGGGCTTCAGTGCGTGGCCGCGCTGGCGTCGTCGTGCGCGAGCACGAGTTCGCCGCGCAGCGAGTGCGGGTACGCGTGGTTGATCTTCACGTCGATCATCTGGCCGATCAGGCGCGGGTGCGACGCGACGGGCGCCGGGAAATTCACCACCCGGTTGTTCTCGGTGCGGCCGGCCAGCTCGTTCGGATCCTTGCGCGACGGCCCTTCGACGAGGATGCGCTCGACCCGGCCGACCATCGACCGGCTGAT
>NZ_JAAGNW010000007.1:5925-19787 GCF_010645215.1 Burkholderia multivorans | reverse complement strand
CGTTTTCCTCGATGGTCGCCTGCAGGTGCTGCAGGCGGCGCAGCTTGACCTCGCGCGGGGTGTCGTCGTGCAGGTTCGCGGCCGGCGTGCCGGGGCGCGGGCTGTAGATGAACGAGAAGCTGGTGTCGTAGCCCATCTCCTCGACGAGCGCCATCATCTTCGCGAAATCGTCCTCGGTCTCGCCGGGGAAGCCGACGATCAGGTCGGTCGCGAGCGAGAGGTCCGGGCGGATCGCGCGCAGCTTGCGCACCACCGACTTGTATTCGAGCACCGTGTAGCCGCGCTTCCTCGCCATCAGGATGCGGTCGGAGCCGTGCTGCACCGGCAGGTGCAAGTGGTTCACGAGCTTGGGCACCTTCGCGTAGACGTCGAGCAGGCGCTGCGTGAATTCCTTCGGATGCGAGGTCGTGTAGCGGATCCGCTCGATGCCGGGCAGGTCCGCGACGTATTCGATCAGCGTCGCGAAATCGGCGATCTCGTGCGCGCCCTGCGTGAGCGCGCCGCGATAGGCATTCACGTTCTGGCCGAGCAGCGTGACTTCGCGCACGCCCTGTTCGGCCAGGCCGGCGATCTCGGTGAGGACGTCGTCGAGCGGGCGCGACACTTCCTCGCCGCGCGTGTACGGCACCACGCAGTAGCTGCAGTACTTGCTGCACCCTTCCATGATCGACACGAACGCGCTCGGGCCAGCGACGCGCGCGGGCGGCAGGTGGTCGAACTTCTCGATCTCGGGGAACGTGATGTCGACCTGCGCGCGGCCGCTCGCGCGGCGCGCGTCGATCATCGACGGCAGCCGGTGCAGCGTCTGCGGGCCGAACACGAGGTCGACGTACGGTGCGCGCGCGACGATCGACGCGCCTTCCTGGCTCGCGACGCAGCCGCCGACGCCGATCAGCAGGTCGGGGCGCGCCTCCTTCAGCTCGCGCACGCGGCCCAGGTCGGAGAACACCTTCTCCTGCGCCTTCTCGCGCACCGAGCAGGTGTTGAACAGGATGATGTCCGCGTCTTCGGGGGAGTCCGTCTTGACGAGGCCTTCAGCGGCGTTGAGCACGTCGACCATCTTGTCCGAGTCGTACTCGTTCATCTGGCAGCCGAAGGTTTTTACGTAAACTTTCTTGGTCATGGGGGTTCGCCGTTCGCAGTGGTTGACCTGGGGGCGTCGTTCAAAAGTCGATCGGGGACGGATCGCAAGGCGCTGCAGTGCGCCATGGGCGCGGTGCGTACGCAGGCGCGAGCAAATGCCGTCGGGAAAGCTTTCCATTATAGCTTTTCGGGCCCGCCCGGCGGATGTCGGCCGCGTGACAGGCGGCGCGCGGTTGCGGCGCCGCGACGCCGGACGCGCAGGCGATGCGACCCTTTGGGCGCGGCCGATGCCGGATCAGCGGCATGCGGTCAGCAGGTCGTCGAGCGCGGCTTCCTCGGCCGCGAAGCGCTCGATCAGGAAATCGAGCAGCGCGCGCACGCGCGGCGCCAGGTAGCGCTTGCCGGGGTAGATCGCGTGCAGCGGCGTGTCGTGGTGCCGCCAGTCCGGCAGCAGGACCTTCAGGCGGCCGGCGCGGACGTCGTCCGCGACGTCCCAGATCGACTGGAGCGCGATGCCGCGGCCGCGGATCGTCCACGCGCGCATCAGGTCGCCGTCGTTGGTCTCGTTGGCGGACGCGAGCGGGGCGGTGTAGGTCTGGGTTACGCCGGCGCGGCTGAAGCGCCATGTGTTGAGCGGGCCCGACGCGATCGTGACCACGTTGCAGCGGAACCGCGCCAGATCGTGCGGATCGCGCGGCGCGCCGTATTCGGCGAGATAGCCGGGCGCGGCGCACAGCACGCGGCGGTCGGCGGCCAGCCGCCGGGCGACCAGCGCGCCGTCGGGCGGCGCGGCGAAGCGGATGGCGAGATCGAGGTCGTCCTGCCACAGGTTCGACGACGAATCGGACGCGGTGAGCGCGAACCTCACGTCCGGATGGCGCGCGCTGAACGCGTCGAGCCAGTCGAGCAGCTGGTGGCGGCCGAAGTCGGAGGTGGCCGACAGCCGCACCTTGCCGCTGATCGCGCCGCGGCCGCTTTGCAGCAGCGCGTCGGCGTCGTCGAGCGCCTGCAGCGCCTGGCGGCAGCCGTTCAGGTACAGCCGGCCCTCGTCGGTCAGGCGCAGGCGGCGCGTCGAGCGCTCGAACAGCCGGGTCGACACGGTCGCCTCCAGCTTCGCGAGCCGCGCGCTGGCGGCGGCGGGCGTCAGGTTCAGCTTGCGCCCGGCGGCGGACAGGCTGCCCAGCTCGGCAGCCTCGACGAACAGGCGGATATCGCCGAGCCGGTCCATGTGATTCTTCCAGGATTTTTGAAAATGATTCAAATGCTACGCCAATTATCAAAAATGAGCGTATTCGAGACAATGCGCGCTCGATGGCATCTTTGATGCGGCGCGGCAACGGTTCCGCGCCGCCTTGCCGGACCCGGAGCCTTTCATGCCTATACCCTTGCTGGCGCTCGCGATCAGCGCGTTCGCCATCGGTACCACCGAATTCATCATCATGGGCCTGCTGCCCGACGTCGCGCGCGACCTGTCGGTCACGCTGCCGTCCGCCGGCCTGCTCGTCAGCGGCTACGCGCTCGGCGTCGCGGTCGGCGCGCCGCTGCTCGCGGTGCTGACGAGCCGCATGCCGCGCAAGGCCGCGCTGCAGCTGCTGATGGCCATCTTCATCGTCGGCAACGTGCTGTGCGCGATCGCGTCGGACTACGCGATGCTGATGGTCGCGCGGGTCGTCACCTCGTTCGCGCACGGCTCGTTCTTCGGCATCGGCGCGGTGGTCGCGTCGTCGCTGGTGCCGGCCGACAAGCGCGCGAGCGCGATCGCGCTGATGTTCACGGGCCTCACGCTGTCGAACGTGCTCGGCGTGCCGTTCGGCACCTTCATCGGCCAGCTGCTCGGCTGGCGCGCGTCGTTCTGGATCGTCGCGGGCCTCGGCGTGGCCTCGCTCGCGGGCGTCGCGGCGCTGGTGCCGAACCGGCACGATGCGGGGCCGGTCGGCCTCGGCCGCGAAGTGCGCGTGCTCAAGGATCCGCAAGTATGGCTCGCACTCCTGATGACCGTGCTCGGGTTCGGCGGCGTGTTCGTCGTGTTCACCTATATCGCGCCGATCCTCGAGGACGTGAGCGGCTTCTCGCCGCGCGCGGTGTCGCTGATCCTGGTGCTGTTCGGCGCGGGCCTGACGATCGGCAACATGCTCGGCGGCAAGCTCGCCGACCGCGCGCTGATGCCGTCCCTGATGGCGATCCTGGTCGCGCTGATGGCGGTGATGGCCGTGTTCGCGAAGACCAGCCACCTGCCGGTCGCCGCCGCGATCACGGTGTTCGTGTGGGGCATCGCGGCGTTCGCGCCGGTGCCGCCGCTGCAGGCGCGCGTGGTCGAGAAGGCCGCGCATGCGCCCCATCTCGCCTCGACGCTCAACATCGGCGCGTTCAACGTCGGCAATGCGGGCGGCGCATGGCTGGGCGGCCTCGCGCTCACGCACGGCTTCGCGCTCGACGCGCTGCCGTGGGTCGCGGTGCTCGTCACCGGCGCGGCGCTCGTGGTCACGTTCGCCGCCGCGCGGCTCGACGCGCGCGGCGCGGCCGGAGCGGGCGCCGCGCCGGCGACGCGATAACCGGCCGGAATGCGCCGGGTTGCGGCGCATTCCTCCGCGATGCTGATAACAGTGTGAAGATAACTTCGTTTGCCCGCGCCGACCCGGGTGCTAGTCTTGCCCCACCTAATTCACTGGGTTGCGACGCAGCCCCGGAGGCCAAGCCATGCATTCATCTCTGGCGCTCGTGCGCGGTGTATCAGCCGCGGATGCCGCGGTCGCGGCGTTCGCGCCGCAGGAGCCGTTCGTGTCGCGGGCGATGCTCGCGCAGATCGAATCGGCGCGCAGCGTGCCGTCGATCAAGGTGCTGTGCAAGATCGCGGCGGCGCTCAAGGTGTCGGTCGCGGCATTCCTGCGCCGCCACGCGGTCAACGGTTTCGAGCATCTGTCGGCGGAACGCGCGGCGCACGTGGTCAGTTCGAACGGCCGTTTCTCGACGCGCGCGCTGTATCCGGAAGGCGAGCCGTCGGCGACCGAGTTCCACGAGCTGCGCGTCGCGCCGCTGCATACCGAGACCGGCGCGCGTCGCGCGCCGGGCACGAGCATCAATCTCGTCGTCAGCGAGGGCACCTTGGAAATCAGCGTGCATGACCGCCGCCAGTTGCTCGCGACGGGCGACGCGATCGTGTTCGACGCGGACCAGCCGTACACGCTGCGCAATCCCGGCGACACCGAGGCGCGCGCGTTCCGCGTGACGGTGAACGCCGAGGTGCCGCCGCGCTGGCACGTGCCGCAATGACGGCGCCGGTTTAGACGGGGCCGTCGGTAGGGTTTTGAGGGTTTCCGCTGCGGCTTTCGCGCAGCTGTTGTATGCTTGGCCCGCCGGTCGATCCGGCGTTTTTCAATCAGTGCGTCTTCAGGGCGGGGTGAAATTCCCCACCGGCGGTAGGCTGGCGACAAGCCGGCGAGCCCGCGAGCGCCCGTGCCCTGCACGGGGTCAGCAGATCTGGTCCGATGCCAGAGCCGACGGTCATAGTCCGGATGAAAGAAGATGTGCAGATAGTCACGTGCGTCGAGACGCGTCCGCTGCATGCGCCCAGCATGAGGCGGCGCAACGTCGTTCTGTCTGTTTGCAATGCCCTGAAACGTTTTTCGCCCAATTTGTCTTGCGAGGAGCGTTTCACATGTCCTTTCCGTTGTCTTCCGCGCCGGCGCCTGCCGACGCCTTTGCCGATCTTCCCCTGCTGGCCGATGAACCGGTGCCGCCGCGCATCGCCGCTGCGCTTGCCGCGTTGCGCGACGGGCGCGCGGTCGTGTTGCAGGACGATCACGATCGCGAGAACGAGGCCGATCTGATCGTCGCCGCCGAACGGCTCACCGATGCCACGATGGCGCTCCTGATCCGCGAATGCAGCGGCATCGTGTGCCTGTGCCTGACCGACGAGAAGGTGCGCGCGCTCGAGTTGCCGCCGATGGTGCAACTGAACGAGAGCCGCAACGGCACGGCGTTC
The DNA here is from genome assembly GCF_010645215.1 of Burkholderia multivorans. Lineage (GTDB taxonomy): Bacteria > Pseudomonadota > Gammaproteobacteria > Burkholderiales > Burkholderiaceae > Burkholderia > Burkholderia multivorans_A. Next base: position 14,722 of record NZ_JAAGNW010000007.1, on the reverse strand, counting down.
ACGGTATCGATCGAGGCGCGCGACGGGGTGTCGACCGGCGTGTCGGCGGCCGACCGCGTGACGACGATCCGCGCGGCGATCGCCGCCGACGCGCGGCCCGCCGACATCGTGCGGCCGGGCCACGTGTTCCCGCTGCGCGCGGCGCCGGGCGGCGTGCTCGCGCGGCGCGGCCATACCGAGGGGACGGTCGACCTGACGATCCTCGCGGGCCTCGAGCCGGCGGGCGTGCTGTGCGAGCTGATGAATCCGGACGGCACGATGACGCGCGGCGACGATGTCGTGCGCTTCGCCGAGCAGCACAACCTGCCGATGCTGACGATCGAGGAGCTGGTGGCGTTCCGCACCGCGCTCGCGGCCGCGCGCGAGCGCGACGCGTGCGTCGACGCCGCGTGATCGCGTGAGGTGAGCCGCCGGCTTGCGGGCCGGCGGTTGGGTTCGTGCGCGGGCCGGGCCGGCGAACGGCTCGGATGCCGTGGTCGTGACGGGTGCGCGCGAACGCGGTGTGCGGCGGCGCTGGTCAGCCGTGCTGCATCCACCATGCGTGCGAAGCGCGGCAAAGAATCGCGCAGCCTCGTCGGGCGCCTGTCGTGACGACGGCGGCCGGCATGCCGCACGACTTTCGTGCGCAGCCTGAACGGCCCGCGCACATCACCGTCCGCCGTCTACGACTGCCGATCCCCGAACGCGCCGCGCGCGCCTGCCGCGACGAGCGCGGGCAGTTCATCCATCGAGCGCATGCTGCGCGTCACGCCGAGCTTGCGCAGCACGTCCTCGTACCCGCCCGGAATATGGCTCGCGCCCACGAACGCGATCGTCTTCATGCCGGCCGCGCGCGCGGCGTTCAGGCCGGCCATGCTGTCCTCGATCACGAGGCAGCGCGACGGATCGACGCCGAGCGAAAGCGCGGCGAACAGGTAGACGTCGGGATAGGGCTTGGGATGCGCGACCTGTTCGGCGCTGAACACGCGCTCGCCGAACACGTCGGTCAGCGCCGCGCGCTTGAGCGAGCGCCGCACGCGGTCGAGCCCGCTGTTCGACACCACGGCCACCGGCAGCTTCACCTTCAGCAGGGCCTCGCGCACGCCGGCGATCGGCGCGAGCGAACGGGCGAGCGCGTCTTCGACGCGCTGCTCGATCGTTTGCAGGAAGTCGGGCGGCATCGTGATGCCGTGACGCGTTTCGAGACCTGCGAGAAAGCGCGAGGTCTGCTGGCCGAACGCGGCTTTCGCGTCGGCGGTGAAATCGATACCGGGGAACGTGTCGGACAGCGTGTCGAACAGCACGCGATCGGCGATCACTTCGCTGTCGACGAGGACGCCGTCGCAGTCGCAGATGAGATGGTCGAGCATAGGAGCAGGGACGAAGGCAGGAATCAGCAGTCAGTCGCCATCATACGTGCTTTCACCCGCGAGGCGGTGGGTCGTCCTCATGCAAAAAACCCGCCGGGGCGCAGCCGCCGGCGGGTTTCGGCGGGCCTGGGTGGCCCGCCGCACACATGACGCTCAGCGCGCCGAATGCAGGTACAGGTAGAGCCCCGACGCGAGCGAGCCGCCGAGCAGCGGCCCGAGCACCGGCACCCACGCGTAGCGCCAGTCGCTGTCGCGCTTGCCCGGGATCGGCAGCAGCGCGTGCATGATGCGCGGCGACAGATCGCGCGCCGGGCTCATCGCGTAGCCCGTCGGGCCGCCGAGCGAGATGCCGATGCCGAGCACGAGCAGACCGACCGGCAGCGCGTCGAGCGCGCCGAGGCCGACCTGCGGCGCGGCGAGGTACAGCACGCCGAGGATCAGCACGAAGGTGCAGATCGCTTCCGTCAGCACGTTGTGCGTGACGCTGCGGATCGCGGGCGCGGTGCAGAAGACCGCGAGCTTCAGGTCGGGATCGGCTTCCTTCGCGAAGTGCTGGCGATACGCGAGCCAGACGAGCAGCGCGCCCGCCATGCCGCCGAGCATCTGCGACACGATGTAGCCGAGCACCTTCGACCACGCGAACTTGCCCGTGAGTGCGAGGCTGATCGTGACGATCGGATTCAGGTGCGCGCCGCTGAACGAGGCGGTCACGTAAACCGCGACGAACACGGCCCTCGCCCAGCCCATCACGATCACGATCAGGTCCGCGCCGCGGCCCTTGGTTTTCGCCAGCAATACGTTGGCGACCGCGCCGTTGCCCAGCAGCACGAGGATCGCCGTGCCGATGAATTCTGCAATATAAGGTGACATGTTTGTCTCGCTCTACCAATGCGGCGGACTCGCGCGAAGGTCGCGCGGCCCGCCTGCTATTTCTAATGAAGGGTTTTTACCGGTACCGCAGTTTACTTCGTGTCGTCGGCCCAGGCCTTCGCCGCGCGCACCGCGCGCTGCCAGCCGGACAGACAGGCGCTGACTTCCCGCTCCGCCAGCGACGGGGAGAAGCGCTTGTCGAGCTGCCACTGGCTGCGCAGGTCGTCGAGGTTTTCCCAGTAGCCGATCGCGAGACCCGCGAGATACGCGGCGCCGAGCGCCGTGGTCTCGGTGATCTGCGGACGCACCGCGTCGACGCCGAGCAGGTCTGCCTGGAACTGCATCAGCAGATTGTTCGCGCTCGCGCCGCCGTCGACGCGCAGCTCGCCGATGCGGATGCCCGAGTCGGCCTCCATCGCCTTCAGCACGTCGAGCGACTGGTAGGCGATCGAGTCGAGCGCCGCGCGCGCGAGGTGCGCGGACGTCGTGCCGCGCGTCACGCCGAACAGCGAGCCGCGTGCGCGCGGGTTCCAGTGCGGCGCGCCGAGGCCGGCGAAGGCGGGCACGAGGTAGACGCCGTCGGTGTGCGGCACGCTGGCCGCGAGCGCTTCGATCTCGGCCGCGCTCTTGATGACGCCGAGGCCGTCGCGCAGCCACTGCACCACCGCGCCTGCGATGAAGATGCTGCCTTCGAGCGCGTAGTTCACTTCGTCGCCGACCTGCCATGCGATCGTCGTCACGAGGTTGTTCTTCGACTCGATCGGCTTGGTCCCGGTGTTCATCATCAGGAAGCAGCCGGTGCCGTAGGTGTTCTTGACCATGCCCGAGGTCGTGCACATCTGGCCGAACAGCGCCGCCTGCTGGTCGCCCGCGATGCCCGCGAGCGGGATCTTCGAGGCGAACACGGTGGTCTTGGTGTTGCCGTAGATCTCCGACGACGCGCGCACTTCCGGCAGCATGCTGCGCGGGATGTCGAGCGCTTCGAGGAGGTCGTCGTCCCATTCGCGCGTGTGGATGTTGAACAGCATCGTGCGCGACGCATTGGTCACGTCGGTCACGTGCAGTTCGTGCTTGGTGAAGTTCCACACGAGCCAGCTGTCGACCGTGCCGAACGCGAGCTTGCCCTGGCGCGCCTTCTCGCGCGCACCCTCGACGTTGTCGAGGATCCAGCGGATCTTGGTGCCGGAGAAGTAGGAGTCGATCGGCAGGCCGGTCTTCGCGCGCACCTTCTCGTCGAGGCCCTGCGCCTTCAGCTGGTCGCAGAAATCGGCGGTGCGGCGGTCCTGCCACACGATCGCGTTGTAGATCGGCTGGCCGGTCTCGCGATCCCACACGATCGTGGTTTCGCGCTGGTTGGTGATGCCGATCGCGGCGATCGACGTGCCGTTCAGGCCGGCGCGCGTGACGGCTTCCGCCGCGACGCCCGCCTGGGTCGACCAGATTTCCTGCGGATTGTGCTCGACCCAGCCCGGCTGCGGATAGATCTGCTCGAATTCCTTCTGGGCGATCGACACGATGTTGCCCTGGCGATCGAACAGCATCGCGCGGGAGCTGGTGGTGCCCTGGTCGAGAGCGAGAATGTACTGATCCTGCATTTGTCTCATCTCCATGCAAGCGTAGTTGTGATACGCGCCGCGGGGAGCGGCGCGTGGGGTGTTACCGGACCTTCCGTGCCATTCAGTGCGCAGCCGCGGTCGGGCGGGCGGTTGCGAACCAGGTGTCGAGCGCAGCGGCTACCGCGTCGAGCGTGCCCGGCGCGACATGCAGGCCGAGCTTCGAACGGCGCCACAGCACGTCCTCCGCGCGGGTCGCCCATTCGACGTCGCGCAGGTAGCGCAGCTCCGCTTCGTAGAGGCCGGGCGCGATCGCCGCGCCGAGTTCCGCGAGCGAGGTCGCGCCGCCGATCACGCGTTCGGCGCGCGTGCCGTAGGCGCGCGCATAGCGTCGCGCGAGCCCGGCGGGCAGCCACGGATGACGTTTCGCGAAGGCATCGGCGAACGGCGCGAAGCGCGCGTCGGCGATGTCGCCGCCGGGCAGCGCCGCGCCGGCCGTCCAGGCGCCGGCGGGCTTGTCGAGCACGCGGCACAGCAGGTCGGCCGCCTCTTCGGCGAGTTTGCGGAAGGTCGTGATCTTGCCGCCGAACACCGACAGCAGCGGCGCGCCGTGGTCGTCGAGTTCGAGCCGGTAGTCGCGCGTGACCGCGGACGGATTGTCGGCGCCTTCCTCTTCGAGCAGCGGGCGCACGCCGGAATAGGTCCAGTGCACGTCGGCGGGCGAGATCTTACGCTTGAAATAGCGATTGATCGACTCGCACAAGTAGAGCGTTTCGTCGCGGTCGATCGCGACCTTGGCCGGATCGTTGTGATATTCGACGTCCGTCGTGCCGACCAGCGTGTAGTCGTGCTCGTACGGAATCGCGAAGATGATCCGCTTGTCCGGGTTCTGGAAGATGTACGCGTGATCGTGATCGAACAGGCGCTTGGTGACGATATGGCTGCCCTTCACGAGCCGCACGCTGTGCTGCGCGCCGCGGCCGAGCGCGCCGTGCAGCACCTCGCCGACCCACGGGCCGGCGGCGTTCGCGATCGCGCGCGCGTGGACCGTCAGCGTCTCGCCGTCGGGCTGGCGCAGCTGCGCGACCCATTCGCCGTCGCGGCGCTCGGCCGAGACGAGGCGGGTGCGGGTCAGGATGCGCGCGCCGTGTTCCTGCGCGTCGAGCGCGTTCAGCACGACGAGCCGCGCGTCGTCGACCCAGCCGTCCGAGTAGACGAAGCCGCGCTTGATCGAATCGACGATCGGGGCGCCGGCCGCGTGGCGGCGCATGTCGATCGCGCGCGAACCGGGCAGCAGCTCGCGCCGCGCGAGGTGGTCGTAGAGGAACAGGCCGAGGCGGATCAGCCACGCGGGCCGCAGGTTCGGCATGTGCGGCATCACGAAGCGCAGCGGCCACATGATGTGGGGCGCCGCGCGCAGCAGCGTCTCGCGCTCCTGCAGCGCCTTGCGCACGAGCCCGAATTCCTTGTACTCGAGGTAGCGCAGCCCGCCGTGGATCAGCTTCGTGCTGCACGACGAGGTATGCGAAGCGAGGTCGTCCTGCTCGCAGAGCAGCACCGACAGGCCGCGGCCGGCCGCGTCGCGCGCGATGCCGGCGCCGTTGATCCCGCCGCCGACGACGAGCAGATCGTATCGGTTCAGTTGAGTCACCTGCTGTCCCTTATCGTCTTAACAGAAAATGAGACGAACTAGAAATGTTCGAATTCGAAATTTAATGAACAAAAGTGAAAAAGTAAAGTTCGTTTAAGGGGGTCGGGTGGCGCTGCGGGCCATCCCGGACGATACTCACGGAATCGTGGCAATCCGAGGTGGAACATGCGCAACTGGATGGCGGCCGGCGCGCTCGCGCTCCTGGCCGGATGCGTGGGGACGCCGCCCCTGACGGGCGGCTGGGGCGCGCCGTCGTTCGCCGTGCTGCAGACGCAGTGCGGCGGGGCGGAGGCCGATTACGGCGCGGATGCGCAGCCGGTGTATTCGGCGCTCTACGACGCGTGGGTCGCGAAGCGGCACGGCGGGCTGACCGGCGCGCAGTTCTGCGCGTTCGGGCGCGAGCTGGCCGCGCGCCACGCGGCGCTCGGCGCGCGCGACGACGCGGCCGCGCGCGGCGCGTGGGCGGACTATTTCAACGGGGAGCGCGCGAAAGCGCTGAGCTGGCGCGCGGCGGTCGATCCGACGCTGCGCGGCGGTTGAGGGCGAGGGGCGGCAGGAAACGCGGCGCGCGCGGCGCGCCGCCGGATGCCCGTCGAGCCGCGGACGGGCGCGCCCGCTTCACGAGAAGCGGTGTTTGATCGATCTCAGGGCGGCGTCGCCGCTTTCGGTGACGCAGTACTTGCGGCCCGAGCCTAGCGCTTCGAGCCTGACGAGCTGACGTTCGAGCAGGGCGTCCAGTTCGTCGCGTTCCATGTCGGCTTGATCGGGGGCGTCCTTCACAAGCAATAGCGTGGCAAATTCATGCGGACTGAGCATCGTTCTCTCCATGACAACCGTACTGCCCACGTATCGGGAGGCCCGGTACGCGTCACCCAGCGAGGGAAGGCGTGGGGGGAAAAGCCGCTACCGCCGGCGCTGTCGTCATCCGGCTACCCGCATTGCGCGGACAGCCGCGCCGGGATTGGGAGTCTAGTCAATCGCGCGCACTTCTCCAAATCCCGCCCCGAATATTTTCCGATTGACAGGTTTGCCCCGTCCGAGCGGGTGCGGTCGCGCGGCAACTTCTTGATTTGACTTGAGGTTTGGGGTGCGACGCAGCAGGGTGACGGTGGGTGGTTGGTGGTATGCCGGTAGGCCCCGGATGGCTGGCCCCCGGATCGCCGGCCGCCGGCCGGCCGGCCCCTCATTCCGCCACGAACACCTGGGTGCCGGCCGCGGCGACGGTCTCGCTCATCTCCGCGGGCAGCGGCTTGTCGGTGAACAGCGCATGGATCTGGCTCAGATGGCCCTGGCGCACCAGCGCCGGGCGGCCGAACTTCGAATGGTCGGTGACGAGGTAGACGGTGCGCGCATGCTCGACGATCGCCTCGGCCACCCGCACTTCGCGCGTGTCGAAGTCGCGCAGCGTGCCGTCGGTCTCGATCGCGGAAGTGCCGATGATCGCGTAGTCGACCTTGAACTGGCGGATGAAGTCGATCGCCAGTTCGCCGACGATCCCCTTGTCCCACGGGCGCACGATGCCGCCCGTGATCAGCACCTCGCACTCCGGATAGCCGCTCATCATCGCCGCGACGTTCAGGTTGTTGGTGACCACGCGCAGCCCGTGGTGGCGGTTCAGCGCGCGCGCGACCTCCTCGGTCGTGGTGCCGAGATTGATGAACAGCGAGGCCTGGTCGGGGATGTGCGACGCGGCGAGCGCGCCGATGCGGCGCTTCTCGTCGTGAAACATCCGCTGGCGCGCGGTGTACGACACGTTTTCCGAACTGGTCGGCAGGCTCGCGCCGCCGTGGTAGCGGCGCAGCAGGTTCAGGTCGGCGAGCCAGTTGACGTCGCGGCGGATCGTCTGCGGCGTCACGGCGAAATGCGCGGCGAGATCGTCGACGGTCACGAAACCGTCGCGCTGCACCCAATCGAGCAGTTCCTGCTGGCGCGCGTTGAGGCTGATGCGGGGATCTCGGGTCATGGGATGCGTACGAGTCGTTCGAAGGACGGTGGGTACGCGGTATTGTAAGGGTGTTCGAACGAACATTCCGGCGCGCCATGCGCGCGCGTCCCTGTCCTATTCATGATTTCAATGAATGGATTCATGTGATAAATGAATTTGATCGAATCCGCCTTTCACGCTGGAATGGCAGGTTACGGCCGCGCGGCGCGGCCCGCCTTTGCCGTATCGACCTGAGAGTGCTGACATGACCCGCTTTGCCTGGCAGAACCCGTATCCGACGACGCGCGTGCCCGTATTCGCGCGCAACCTGGTGTCGACCTCCCATCCGCTCGCGGCGCAGGCCGGCCTGCGGATGCTGTGGAAGGGCGGCAATGCGGTCGACGCGGCGCTCGCGGCCGCGGCGATGATCACGGTGGTCGAGCCGGTGTCGTGCGGCCTCGGCGGCGACGCGTTCGCGCTGGTCTGGGACGGCGCGCGGCTGCATGGGCTCAACGCCTCGGGCGTCGCGCCGGCCGCGTGGAACCCCGACTACTTCCGCCGTCGCCACGGCGACGCGGGCGACGGCCTCGCGGCGCAGCCGAAGCGCGGCTGGGACACGGTGACCGTGCCCGGCGTGATCGCGGGCTGGGAGGCGCTGCATGCGAAGTTCGGCTCGCTGCCGTTCGCGGATCTGCTCGAACCCGCGATCGAGGTGGCCGAGCGCGGCCACGCGGTCGCGGCGATCGTCGCGCACAAATGGGCGGCGGCCGTGCCCGAACTGCACGCGCTGCCGGGCTTCGCCGACACCTTCATGCCGCGCGGCCGCGCGCCCGAGGTCAGCGAGCGGGTGTGTTTCCCGGGCCATGCGCGCACGCTGCGCACGCTCGCGCGCGAAGGCGCGCGCGCGTTCTACGAGGGCAGCCTCGCAGAGGCGATCGCGGGCTTCGCGCGCGACGGCGGCGGCGCGCTGACGGCCGAGGACCTGCGCGGCTACCGGCCCGAATGGGTCGAGCCGATCGGCAAGCACTACCGCGGCCGCACGGTGCACGAGATTCCGCCGAACGGGCAGGGGATCGCCGCGCTGATCGCGCTGGGCATCATGGAGCGTTTCGATCTCGACGACCTGCCGCTCGACTCGGCGGATGCGCAGCACGACCAGATCGAGGCGATGAAGCTCGCGTTCGCCGACGTCTACCGCTATGTCGCCGAGCCGCGCGCGATGGACGTCACGCCGGAACAGATGCTCGACGACGCCTACCTCGACGCGCGCGCGAAGCTGATCGACCCGCGGCGCGCGACCCATTTCAATTTCGGCATGCCGCGCGCGGGCGGCACCATCTACCTGAGCGCCGCCGACGAGCGCGGCATGATGGTCAGCTTCATCCAGTCGAACTACATGGGCTTCGGTTCCGGGCTCGTGGTGCCGGGCACGGGCATCGCGCTGCAGAAC
>NZ_JAAGNW010000007.1:3265-5915 GCF_010645215.1 Burkholderia multivorans | reverse complement strand
GCGGGTTCTCGATGGATCCGGCGTCGCCGAACGTGGTGGCGGGCGGCAAGCGGCCGTTCCACACCATCATTCCGGGCTTCGTCACGGAGCAGGCGGCGGGGCGGCAGGAAGCGGTGATGAGCTTCGGCGTGATGGGCGGCGACATGCAGCCGCAGGGCCACCTGCAGACCATCGTGCGGATGCTCGGCTACGGCCAGCAGCCGCAGGCCGCGTGCGACGCGCCGCGCTGGAAGGTCAATCGCGATTTCACGCTCGACGTCGAGTCGACGCTCGATCCGGCGGTGGTCGCCGAGCTGACGGCGCGCGGCCATGCGATCAAATCGGTTGACGATCCTTACATGGATTTCGGTTCCGGCCAGTTCATCTGGCGGCTCGATCGCGACGAGCCCGAGCGCGGCTACGTGGCGGCGAGCGACAGCCGCCGCGACGGGCTCGCGGCCGGGTTCTGAGCGGGCGCGGCGCTGCGCCGCGCATCGCGCCGGCCGGGCGGCCCACGGGCCGCCTTTTTATTGGGGCGGCTTTGGAATGACTTGTCTAATATTGGGTAAGCGTTCCGGTGGAACCGCGTCTACCCTGGACGGTCAGTGTTTGAAGGCACGCGCATGAAAGTCCGGCTAAGATGCCCGGACCTATCGACCAACCGATTTCAAAGTGCCGCATTCGACAAGATCGCCAACCTCGCACCTTCGTGCCCGGCTGGGGTCGTGCCGGATGCGGCGCTAGGGAGCCCACCATGCAGGCTGAAGCGACGCATGTCATGCCCTGGCGTATCGAAGATATCGACTTGACGAGGATCGACCGCCAGCGCGCGGCGGCGAACGAGGATCTGCTGCTGTTGCTGTGCGCGGCTTCGTTCATCGAGAGCGGGTCCGATCTCTACACCAGCAACCTGAGCCAGTTCTTCGGCGACGATCCGGAAGTATCCGAATGGCTCAACACGCATTGGGAACACGAGGAACTGCAGCACGGCCGCGCGCTGAAGGCGTATATCGCGCACGTGTGGCCCGAGTTCGACTGGGATCGCGCGTTCGCCAACTTCTTTGACGAATATTCGAAAACCTGTTCGGTCGAGGCGTTCGAGAAGACGCGCGCGCTTGAGATGGTCGCGCGCTGCGTCGTCGAGACCGGCACCGCGACGCTCTATCGCGCGATCAGCGAGTGTTCCGACGAGCCTGTGCTCAAGCAGATCACCGACTACATCCGGACCGACGAGGTGCGTCATTACAAGCACTTCTTCAAATATTTCAAGAAGTACAACCGGATCGAGGGCAACGGCCGGCTCGCCGTGCTGGGCGCGCTGTTGCGTCGCGTGATGGAGATCAAGAACGAGGATTCGGAAATCGCGCTGCGGCACGTGTTCGCGATCCGCTATCCGGAGCGCGTCGGCGACGTCGCCTACAACCGCGAGCGCGCAGCGCGCGTCAATGCGCTGGTGCGCCGCAACCTGTCCGCCGACATGTGCGTGAAGATGCTGCTCAAGCCGCTCGACCTGCCCGCGCGGATCCAGCCGGGCGTCCATTACCCGCTCGCCAAGCTGACCCAGCATGTGCTCTTCCGTTGAGCGCGGCGCGCTCTGCGCCGTGAGGATTTCGCCGTGACCGACACCGACCGCGCCGCGCTCGAGCGCGTGAATTACGACGCCTGGCCAGCCGCCGTCGCCGCGCTGTTCGACGGCGCGCGGCTCGCCGCCAAGGCCGGTTTCACCGCGTCGCTGCTGGTGGCCGACGAGCTGGACGGCCTGCCGCAGATCCGCACCACGCTGCTCAGCGCGGGCGAGCTGTACGCGCCCGACGCCCGCACGCTGTACTTCGCGCTATGGCCGCAATCGCGCGGCGCGCGCGCGTTGCCGCGGCGGCGCGCGGCGACGCTGAGCTTCGTGTGGGACGGCGCGTTTCATCAGGCGCAGCTGTCGGTCGAGCCCGCCGGCGCGACGCCCGACGGTCTCGCGGGCTTTCGCGCCACGCTGGCGGGCGCGGAGGCGCAGCGGGTCGGCTACGCGCGGCTGGCGACGGGCATCACGTTCGAACTGGGCGAAGCCGCCGACGCGGTGCTGGCGCGCTGGACGCGCCAGGTCGCGCAGCTGATGGCGCTCGCGAACGCGGCGGCCTTTTAGCGACACGCCCCGGGCGGAGCCGGGGCGTGGGGTTCAGTGGCCGCGCTGGCCGCTGCGCGACGAGCGGCTGCGGTTCGCATGCGCGCCGCCGCCCGTGCCGGCCGCCGGCCGGCCGCCGTTGCCGCCGCCGCCTTGCGGCGCGCGCGGCTTGGCGGGCTGCTTGGCTTGCTTCGCCTGACCGCCTTCGCTGCGACGCGGCGCGGCCTGCGCCGGCGCGGACCCGCCCGCACGCGGCGAACGTTGGCCGCCGCCGGCGTTGCCGCCGCGCTGACCCTGGCCTTGCCCCTGACCTTGACCGCGACGCTGGATCGGCTCCGGCTTCGCGTTCGGATCCGGCTCGAAGCCCGCGATCACTTCCTGCGGAATCTCGCGCTTGATGAGCCGCTCGATATCACGCAGCAATTGCTTCTCGTCGACGCAGACGAGCGACACCGCCTCGCCGTTCGCGCCCGCGCGGCCGGTGCGGCCGATCCGGTGCACGTAGTCCTCGGGCACGTTCGGCAGGTCGAAGTTGACGACGTGCGGCAACTGGTCGAT
>NZ_JAAGNW010000007.1:0-3255 GCF_010645215.1 Burkholderia multivorans | reverse complement strand
ACGCGCGATCGGGCCGGCGGGTGCGGCGATGTCGGTCGCGACCAGCACCTGCAGCGTATTGCTCTTGAATTCCGACAGCGCGCGCGTGCGCGCCGACTGGCTCTTGTTGCCGTGGATCGCGAGCGCGCTGATGCCGTCCTTCCCGAGCTGTTCCGCGAGCCGGTTCGCACCGTGCTTGGTGCGGGTGAACACGAGCACCTGGAACCAGTTGTGTTCGCGGATCAGGTGGGTCAGCAGCTCGCGCTTGCGGTCGCGGTCGACCGGGTGGATCTTCTGCGCGATCTTTTCCGCGGTGGTGTTGCGGCGTGCGACCTCGATCAGCGCGGGGTTGTCGAGCAGGTTGTCGGCGAGCGCCTTGATCTCGTCGGAGAAGGTCGCGGAGAACAACAGGTTCTGGCGCTTCGGCGGCAGCTTCGCGAGCACGCGCTTGATGTCGTGGATGAAGCCCATGTCGAGCATCCGGTCGGCCTCGTCGAGCACCAGGATGTCGAGCTGCGAGAGATCGCTGGTCTTCTGCTGCATGTGGTCGAGCAGGCGGCCGGGCGTTGCCACGACGATGTCGACGCCGCGCCGGAGCGCATCGATCTGCGGATTGATGCTGACGCCGCCGAACATCACGGTCGAGCGCAGCTTCACGTACTTGCTGTACCCGCGCACGCTTTCCTCGACCTGGGCGGCGAGTTCGCGCGTCGGCGTGAGGATCAGCGCGCGCACCGCGCGCTTCGCGCCCGGCTGGGACGCGTAGAAGGTGTGCAGGCGCTGCAGGATCGGCAGCGTGAAGCCGGCGGTCTTGCCGGTGCCGGTCTGCGCGCCGGCGAGCAGGTCGCCGCCGCCGAGTACGGCGGGGATGGCCTGGGTTTGGATCGGGGTCGGCTCGGTATAACCGAGTTCGTTGACGGCCCGCACCAGCGGTTCGGCGAGGCCGAGGGAAGCGAAAGACATGAGCGACTCTTACTTTATAGGGAGGGGCGAGATCGCCGCGCGGCCGGCGCGGGAGGACATCGCCAAAAAACAAAAGGGCGCGGCCGCGGTTTCCCGCAGCCGCGCCCCGTTTGCGTCATTCGATACTTAGTCGAGTGGCGCGGAACGCAGATCACTCACCTGCTGCGGCGAGATCGGCGAACCGTTGTTGCCCCACGACGAGCGGATGTACGTAACGACCGCCGCGACTTCCTGATTCGACAGCGATTGCGCAAACGGCGGCATGCCGTACGGGCGCGGATTCTTGAACGTGCTCGGCGGGTAGCCGCCGTTGAGCACCATGCGGATCGGGTTGACCGCCGATTCCATCATGATCGAGTGGTTCTGCGCGAGCGGCGGGTAGGCCGGCGCCTTGCCCTGGCCCGATGCGCCGTGGCAGGTCGCGCAGTTGTCCGCGTAGATCTTCTTGCCTTGCTCGAGCAGCTCGCTGCCGAATTGCTTCGACGGCTCGTACTGCATGTTCTTCGGCGCTTCGGCCTTCTGCGGAATCGACTTCAGGTAGGTCGACATGGCCCGCGTGTCCTCGTCGCTCATGTACTGCAAGCTGTTGTGGACCACGTCGGCCATCGGACCGAACACCGCACCCTTGTTCGACACGCCGGCCTGCAGCAGGTCGGACAGCTCCTGCACGTGCCAGTCGCCGAGCCCCAGTTCCTTGTCGTTCGTGAGCGACGGCGCATACCAGTTCTGCAGCGGGATCAGGCCGCCCGCGAAGGCCGCCGAACTCACCGGGCCGCCCATCATGTTGATCGACGTGTGGCACATGCTGCAGTGGCCGAGGCCTTCGACGAGATAGGCGCCGCGGTTCCATTCGACCGACTTGGTCGGATCCGGCTTGTACTCGCCTTCCTTGAAGAACAGCGTGCGCCAGCCGATCAGCAGGTTGCGGTTGTTGAACGGGAACTTCAGCTCATGCGGACGGCTCGCCACGTTGACCGGCGCGACCGAGCGCATGTACGCGTAGATCGCGTCCGAGTCGGCGCGCGTGACCTTCGTGTAGCTCGCGAACGGGAAGCCCGGATACAGCAGGCTGCCGTCCTTCGAGCGGCCGGTGTGCATCGCGCGATAGAAATCGTCGGAGGTCCACTTGCCGATGCCGTACTTGTCGTCGGGCGTGATGTTCGGGGTGTACATCGTGCCGAACGGCGTCGCCATCGGCAGGCCGCCCGCGAAGGGCTTGCCGCCGCGCACCGTGTGGCAGGCGATACAGTCGCCGACGCGCGCGAGGTATTCGCCCTTCTTGATGAGCGCGGCCTGGTCGGCCGGCGTCGCGGCGACGGCCGCTGCGCCGTGCAGCGTGTCGCTGCCGGGCCAGAACACCGGCACGAGCGCTGCTGCCGCGACGATCACGACAGCCGAGAGTGCAAACAGGGACTTGCGTTTCATTTAATCTGTCTCCCGAGCCTTATTGCGGTTCGCTGCCGCAGGCGAGCGGAGTCTTCATCGAACGGGCCGGGGCGGGTACGGGGTTGGCGGGCGCCGGTTGGGCGGCGAGCCACGCCGTCACGGCGGTCACGTCTTCGTCGGAAAGCTTGCTGGCGATCTCGTGCATGCAGTCGGGCGCCTTCGCGTGGCGCGTGCCGGACCGCCATGCGCCGATCTGCGCGCTCAGGTAGTCGCTGTGCAGGCCGACGAGACCCGGGATCGCAGGCTGCATGCCGGTCAGCGCGGTGCCGTGGCAGGCCACGCACGCGGGCAGCTTGCGCGCCGGATCGCCGTGCAGCGCGAGCTGCCGGCCGCGCTCGACGGTCGTCGCGGGCAGCGTCGGCTTCGCGGGCGTCGGGTAGGGCGGGCGCTGTTCCGAGAAGTGCTGCGCGATCTCGTGCAGGTAATCGTCGTTCAGGTACGTCAGCAGATAGTTCATCGGCGGGTACTTGCGGCGGCCGTCACGGAAATTGACGAGCTGGTTGTACAAGTACTCGGCCGGCTTGCCCGCGAGACGCGGGAAGTAATCGTTATCGGTGCCCTGGCCCTGGGTGCCATGACATGCCGTACAGCCGCGCACACGCTCGGCCATCGTATCCGGCGCCTTGAGCGGCGCATGGGCCGCGGCTTGCTCCGTGGGCTTGGTCTGCGCTTGCGCAGTGCTCAGGAAGCCCGCTCCGCCGATCAACAGAACGGCGAGCAGCGGACGGAAGAGGCGTCTTGAAGACACACGAGACTCCATTGTTATTCGTCGGGGACCTGACCGGGCTTCGATCGGCTCGGCGTGACGGCAGTAACGGCAAACGGGTAGGCAGCAGGGCTGCTGCGCCGCGGCATTCTATCATCGAT
>NZ_JAAGNW010000069.1 GCF_010645215.1 Burkholderia multivorans | reverse complement strand
CATCATGGTCGCGATGCCGCCGCTGCGCGGCATCTCGTTGCCGCCGAGCGGCTGGTTGAAGTGATCGGCTGTCATGGGGCGATTCGTGTGGGTTCGTTCAGGGGTTGCCGTATCATTCGACGCGGCATGACGCGTAGTTGTACGCGTCGACGCCCGAAAGAAGAATGCGAAGGTTTCGACGTAAACATCGATGAGAATCGATGTAAGCAACAGGAGGCAGACGTGCTGGGGAATCTATCGACGCTCGACCTGCGGCTGATCAGGGTTTTCCTGGCGGTGGTCGAGGCCGGTGGCGTGACGGCCGCGCAGGTCATGCTCAATGTCGGCCAGTCGACCATCAGCGCGCAGCTGTCGACGCTCGAGACCCGCCTCGGCTACCGGTTGTGCGAGCGCGGCCGCAGCGGCTTCCGGCTCACGCCGAAGGGAGAGCGCTTCCATGCGATGAGCCGCAAGCTGCTCGCGGCGCTCGACGAGTTCGGCAGCGCCGCGCGGCACATGGACAAGCAACTGGTCGGCACGCTCAGCATCGGCCTGATCGGCCATACGCCGGTCAGCCAGAACGCGCGGATCGCCGAGGCGATCGCCGCGTTCCGCACGCGCGACGAGGCGGTGCGCTTCTCGATCTCGGTGCGTCCGCCCGGCGATCTCGAGGAACGGCTGCTGGGCGGTGAGATCCAGATTGCGGTCGGCTATTTCTGGCACCGCGTGCCGGCGCTCGACTACACGCCCTTGTTCGTCGAGCGCCAGGTCGCGTACTGCGGGCGCGGCCATCCGCTGTTCGCGCGCGCGGGCGCGCTGACGCCGGCCGATGCGGCGGGCCACGAATGGGCGTGGCGGACCTATCCGCTGCCCGAGGCGCAACTGTCGACCTCGCCCGATCGCGTCACGGGCACCGCCGACAACATGGAGGCGGTCGCGCTGCTGATCCTGTCCGGCCACCATCTCGGCTATCTGCCGCAGCACTTCGCGGCGCCGTACGTCGCCCAGGGCCTGCTCGCGGCGCTCAATCCCGACAGCCTGCGCTACGACGTGACGTTCCACATGGTGGTGGGCCGGCAGGCGCGCCAGAACCCGGTGGTGCAGGCGTTCCTCGAGGACCTGATGCGCGCGCACGACGTGCCGTCCGATGGCGAGATCGACTGAACGGAACGACGCGGCGGCGCGGGTTCAGGGAATCGGCAGCTCGGCGTCGCGCTTGACCTCGCGCAGCGACAGCGCCGATTCGATCGACGTCACGCCGGGCAGGACGCGCAGCGTGTCGCGCAGGAACATGCCGTAGTCGTCGAGGTCGTGCGCGACCACCTGCAGCAGATAGTCCGCCGAGCCCGACACGTTGTGGCAGGACAGGATCCGCGGGATGCCGAGCACTTCGCGCTCGAAGCGGTTCGCGACGGCGCGGTCGTGCACCGCGAAGCGCAGCAGGACGAACGCCACCACGCCGAAGCCGAGCGCCTTGCGCGACAGCTGGCCGCGGTAGCGCGCGATGTAGCCGTCGGCTTCGAGCCGCTTGAGCCGGCGCGTGCACGGCGTCTCGCTGAGGCCGACCGTCTCGGCGAGCCGCGCGATCGGGATGCGGCCGTCCAGCTGCACCGCGGCGAGGATCGCGCGGTCGATTTTGTCGAGTTCGGGCATGAGGGTGGAAGGCGCTAAATGTTGGATGATTCGTAGTGTATTCCACTTTGCTGAAGCAGCCGAATCGCCAATTTAGCCAATAAACCCTCCTGCCGCGGATGCAACATGGAGGCCTCCAGAACCGAGGCCCGATCATGATTTCCGCCCACCTGCTGCTCGTCTACATCGCCGCTGTCGCGGCCATCTATGCGCTGCCGGGACCGGACATGGCGCTGGTGCTGCAGACCAGCATCGGCCGCGGCGTCCGCCCGGGGCTCGCGGCGGCGGCGGGGCTCGGGCTCGCCCGCGGCGTGCACGTGATGCTGTCTGCGTGCGGGGTCGCCGCGCTGCTGCGCAGCGCGCCGTGGCTCTACGAGATCGTCCGTTACGGCGGTGCGGCCTACCTGGCCTATGTCGCGCTGCAGATCTTCCGCTCGCCGGCGTTCGCGCTGGCCGGCGAGGGCGGCGCGCAGCCGGCCGGCCAGCTGCGCCAGAGCTTCACGAAAGGCCTGCTGACCAATCTGCTGAACCCGAAGGCGCTGCTGTTCTGCTCGGTGCTGCTGCCGCAGTTCGTTGCGCCGGGCGCGGGGCCGGTGTTCGCGCAGATGATCGAACTGGGCGCGCTGCTCGTGCTGATCGGCGCGTGCTTCGACGTCGCCTGCGTGTTCGGCGCGTCGCGGATCGCCGGGTGGATGCGCCGGCATCCGCTCGCGCAGACCGTGCAGCGCTGGACCTTCTCGGTGGCGCTGCTCGGGTTCGCGCTGCGTCTGTCGATCGACTGAAGGCCGCGCCGCGTCGACGCAACGAACCGTTGCGACGCCCGGCGTACGCGCAAATAAAATCCCGACACAGGCTGCACGCGATCACAGCGCGTGCTTTACACTTCTCCCTCCATGCTTCGCGCGCCGTGCCGTCGGCGTTGCGTACGGCATTCGACATCCCGTCCGGAACCGCTTCCGGTCGGCCATGTCCGATTTCCTGGCAGTCCGTGCAACGCGGTAACCAAGGAGGGTCCGAACATGGCAAGACATCTTCACGCCGGCAATGAAACGCAGGTCGCCGCCGAATCCACCTGTCTCGGCGCGTGCGATCCCGCCGAGACGATACACGTCACGGTGATGTTGCGACGGCAGGAAGAGCAGCATCTCGACACCTTGCTCAAAGGCCTCGCGAGCGGCGATCCGAACGCGAAGCCGGTCACGCGCGAGGCGTTCGCGCAGCGCTTCGGCGCCGCGCCCGCCGACGTCGCGAAACTCGAGGCGTTCGCGCGCGGGTACCAGCTGACCGTGATGCGGGTCGACCCGGCGCAGAGCGTCGTCGTGCTGGCCGGCACCGTCGCGCAGTTCGAGGCGGCCTTCGGCGTGACGCTGCAACGTTTCGAACACCGCACCATCGGCGAGTACCGCGCCCGCACCGGCGCGATCACGCTGCCCGACGACCTGAACGATACGGTCACCGCCGTGCTGGGGCTCGACACCCGGCCGGCCGCGCGGCCGCATTTCCGGTTCAGGCCGCCGTTCCAGCCCGCGCGCGGGGGCGCGGCGGTCACCTTCACGCCGCCCCAGCTCGCCGCGCTGTACGACTTCCCGGCCGGCGACGGCGCGGGCCAGTGCATCGCGCTGGTCGAACTCGGCGGCGGTTATGCGCCCGACGACATGAACCGGTATTTCAACGGCCTCGGCCTCGCGAAGACGCCGACGCTCGTCGACGTGAACGTCGGCGCCGGGCGCAACGCGCCGACCGGCGATCCGAGCGGGCCGGACGGCGAGGTCGCGCTCGACATCGAGGTCGCGGGCGCGATCGCGCCCGGCGCGACGATCGCCGTCTACTTCGCGCAGAACAGCGACGCGGGCTTCATCCAGGCGGTCAATCAGGCGGTGCACGACACCACGAACCGGCCCTCCGTGATCTCGATCAGCTGGGGCGGCCCGGAGGCCGCCTGGTCGTCGCAATCCCTGCAGGCGTTCAACCGGGTGCTGCAATCGGCCGCCGCGGTCGGCGTGACGGTGTGCGCGGCGTCCGGCGACAGCGGCTCCGACGAAGGCCTGCAGGACGGCGCGAACCACGTCGATTTCCCGGCGTCGAGCCCCTATGCGCTGGCCTGCGGCGGCACCACGCTGCAGGCGCTGCCCGGCCAGGGCATCCGCGAGGAAACCGTGTGGAACGACACGGCGTCGGGCGGCGGCGCGGGCGGCGGCGGCGTGAGCACGGTGTTCGACCTGCCCACCTGGCAGCAAGGCCTGAGCGTGACGTCGAGCGACGGCGGGCAGGCGAGCCCGCTGGCCAAACGCGGGGTGCCGGACGGCGCGGGCGCGGCATCGCCGCAGACGGGCTACGAGGTCTCGGTGGCCGGTACGGCCGCGGTGATGGGCGGCACGAGTGCGGTCGCGCCGCTGTGGGCGGCGCTGATCGCACGGATCAACGCGGCGGCAGGCAGTGCGGCCGGCTGGCTGAATCCGACGCTGTACGCGAACCCGGGCGCATTGCACGACATCACGCAGGGCAACAACGGCGCGTATGAGGCGTCGCCGGGCTGGGACGCGTGCACGGGGCTGGGCAGCCCCGACGGCGTGAAGCTGGCCGCCGCGCTGAAGGGCAAGTCCGCCGCCTAGCGGCGGACGGGCGGAATTGACGATTCGTTCATGCACCACCAATAGAACCAGAAGGAGCAGCACGATGAGCATCGATTCGGTATCTTCCGGCGGCGGCACGTATCCGCTGCAGCACGGCGCGCACAATTCGCATGGCGTGCCGCCCACCATCGATCCGGTGGCGTTGAGCCACGGCCGCGACCAGCCGTTCTTCGATCCGGTCGCCTACGGCAACGGCCCCGACGATTCCGTGACCGACACCACCGAGGGCGAGGCGATCACGCATCACACGCTCGTGATCGGCGGTCGCCGGATCGCGTATACGGCGACCGCCGGCCATCTGGTCGCGGTCGACCCGAGCAGTTCGCAGCCCGAGGCGAAGCTGTTCTACGTCGCCTTCACGGAGGACGGCCAGGCGGAGGAGTCGCGTCCGGTCACGTTCTTCTACAACGGCGGTCCCGGCTCCTCGTCGGTGTTCGTCCTGCTCGGCTCGTTCGCGCCGCGCGCGATCCGCACCTCGATGCCGGGCTTCACGCCGCCCGCGCCTTACCAGATGGAGGACAACCCTGACAGCCTGCTCGACAAGAGCGACCTGGTCTTCATCAACCCGGTCGGCACCGGCTATTCGGCCGCGATCGCGCCGCGCAAGAACCGCGACTTCTGGGGCGTGGACCAGGACGCGGATTCGATCAAGCAGTTCATCAAGCGCTACCTGACGAAGAACAACCGCTGGAATTCGCCGAAATTCCTGTTCGGCGAGTCGTACGGCACGGCGCGCAGCTGCGTGCTCGCGTACCGGCTGCACGAGGACGGCGTCGATCTGAACGGCGTGACGCTGCAGTCGTCGATCCTCGATTACAAGCAGGCGGGCAATCCGGTCGGCGCGCTGCCGACCGCGGCGGCCGACGCGTGGTATCACAAGCGGCTCGGCGTGACGCCGACGCCTACCGACCTCGGCGCGTTCGCCGAGGAAGTCGCGCAGTTCGCGCGTGGCGATTATCTCGACGCGCTGCGCAAGTTCCCGCAGACCGATCCGGCCGTGGTTGCCAAGCTGTCCGAATACACGGGCATCGATACGACCACGCTGCTGTCGTGGAGCCTCGACGTGGCCGGCTACGACGCGCGCGGCAATTCGGTGTTCCTGACCACGCTGCTGCGCGCGCAGGGCTTGATGCTCGGCTCGTACGACGGTCGCGTGACGGGCATCGAGTCGGGCATCGCAGGCAAGATCGATCCGAATTCCGGCGGCAACGATCCGACGATGACGGCGGTGACGGGCGACTACACGGTGATGTGGAACAGCTACCTGAACGAACAGCTGAAGTACACGACGAATTCCGCGTTCACCGATCTCAACGACCAGGCGTTCGCCAACTGGGATTTCCATCACACCGATCCGACGGGCGCGCAGCAGGGCATCGACGACAAGGGCAACGTGATTCTCTACACGGCGGGCGATCTCGCGGCCGTGATGGCGCTCAACGTCGACCTGAAGGTATTGTCCGCGAACGGCTTCTACGATTTCGTGACGCCGTTCTACCAGACGGTGCTCGATCTGCAGCAGATGCCGCTCGAGGATCAGACGGTGCGCGCGAACCTGGCGGCGCGCTTCTATCCGTCCGGCCACATGGTGTACCTGGACGGCGGCTCGCGCACCGCGCTTAAGCACGATCTCGCGCAGATGTACGACTCGGCGGTGCACGACAGCGGGGCGGTGATGCGGATCCGCGCGTTGCAGGCGAAGCGGCGCGACGCCGCGTGAGTGTGCGCGTGAGCGGCGAGCCCGAGGGCCCGCCGCGCGCGGGATACAAAAAGGCCGACCTGGTGAGGTCGGCCAAAAAGGTCCTGGCCAAATCCGAGGGCCAACGCCAGAACCCGAGAAGCGGTGGCGACGCGCCCGGCACTGGCCGGGCGCGTCGCTCGATGGTCTCTTCGCTGCCAACCCGGTCGCGCCCGATGTTGAACTCGGCTGCGCCGGGGCAGGGGGCGGCCGGTCAGCCGCGCAGTCGTTCCGCTATCGCGCGGAAGCCGGCCGCAAAGACGTTTTCGCTGACGCCCGCGGCGACTTCGCGCAGGTCCGCGCCTTCCGTCGTGAAATCGGCCCACCACAAGCCGAAGGTCTGTCCGGTCGCCGTGACGGGAATGAGCCGCACGCCGGCGACGTAGTTGCGCACGGGCAGCGAGGTATCGAAGATCGTGTACTCGAATTCGAATGCCGACGGCTCGAACTTCGTCAGACGCTCACGCACGAATTGATGGTCCGGCAGCACGAGATAACGCTCGGCGCCCACCGTGCGCCCGTCGCCGCCCGATTCGAGGCGGCTTTCCAGCACGCCCGGGTGAAACGTGGCCATGCCGTTGAAATCATCGAAGAACGTCCAGACGCGCTCGAGCGGCGCGTCGAAAACCTGACTGGCGAATGCGGTGTGCTTCTTCGTCATGCTTTCTCCTCGGTTGAGCGGAGGCGTTCGTGTGCCGCCGCGGATGGCGGGCGGTGACCCGTCCTGATGGCTTTGAAGCGTTGCGTGGTATCGGTCAGCGCGGTCTCGGCGGGCAGCCGCTCCATCGAGCTGGCGCCGTAGAAACCGTGGCACTCGGGGCACTCGCCCAGGATGTAGGCCGCATCTTCCGGCGAGGCGATCGGCCCGCCGTGGCACAGCACGATCACGTCGTCGCGCACCGAGCGCGCGGCGGCGGCCCAGCGCTTGACGAGCGGCACGCAGTCGGCGAGCTGGAGCGCCGTGGTCGCGCCGATCCGGCCGCCCGTCGTCAGGCCCAGGTGCGCGACGATGATGTCGGCGCCCGCCTCGGTCATGGCGATCGCGTCGGCCTCGCTGAATACGTACGGCGTCGTCAGCATGCCCTTGCGGTGCGCGAGGCGGATCATGTCGACCTCGAGCGCGTAGCCCATGCCGGTTTCCTCGAGATTCGCGCGGAAGTTGCCGTCGATCAGGCCGACCGTCGGGAAATTCTGCACGCCGGCGAAACCGACCCGGCTCACGTCGTCGAGGAACGCATCGAAGTTGCAGAACGGATCGGTGCCGTTGACGCCCGCGATCACCGGCGTCGACTTGACGACGGGCAGGACCTCGCGCGCCATCTCCATCACGATCTCGTTCGCGTTGCCGTAGGCGAGCAGGCCGGCGAGCGAGCCGCGGCCGGCCATCCGGTAGCGGCCCGAGTTGTAGATCACGATCAGGTCGATGCCGCCCGCTTCCTCGCATTTGGCGGACAGACCCGTACCCGCGCCGCCCCCGATGATGGGCTCGCCGCGTGCGATCATCGCGCGCAGCTGGTGAAGAATGGCGGAGCGGTTCGGCTTGGACATCATCAATTCCGTGACAGGAGCGACAAGAACGTTTCGACTGCAGTGCGTGCGAACAGCGGGTCGTTGATATGGGCGGGCACGCGGATCAACTGCCGGTCGGCGCTCTGCCGGACGGTGGCTTCGAGCGCGTCGAACAGCGCGCGATCGGCTTCGGGATCCCAGAACGACTGGCCGGGCGCGTCGAGCGCCGATACGCCGCCTTCCGGAATCAGGAAGCGCACCGGGCCGTCGCAGGCGTTCAGCTTGTGGCCGATCCACTCGCCGATCCGGCGGTTTTCGTCGGCCGTGGTGCGCATCAGCGTGACTTGCGGGTTGTGCGGGTACAGCAGGCGGTCGGCATAGCGCGGCGGCAGCGTCGACAGATGGCCGAAATTGACCATGTCGAGCGCACCGCAGGCGCCGACGTAGGGTACCTTGCTGCGCGCGATCGCGTCGAAGCGGTCCTCGCCGCAGGCGAGCACGCCGCCGCACAGCAGGTCGCAGACTTCGGTGGTGGTGAGGTCGAGCACGCCGTCGAGCAGGGCGCTGTCCGCGAGCTTTTCCATCGCGTGGCCGCCGTGGCCCGTCGCATGGAACACGAGGCAGTCGAAACGCCCGTCGAGCTGCGCCGTGACCGCCGTGATGCACGGCGTGGTCACGCCGAACATCGTCAGGCCGATCGCAGGCTTCAGGTCGGCCGGCAGCGGCTGCGCGTCGCGCACCGCGCCCGCGATCATGTGCGCGCCGTTGGCGAGCACCTGCAATGAAATTCGATTGAGACCGGCCAGATCGGTGACCGAGTACATGATGGCGATGTCGCTCGCGCCGATGTAGCGGGAGACGTCGCCCGACGCCATCGTCGAGATCATCAGCTTCGGCACGCCGATCGGCAGCGCCTGCATGGCCGGCGTGACCAATGCGGTTCCGCCCGAGCCGCCGATGCCGAGCAACGCAGCCACGTCGTCGCGGCGCGCGATGTAACGTTCGAACGCAACCGCCATCGCGGCGATCGCGCGGCCGCGGTCGCCGCACAGGACGGCACCCCTGCCGTCCGGATGGCAATCCGCGACTGTCTCCGCGTGGATGTCCGCTACCCCGGACGGCTCGCCGCGCGTCGACAGGTCGACGACGACGGCCTCCAGACCCAGACGGGCGAACCGGTCTTTCAGGTAGTGGGCTTCCGCGCTTTTTGTATCAACCGTGGCCGCAACGTAGATTCGTTTACGGTGAGGTAACATTTGGTCTCCTTCGCCAGTAACCCTGTCGAACGATGCGCTTCTTTGATGTCCACACTCTAGCACAAATGAGACGACCGTCTCATCGAATCGACCGCATCCATGTCAATTTCCGCAGATTCTTCCGAGACTTTGTCCGGCGTTCGGCTGCAGACGCGTGAGTTATTGCTCAATAACGCACTGACGCTGCTGGAGCAAGGGTGGTTCCCTTCCATCACCGAATTGGCTGCCGCGGCGGGCGTGTCGCGCGCGACCGCGTACCGCTATTTTCCGTCGCAGGCGGCGCTCGTCAGCACGGTCGTCGACACGGTCCTCGGGCCGGTGCTGCAATGGCGGCCCACCGGGCAGTCGGTGCAGGCGCGCGTCGACGAGCTGCTCGATTTCGCGTAGCCGCGCATGCAGCAGCACGAGGGCGCACTGCGCGCGGCGCTGCAGGTCGCGCTCGCGCAATGGGCCAACGAACGCGCGCAGCGCGCGCCCGACGAGCCCAAGTATCAGCGCGGCAACCGCCGGCGTCTGCTCACGCTCGCCGTCGAGCCGCTGAAGGACGAGGCCGTCGCGCCGGAAGCGGCCGCGCGGCTCGCGCAGTCGCTTTCGCTCGTCTACGGCACCGAGGCGATGGTCGTGCTCAAGGACATCTGGGGGCTCGACAACGCGGCGTTTCGCGAGGTCGTCGACTGGATGAGCCGGGCGCTGATCAAGGCGACGCTCGACGAGGCACAGCCGGCCGGGGCGCAGCCGACGCCGTAACACGCGGCGGGTGGAACGCGGGGCCGCGCCTGCGGCGCGAGGCCGGGGCGTGGGGCGGCGTCGTGCGTCAGCGCAGCAGCTGGCGCACGCCCAGCGCGACGATCAGCGCGCCGCACAGCCTGTCGGCCCAGGCCTTGCCGCGCCGATAGGCGGACGCGATGCCCGCGTGCGACAGCGCCAGCGCGACGAACCCGTACCAGCCGGTCGCGACCGCGCCGACCACGCCGAGCATGGCGGCGAAGGTCGGCCCGCTGACGTGCGCGGGCGCGGCGGACGCGAACACCGCCGCGTAGAACGCCATCGACTTCGGATTGCCCAGGTTGGTCGCGAAGCCCTGCGCGAACGCGCGGCGGGCGTCGCCCGGCCCGCTCGCGGACGCGACGGGCGCGCGGCCCGCGCGGGCCTGCGCAATCAGCCGGCCGCCGAACCAGATCAGGTAGGCGGCCCCGGCGAGCTTGACGGCGAACGCGAGCCACGGAAACGCGGCGAACACGATGCCGATGCCGAGAATCGCGCAACTGGCCCAGAACAGGTTGACCAGCACGATGCCGCCGACCATCGCGAGCGCTTCCCGGCGCGTGGCCGAGGCGGCCTTGTGCGCGACCGCGACGAAGTTGGGGCCGGGAATCACGACGCCGGCGACATAGACGGACAGGACGGCCAGGACCGCGTGGGTGTCGATGTTCATGGGCGGGGGCTCACGATGGGATCGGGAAGGGCGCGCGTCATGCGTCGTGATAGCGCAGCCAGAAGATTTCGCGGCAGACGTTGTCGAAACGCTGGCGCGGCGGCGCGATCGGCTGCCCGTCCGGATGGACGAGGACCTCGTAGTCGATCCAGCATTCGGCGCACGCCGGCGCCGCCATGTCGCGCGGCGCCTGCTCCTGTTCCTGCTCCACCGCCCGCCGGATCACCGCGCCGTCGTCGAACGTGTAGAGCGTCTCGACGCGGTGCATGTCGTAGCCGTCGTCGTGCCAGTGCGCCTGGGTCGTGTCGTGCCGCGTGATGGCGACGTCGCGGGCCTGGCCGTGGATGGCGCCGACATAACGGAACAGGGGATTCATGACGCGCGGCTCGTGAAGGGAACGCGCCATGGTAGCGCGCGTCGTGCGCCCGCATCGTTAATCCCTGGTGCGGGTGCGGTCAGGCGCGCGGTGCGCGGGGGAGCAATGCCGGGCCGGCGAGGTCGTTGCAGGGGCAACCATGTCGCCCCGGTGCGGCGCGATTGCTTATGCCGGGTTCAGCCACTCCGTCAGGCCTTCGCGTGCCTTCAGTTCGATGAAGGACGGGCGCGCGCGCATCTGCTCGATGTAGCGCGTGAGATGCGGCCATGTGGTCGCGGGGCGCGGCATGTTGCGGGTCCAGCGCAGCAGCATCACCGCGAGGAGATCGGCCGTGCTCAGGCGGTCGCCGATCAGATAGAGGCGGTCGTCGCCGAGCCGCGCATCGAGCCGCGTCATGATGTCTTCGATCTGCTGCTCCGAGAAGGCCCGCACCGCGTCGGCGTTGGCCGGTGCGCCGTCGGCCTCCGCGTAGAACCAGTTGCGCATCGCCGGCAGCAGGGCGTTCGCGAAGTAGATCATCTGCTCGTACCACGCCGCGCGCTCGGGCGTGCCCGGCGCAGGCGCGAGACCGCCTTCCGGATGGCGCTCGGCCAGCAGCATCAGCAACGCGGCCGATTCGGTATGCGGCACGCCGTCGACCACGAGCGTCGGCACGCGGCCCGTTGGGTTCAGGCGCAGGTATTCGGGAGAGTGCTGCGCGCCGGTCTCGACGACGACGAGCCGCGTCTCGAACGGCACGCCCAGTTCGATCAGCATCCAGTGGACAGCCATGCTCGCCGCGCCCGGCGAGTAGTACAGGAGGTAACTCATGGTGCGGCTCCGTGCATTCGGATGGGAATGGGGTGAGGCGGAGCGGCGATGGTAGCAAGTTCCCGCGCCGTCGTGGGACGGTTCGAGCGGGGCGAGAGCGGGCGCGCGGTGGAACGCGCGCGCGTTTGCTCAGCGCTCTGCGCCCGGCCAGTCGAACGGCGTGTAAGGCAGCGCGCGCTTGTGATGCGTCGCGTCGTAGAAGCGCTGCACCGTCTCGTGGACGTGCGGCTCGACCGTCTTGCCTTCGAGGTAGTCGTCGATCTGGTCGTAGCCGATGCCGTAGGCGTGCTCGTCCGGCAATTGCGGGCGCAGCGCCTCCAGGTCGGCGGTCGGCACCTTCATCACGAGCGCCTCGTCGGCGCCGAGCGCACGCGCGATCTCGCGCACCCGGCGCTTGTTGAGGCCGGCGAGCGGCAGCACGTCGGCGCCGCCGTCGCCGAACTTGGTGAAGAAACCCATCAGCGATTCCGCCGCGTGATCGGTGCCGATCACGATGCCTTGCCGCGCGCCCGCCACCGCATATTGCGCGATCATCCGCTGCCGCGCCTTGATGTTGCCGTGCACGAAGTCCTGCTGCGCGTCGTCGCGAAAGCCCAGCTCGCCGGCCGCGAGCGCCGCGAGCGGCGCGTCGGCGGCAGGCTGGATGTCGATGGTCAGCGTCTCGTCGGCGCGCACGAACGCCAGCGCGCGCTGCGCGTCGGCTTCGTCGCGCTGGACGCCGTACGGCAGGCGCATCGCGACGAAGCGTGCGTCGTAGCCCTGCGCGCGCAATTGCTCGACGGCCAGCTGCGCGAGGCGGCCGGCCGTCGACGAATCGACGCCGCCGCTGATGCCCAGCACATAGGTGTGCAGGCCGGTCGAGCGCAGGTAGTCGGCGAGGAAGGTCACCCGGCGCGCGGCTTCGGCGCGGGCGTCGAACTGCGCGGCGACGCGCAGCTCGGCGGCGATCGCGCGCTGGCGGGCGGCAGGGTCGGGATGGGACATGAGCGGGCTCCGGGATGGTCGGGTTGCAGCGCGTCATCATAAGCGCAATCGCGCGCGGCCGTCGCGAGCCGCGGGCGTCACGCCTTGCGCGCGAGCAAGACCCCCGCCAGCGCCAGCGCGAAGCCGCCGAGCTGCACCGGCGCAAGCGTTTCGCCGAACAGCAGGTAACCCTGCAGGGCGGCCAGCGGCGGCGCGAGGAACAGCAGCGAGGTCGCGCGCGCCGCGTTGCCGCGCCGCAGCATCCACATCAGCAGCGTGACGGCGAGCCCCGACAGCATCACGATCCCCCAGCCGAGCGAGAACCACAGCCCGGGCGCGTTATCCCAGCGAGTCTCGCCGAGCAGCAGCGCGAATGCGGCCGCGACGAGCGCCGCGCCGGCATTCTGCACGGCGACCGCACTGCGCAGATCGGTCTGCGCGAGCGAGCTTTTCTGGTAGAGCGAGCCGGCCGTGATCGACGCGACCGCGAGCACGGCCACCGCGACCACCAGCGCCGCGGAGACGGCGCCCGAGGCGGCGGCCGGGGCCGCGAGCCGCGGCGCGAGCACCAGCGCAACGCCGACGAGGCCGAGCGCCATGCCGAACCAGCCGCGCGCGGGCAGCTTCTCGCCGAAGCAGGGCACCGCCAGCACCGCGGTCGCGAGCGGCTGCAGTGCGCCCAGCAGCGCCATCACGCCGGCATTGAGGCCTTGCGCGACGGCCCAGTAGCTCGCGCCGAGATACACGCCTTGCAGCAGCGCGCCCGCGAGCAGATGGCGGCCCCATTCGCGGCCCGCCGGCCAGCGCGCGCGCGCGGCGAGCGCGATGCCGGCATACAGCAGTGCGGTGCCGGTGAAGCGCGCGAGCAGGTAGAGATTCGGATCGGCGTGGGGCTTGATGGCGCGAGCGACGATGAAGCCGGTCGACCAGAGCGCGACGAAGGTCGCGGCGAACACGGAAGCAAGCATGCGGACACGGCCGGACACGGGCCGGCGAAAGGAAGCGGAAGCGCAGTATGGTGCGCGCCGGATCCGCCGTCTTGTCGAAAACTGCACGCGCCGCGCGGGCGGCGCGCGGCCGCTTACTCGATCGAGAAGGTGTCGAGTGGCTGGTTCGCGCTGGCGTCGGTCGCGAGCCGCGCGCTCAGCAGCTGGTGCAGGCGGCGCGCCTCGTCCAGGGTGAGGTCGATCCAGTATGGATCGCCGGCGGCGTCGTTGAGCCGCTCCGGCGGGAACTGGATTTCGAGCACGGTGCCTTTGCGATACATCTTTTCCTCGTCGGTGGCGTTCGGTCAGACGGCGAGTGTAACAACCCGATGCACCGCCGATTCGCGCACAGGAGGAAATACACCATTGACGATGCCGCTGCGATCGGGCCGCCTGACACATGCCCTTCAAACACCCGTACTACAATAGGCCGCCCTCATTTTGCCGGCCATCCGGGCCGGCGCTTCGCCGCAATGCTTGCAGAACAACGCCATCAATACATCCTGTCCGAACTCGGCAAGACCGGCGCGCTGTCGGTCGCGGAGCTGGTCCGCACGCTCGACGTGTCGCGCGAGACGA
The DNA here is from genome assembly GCF_010645215.1 of Burkholderia multivorans. GTDB lineage: Bacteria > Pseudomonadota > Gammaproteobacteria > Burkholderiales > Burkholderiaceae > Burkholderia > Burkholderia multivorans_A. Next base: position 16,262 of record NZ_JAAGNW010000069.1, on the reverse strand, counting down.
TCCGCCGCGATCTCAACGCGCTCGCCGCGCGCGGCCTGCTGGCGATGACGCATGGCGGCGCGCTCGCCGCCGACCGGCGCGAGCCGAGCCTGTCCGAGCGCGAGGCCGCGCACGCGGGCGCGAAGCAGGCGATCGGCCGACGCGCGGCGATCTTCGTGCCGGACGGCGCATCGGTGCTGCTCGATTCGGGCAGCACGACGCACGCGGTGGCGCTCGCGCTGGCCGACCGTCATCGCCTGACCGTCTATACGAACGACTGGCGGATCGCCTTCGTGCTCGCGCGCCGCAATGAAAACCGCGTGACGCTGCTGGGCGGCGAACTGTCCGACGACGAGGATGCGACCTTCGGGCTCGATACGATCCAGCAGCTGGCGCAGTACAACGTCGATTTCGCCTTCGTCGGCGCGGGCGGCATCACGCCCGACGGCGATCTCACCGATTATTCGCGGCTCGCGGCGGAAGTGCGCAGCAGGATGCTGGCCGCGGCCGGCACCGTGATCGTGGTCGCCGACCATTCGAAGTTCGGCCGCGTGACGCCGGTGCGGATCAACGGCGTCGAAGCCGCCCGCTATCTGGTCACCGACCGCTCGCCCGACAAGGCGAGGCGGCGCGCACTCGCGGCGCGCGGCCTCGAATTGATCGTCTGCGGCTGAGCGCGGCCGCGCGCGCAGAGGTGGGTCGAACGCGCCGCGCGCGTTCAGTGCGACACGAAGCGCAGCACCGCGTCGCAGATCGTCGCGCGATGGCGGACCCGCAGGCGCGGCGCGGACGGATCGCGGCCGAACGCGGCGCCGAACGTGTAGCGGTTCGACACGCGGTGGAAACAGAACGAGCTGATCAGCAGGTGCAGGTCGTAGGGGTCGATGTCGTCGCGGAATGCGCCGCTCGCGACGCCGCGTGCGAGCAGTTCCTCGATCGTCTTGATGATGCTGACGTTGCGGTTCTTGAATGACTTCAGCTGTTCGAGATACTTCGCGCCGTGGGTGTTCTCGATCGAGACGAGGCGCACGAAATCGCGATGCTTGTCGTGGTAGTCGAACGTGAATTCCACGAGCCGGCGCAGCCCCGCGACCGGTTCCAGTTCGCCGATGTTCAACTCCAGTTCGAGCGCGCGGATGTCCCCGTAGACCTTTTCGAGCACGGCCTCGTACAGCCCTTCCTTGCTGTCGAAGTAGTAGTACAGCATGCGCTTGGTCGTGTTCGTGCGCTCGGCGATCGCGTCGACGCGCGCGCCCGCGAGTCCCATCGCGGAGAACTCCTGCGTGGCGACGTCGAGGATGTTGCGCTTGGTTTCTTCGGGATCGTACTTGCGACGCGTATCGTCGCGGCGTGCGCCGACGGTGGGCGGCTCGCGGTTCTCCGACGCGGCAGCCTTGCTTCCTGGTTTCATTGTGTGAGTTCGGGCGGCAGCATGGACGGCGCATTCTAGCATGTGGAAAAGTGCCGTCCGGGTGGGCCGGATGTTCTAGAAAACCCTGATCGGGCGGGCGTGTGCGCCGTGCTGGACGCGGGGCCGGCCGGGTGTGAGTAGCGCGGGGAGGCGGTGTTGACGACGGTGGGGCGCGACGGGCTTGCAGCGCCTCCACCTGCCATGCGGCCTTCGGTGCGGCCTGCCGCGTGACGACTCCGCCGGAGCCGGCGGAGTCGGGTGGCTGGCTTCAGGCGGGGCGGATTTCCAGCAGACGCCGGTAGATTTCCTGCGCTTCGTCGGACGGCGGGTTCGTGAGGGTCTGCACGGCGCGCTCGGTGTCTTCCACGCTTTGGTCGACGTAGCCGGTCAGGCGGGGAAGCGCGCGGACACGCTTCGCCTGGACGGCGAGATGCCGTTTCGTCGGCGCCTGATTGGCCTCGTCCTGCCGCGGATTGACCAGCCTGACCACCAGCACGTCGTCGCCGACACGGACCGTCCTGACGGGGGCGAGGTCGTCCATGCGCTTCATGTCCTTGACGGCGTTGGATACCACGCCGTCGAGGCTGTGCAGGAAGCGACGGGCGCTTCTGGCTTTCACCGATTTCAGGGTTTTCTTCATCGCAGACCTACTTGAACAGGGCAACGGGGTTGGCGTCCGAGGAGCAGTCCTGTACGGCATAACCACCGCCTGGCGCGTTGCTGACCGCGCCGAACGACGACCAGCGGGTCGCACCGGCGAGGGCTTCGACCCTGAACCTATAGTAGGTCAACGCCGGGTCGTTTGCGTAGTTGTCGAAGATCAGGCCGAGCGGCACGTAGCGGTCGGTTTCGAGAAACCGGCGAAGCGCTCGCAGGGTTGCTTCCTGGCGGGATACCTCGACGGTCGTCAGGTGGACCTCGTACCGCGCTTCGACAAAAGCATCGGCCAGCTTGATCAAACTGTTGGGGTCATGTCCAATTTTTGGAATGACGACGTTCAACCCGCTTATTTTACAGAGTCCGAGGAGGCTTGCGTCCTGAGCGGCATTGGGCTGATCGCTGCCTTCGGTAATCAATGCGGATTCCTGATGAACCAGTTGCGCGCCGCACTTGACCCGGAATTCAGGAAATTTTCGCTTCGCATAATCCGAGTCGACCACGACTGCGCCCAGGCGGTCGGCGATCTGGTTGACCATGGTCGATTTGCCGGAAGCGGGCAGGCCCGTGACGATGTAGGCCTTCCGTTCCGCGGCAGCCTCGCGTCCCCGTGGGCGCGCGCCGCCGCCCTTCAGCGCGATGTCCTCGTCATTCGGCAGCCGGTCGAGCGTCCAGAGATCTTCGAGAATCTGGACGCGCAGCGTCAAGCGTTGCGCATCGGCCCGATAATCCTCGTCGCGGTTTGCCTTGTGGGTCAAGGTCGGATAGGCCTCGTTCTGCATCACGGCCGCCTCGACGTCTCTGATCGCCGAGGCGGTTTCGCCGCGGCGCTGCGCGCCGCCTGCCGAATGCACGGGACCCAGGATGCCCAGGCAGGCTTCGAGAAATTCCTCGACTGCCTGGCTCGTCGGGAAGGGGCGTCGGAAATCCATGGAGTGAATTGATCCGGAGCGTGTTGGTGTTCCCGGAGTCGTTGCGCATGATCCGAGCAAGGCCGGGGCGTGCGGTGCAATCAACGGCAGCAATGTGCCAGTGGGCGATCATTTGCGCAATATGATCGCGCCACGATTCGTGGTGTCGGAAAGCCATTTGAATGCATGTGGCGGAAAGACGTGCGATATCGTGAAACGATGGCGGCCGGGCGCCACCGCATGCGTAGCGATCGACTTCACGGCGGCGGGATGCGCCTGTGAATCGTCTGGCGGCGGGTGGCGTCATCGGGTCATCGACGACGATCAAGCTGATTCGTTGCATGGCGAGTGTCTCGGACGGTCAAGTCCCGTCAGCCTGACACGCCCGCCGGCGCCACACTATCCAGCCACTCGGCCAGCGCGACGAACGGCTCGCTGTCCGCCGTCGCATCCGGCGCCACCAGGTAGTACCCGGCCTCGCTCGCGAGCCGCAGCGTCGACGCCACCGCGAGCCGCCCCGACGCCAGTTCGTCCGCGACCAGCAGCGCGGGCATCAGCGCCACCCCCAGCCCCGCATGCGCGGCCGCCGACAACATCGTGAATAGCTCGTAGCGCGGGCCGCGCACTGCGCGCACGTCGTGCTCGAGGCCGTGCGCGCGGAACCAGTCGCGCCAGGCGTCGGCGCGCGTCGACAGGTGCAGCAGCGGCAGTTCGAGCAGCGCGTCGCGCGCGAGCGGCGCGCCGTCCGGCAGCAGCGCCGGATGACAGACCGGCACCATCTCGCCTTCCTGGAACAGCAGCCGGCCGCGCGTGCCGGGCCAGATCGCATGGCCGAAATAGATCGCCGCGTCGAACGGCGAGTCGCTGAACAGGAAGGCCTCGGTGCGCGCGGACAGGTTGACCGTGATGTCGGGCCGCCGCGCCCGGAACTGCGGCAGGCGCGGAATCAGCCACTGGCTCGCGAAGGTCGGCACGACCGCCAGTTCGAGCGTCGCGCCGATGCCGCGCTGCGCCATCAGCTCCAGCGTGTCGCGCTCGATCCGTTCGAGGTTCTTGCGCACGAGCGTCGCGTAATGGCGGCCGTGCGGCGTCAGCACCACCCGCTTCTTGATTCTCAGGAACAATGCGACGCCCAGCCGTTCCTCCAGCGCCGTCATCTGCCGGCTCACCGCGCTCTGCGTGAGCGCCAGCGCGTCCGCCGCGCGGGTGAAGCTTTCGTGGTGCGCCGCCGCCTCGAAGATCTGCAGCGCCGCAAGATTCGGAATGCCTTTTCGCATCGGGAGGGGCGACCGTATTCGGCCCGGGTTGGTGAGTTTTAGGAATGAACTGGTGAGTTTATATCAGTTGCCGGCGAGTTCTGGCGCATCGAAAATGGCCCCGATTATTTTTCCATTGAGTGTTTTCCGGCCGACCCGATGCCGGAAGCAGCCGAAACTTCCCGGAAATTCCGATGAACGACAATCTCGCCGTCCTGCTCGCCTCGGTTCGCGACGCACGCGCCATCGACGCATTGATGCGGCTCATGCATGTTCCTGCACTGTTTTCGCGCGGCGAGCCCGGGGTGGTGACGCGCGCGGAACTCGCGCAGGCGCTCAACATGGCCTTGTTCGCGGATCTGCTCGACCGGGTGCCGACGGGCCGCGCCTACACCGACGACGTGGCGCGCGCCGGCGGCCGGGTGACGTTCGACCACGGCGCGCTGCGCACCGTGCGCTGGCCGTCGTGCGGCGCGCTGCCGCCCGGCGAGGCCGCGTTCACGCGCATCCTGCGGCCGCTCGGCTATCGGCTCAATGGCACCTATCCGCTCGATCGCCTGAAGATGACGGGCCGCTCCTATGCACACCTCGACGCACCCGACCAGATCGCCCAGTACTTCGTCAGCGAGCTGCATCCCGAGCGTTTCAGCGGTGCGTTCCAGCAGGCGGTGACGCGAGTGCTCGACAGTTCGGCCGATCCGCTGACGCCGCAAGCCTTCGCGACGCTCGCCGAGCTGGAGCGCGACGCGTGGCTGCCGCTCGCCGACGCCTGCGCGCTGCTGCCGGTGCTGGTGCGCTGCTTCGGTCGCCAGCACGCGACGCCGCGGCTTTCGGACTACGAGACGCTGCGCGCCGAGTCGGCGGAAATGGCCTGGATCACGACCGAGGGCAATGCGTTCAACCACGCGACCGACCGGGTCGCCGACGTGGACGCGGTGGCCGACGCGCAGCGCGCGCTCGGGCGGCCGATCAAGGCGGCGGTCGAGGTGTCGAAGTCGGGGCGCGTGCGGCAGACCGCGTTCCGCGCGGATCCCGTGCTGCGCACCTTCGTGGATGCGGCAGGCGCGCAGGTCGAGCGCGAGGTGCCCGGCTCCTTCTATGAATTCATCACCCGCGATCAGGTCGAGGACGGCGCAACCGGCCGCACGACGCTCGATCTCGGTTTCGACGCGGGCAACGCGACCGGCATCTTCAAGATGACGGCCGCCGCCTGAGCACGGGGACCCCACATGCAGGCCGCCATCGATTATCCGTTCGCCGCGCCGTTCGCCGATCCGCAGGGCTCGCCGATCCGCGAGCTGTTCCGGCATCTGGGCAAGCCCGGCATGATCTCGTTCGCGGGCGGCTATCCGTCGCCCGACCTGTTCGACCGTGACGGCATCGTGGCCGCGCTGGCCGACGCCTGTCGCGACGATCCGCTCGCGTGCCTGCAGTACGGCGACACCGCCGGCGCGCCGGGCCTGCGCCGTGCGCTGGCCGAGTGGATGACGCAGATGCGCGGCGTGTCCTGCGAGCCGGATCAGGTGCTGGTCACGACCGGTTCGCAGCAAGGCTTCGACCTGCTGCTGCGCACGCTGATCGAGCCGGGCGACGTCGCGCTGGTCGAGGCGCCCGCCTATCCGGCCGCGCTGCAGGCGCTGCGCCTCGCGGGCGCGACGATCGCGCCGGTCGCGACCGATGCGCACGGCATCGACGCCGACGCGCTGCAGGCGCAACTGGCCGCGTGGCCGGCTGCGCGGCCGCGTCCGAAGCTGCTGTACACGGTGCCGACCTTCGCGAACCCGACCGGCGCGACCCTGCCCGCCGAGCGCCGCGCTGCGCTCGCGCGGCTCGCGCAGGAACACCGGTTCGTGCTGGTCGAGGACGATCCCTACGCGGACCTGCGCTTCGCGGGCGAGCCGCTTGCGCCGATCCTCGCCTGCGCGGGCGCGGCGGCCTGGACGGTCTATCTGGGCAGCCTGTCGAAGATCGTCGCGCCGGGCCTGCGGATCGGCTGGGCCGTCGCGCCGGCCGCGATCGCGCGCCGCATGACGGTCGCCAAGCAGACGAGCGACCTGTGCACCGCGCCCGTCGCGCAGGAGGCGGTGCGCCGCTATCTGGACAGCGGCCGGCTCGCCGGCCACCTGCGCACGATCGCGCGCGCCTACGGCGGCCGTTGCGATGCGATGATGCGTGCATTGCAGGCGTTCCTCGCGGACGACATCACGTGGAGCGCGCCGTCGGGCGGCATGTTCGTCTGGGCGCGGCTGACGGGCGGCCGCGACGCGGCCGAGGTGCTCAAGCGCGCGCTCGAGCACAACGTGATGTACGTGCCCGGCAGCGCGTTCTACGCGTGCGACGCGGACCCGTCCACGCTGCGGCTGTCGTTCGCGGCGGCGGGCGAGGCGGAGATTTTCGAAGGCGTGCGGCGCCTGCGCGCGGCACTGGCGGCGCGTTAGCGCGAATGCCTGCGGACGGCCGATCCGGCCGCGCGGCTTGCATGCCGCGCGCGAACGCGTTTCAATCGATCAACCCAAGCGGCGCAGCCGCACCGATCAACCTGTCCCTCAAGAGGAAGTGATGCAATTCAACGACATTCTCGCGGCGCTCGACATCGATCTTGGCCAGTGGCGGGGCAGCGCGCTGACCGCGCGTTCGCCGCTCGACGGCGCGACGCTCGCGACGCTCGCCGTCGACAGCGCGGCTGACGCAGAGCGCAAGATCGACGCCGCGCATGCGGCATTCCTCAAGTGGCGCTCGGTGCCCGCGCCGGTGCGCGGCGAACTGGTGCGCGTGTTCGGCAACGTGCTGCGCGAGCACAAGGCGGCGCTCGGCCGCCTCGTCACGCTGGAGGCGGGCAAGATCGCGTCCGAGGGGCTGGGCGAGGTGCAGGAAATGATCGACATCTGCGATTTCGCGGTCGGTCTGTCGCGCCAGCTGTACGGCCTGACGATCGCATCCGAGCGGCCCGGCCACCGCATGATGGAGACCTGGCATCCGCTCGGCGTGTGCGGCGTGATCTCGGCGTTCAATTTCCCGGTGGCGGTGTGGTCGTGGAACGCGGCGCTCGCGTTCGTGTGCGGCGACTCGGTCGTATGGAAGCCGTCGGAAAAGACCCCGCTGACCGCGATCGCATGCCACACGCTGTTCGCCAAGGCGCTGCACGAGTTCGAGAAAACCCACCCGGGCGTCGCGCCCGCGGGGCTGAGCCAGCTCGTGCTCGGCGCGCGCGACGTCGGCGAGGTGCTGAGCGCGTCGCCGAAGGTGCCGCTCGTCAGCGCGACGGGCAGCGTGCGGATGGGGATCGAGGTCGCGAAGGTGCTGAGCGCGCGGCTCGCGCGCAGCATCCTCGAACTCGGCGGCAACAACGGCATGATCGTCGCGCCGAGCGCGGATCTCGATCTCGTGGTGCGCGCGGTCACGTTCTCGGCGGTCGGCACGGCGGGCCAGCGCTGCACCACGCTGCGCCGGCTGATCGTCCATCGCAGCGTGGCGGACCAACTGCTGCCGCGCCTCGAAAAGGCGTTCACGAGCGTGACGGTCGGCAGCCCGCTCGAAGCGGGCACGCTGGTCGGGCCGCTCGTCGATCGCGCGTCGTTCGATGCGATGCAAAAGGCGCTGGCCGATGCGCGCGAGCAGGGCGGCACGGTGCTGGGCGGCGAACGCGTCGATCTCGGCCATGCGGATGCGTACTACGTGCGGCCCGCGCTCGTGCGGATGCCCGCGCAGAGCGCCGTCGTGGAGCGCGAGACCTTCGCGCCGATCCTGTACGTGCTGGTCTACGATGAGTTCGCCGATGCGCTCGCGGTGCACAACGCGGTGCCGCAGGGGCTGTCGTCGTCGATCTTCACGAACGACGTGCGCGAGGCCGAGCAATTCATGTCGGGCGCGGGCAGCGATTGCGGGATCGTCAACGTGAACATCGGCACGAGCGGCGCGGAGATCGGCGGCGCGTTCGGCGGCGAGAAGGAAACGGGCGGCGGCCGCGAATCGGGCTCCGATGCGTGGAAGAGCTACATGCGCCGCGCGACCAACACGATCAACTACAGCCGCGAGCTGCCGCTCGCGCAAGGCGTGAAGTTCGACGTGTAAGCGCCGAAGGGCGCAGCTCGGTAGCGGGCTGCGCTCGCCGCGCTGCCGTTGCGTCCGCAACGGCATCGCGCTCTTGTCGATCTCGTAGAGCGGCGGGCCGCATCGCATCAGGCAGGCTCATGCGCCCGACTGCCTACGCGGCGGTGCGCGCCGCGGTCGAGCCGCGCACCACCAGTTCACCCGGCAGCACCAGCGTGCGCGCCGACCTCGCCGGATCCGCCAGCCGTTGCATCAGCAACTGCATCGCGTTCTTGCCGATCTCGTAGACCGGCTGCGCGATCACCGTCACCCCCGGGGTGACCAGTTCCGTCCACGCATCATTGTCGAAGCCGGCGAGCGCGATGTCGTCGGGCACGCGCACGCCGTGCTCGCGCAGCGCACGGTAGGCGCCGAGCAGCAGCAGGCCGTTGCTCGCGATCAGCGCATCGGGCCGTGCTTCGGGCGCTGCCGCGAGCCATGCGGCCACCCGCGCGTGCGCGGCTTCCGGATGCGGCTCGACGAATTCCACGGCGGCGTCGAGACCATGGCGGCGCAGCGCGTCCATGCAGCCCGCGTGCCGCTCGCGGCCGGTCGTGCTCGCATTGCCGAACAGGCCCGCGATACGCCGGTAGCCGCGCGCGACCAGATGTTCGACGAGACGCGTCGCGGCGTCGCGGTTGTCGAGCGTGACCGCATCCGCCGCGCCCGCCGGGCCGGCCCGGTCGATCATCACCACCGGGAACGCATGCGCGCGCGCATCGAAGCGCTGCGCGGCGTCGTGGGTCGGCGAGTAGATGACGCCCGTCACGCGCTCGCTTTCCATCAGGCGCAGGTACATGGCCTCTTTTTCCGGGTTCTCGTCGGTGTTGCAGAGGATCACGCGCATCCCCTGCCGGTATGCGGCATCCTCCACCGCGCGGCTCACCTCCGTGAAGAACGGATTGCGCACGTCGGACACCAGCAGGCCGATGGTCGCGGTGTCGCCCGAGCGCAGCCGCCGCGCGGCCGCATTCGGGCGGTAGTCCAGCCGCTCGATCACCTCCAGCACGCGCCGACGCACCGCGTCTTTCACGGGGCCGTTGTTCGACAGCACGCGCGAGACCGTCGTGACGGACACGCCCGCCGCTTCCGCGACATCCTTGATGCGTAGTGTCATGGCAGTGGAATCGATTTCCTTCCTGATCGGTACTTACCCTGAGTTTGACGCGGGATCATGAACGGGCCAGCCGGACACACGACCACGCCCCATCGGGCACAAGCCGCCATTTTACAGGGCGAGTGGCCTGCCGGCACGGGATTTTGCGATTTGGGGCACGCTTGACTGAAAAAGTGGTATCGATTTCAATACGCACATTCCAACGATTCGAATCCAGGAGACGCGATGTCGATGTTGCTGACCGTGGAGCAAGTCCGGCTCGGCGCCGAGCCTCGCTCGAAACACGAGGCGATCGCCGAGGCCGGGGCGCTGCTCGTGGCGGCGGGCGCGATCGAGCCCGGCTATGTCGACAGCCTGCTCGGGCGCGAACAGGTGTCGAACACCTACCTGGGCCAGGGCGTCGCGATTCCGCACGGGTTGCAGGCCGATCGCCACCTGATCCGCCGTACCGCGATCGCGGTGCTGCAGGTGCCGGAGGGCGTCGAGTGGCACGACGGCGAACGCGCACGCCTCATCGTCGCGATCGCCGCCCAGTCCGACGAACATATCGCGCTGTTGCAGCGCCTCACGCGCCTGATCGGCGAGCCGGGCCGGCTCGACGCGCTGCTGGACGCGCGCGATCCGCGGCAGGTGGTCGACGCGCTGAACGGTGCGACGGCGGCGGCCGATGCCGGCTCGGCCGCGCCAGCGATCGTCGCGGCGACGCCGGCCGACTATGCCGAGCGCGCCGAACTGACGCTCGACTATCCGCACGGGCTGCATGCGCGGCCCGCGAGTGCGTGGGTGGCCACCGCGAAGCGTTTCCAGGCCGCGCTGCGCGTGCGGCACGGCGCGACGGCCGCTGATCCGAAGAACCTCGTGAGCCTGTTGCAGCTCGGCGCGACGGCGGGCGCGCAGCTGGTCGTGTCCGCGCAGGGTGTGGAGGCAGCCGATGCGCTCGCCGCGCTGACGCGCACGATTACCGCGCTGGCGGCCGAAGAGCACGCGCGCGCGGCCGCCGCGAAGGCGCGCCGCGAGCCGGCACAGCCGGCGTGGACCCCGCAGGGCGCGGCGACGGTGATCGACGGCGTCGGCGCGGGCCCCGGCTTCGTGGTCGGGCCGGTGCGCGTGCTGCGCGGCGCGCGGCTGCAGATCGACGACGTGCCGGGCGATACGCTCGAAGCGACGCGTGCGCTCGAACGCGCGTTGTGCGCGACCGGCCAGGAACTCGATGCGCTCGCGCGCGACACGGCCGCGCGGCTGGGCGCGGCGGAAGGCGAGATCTTCGCCGCGCAGCGCGCGCTGCTCGACGATCACGAACTGCTCGCGGACACCGCGCGCCGGCTGCTCGACGGGCACGGGCTCGCGTGGGCGTGGCACCAGGCCACGGAGCAGCAGGCCGCGCGGCTCGCGGCGCTGCCCGATCCGCTGCTCGCGGCGCGCGCGATCGACCTGCGCGACGTCGCGCGCCGCGTGCTCGCTCAGCTCGGCGTGGCAGGCGCGACCTCGTCGCTGCCCGATGCGACGCGGCCGTCGATCCTGATCGCGGAGGACCTGACGCCGTCCGACACCGCGCGCCTCGATCGCGCGGTCACGCTGGGCTTCTGCACGGTGTCGGGCGGGCCGACCTCGCATACGGCGATCCTCGCGCGCACGCTCGGCGTGCCCGCGGCGGTCGCGTGCGGCGCCGCGCTGATGACGGTGGCCGACGGCGCGGACGCCGTGCTGGACGGCGCGGCCGGGCGGCTGTACGTGGGCGTGTCCGCGCAGGATCTCGCGCGGGCGCGGCAGGTGCAGGCCCAGCTGCTGGAGGATGCGCGGCGCGCGGCCGCGAACCGTGCGCTGCCGGCGGCGACGCTCGACGGCCATGTGCTGGAGATCGGCGCGAACCTGACCCGTCCCGACCAGGTGCGCGACGCGCTGGACAGCGGCGCGGACGGCGTCGGCCTGATGCGCACCGAGTTCCTGTTCCTGGAGCGCGACCATGCGCCGGACGAGGACGAGCAGTTCGACTGTTACCAGCGCATGGTTGCCGCGAGCGGCGGCCGGCGCTTGATCATCCGCACGCTCGACATCGGCGGCGACAAGCAGGTGCCCTATCTGAACCTGCCCGAGGAAGCGAACCCGTTCCTCGGCGTGCGCGGCGTGCGGCTGTGCCTGCGCCGGCCGGACCTGTTCGTGCCGCAGCTGCGCGCGCTCTACCGCGCGGCCAGGACGGGGCCGCTGTGGATCATGTTCCCGATGGTGTCGACGCTGGACGAAGCGCGTCAGGCGCTCGAACTGGCCGAGCACGTGCGCGCCGAACTCGACGCGCCGAAGGTGCCGCTCGGCATCATGGTGGAGACGCCCTCGGCGGCCGCGCTCGCCGACCACTTCGCGGCGCTCGTGGATTTCTTCTCGATCGGCACCAACGATCTCACGCAGTACGTGCTCGCGATCGACCGCGAGCATCCGGAGCTGGCGCGCATGGCCGAAAGCCTGCATCCGGCGGTGCTGCGCATGATCCGCCAGACGGTGGACGGCGCACGCCGCCATCACAAATGGGTCGGCGTGTGCGGCGGGCTGGCGGGCGAGCCGCTCGGCGCGTCGATTCTCGCGGGGCTCGGGGTCGACGAACTGTCGATGAGCGCGCGCGACATCCCGGCCGTGAAGACGCGGCTGCGCGGCGCGCGCCTCGACGCGTTGCAGGCGCTCGCGCAGCGCGCGCTCGAGTGCGCGGACGCCGACGCGGTGCGTGCGCTGGACGGCACGGACATCCGGGCGGCCGCATGAAGACCGTCGTGACCGTGACGCCGCATCCGGCGCTCGACCAGACCGTGCGCGTGGCGAACCTGACGCCGGGCGAGGTGAACCGCGCCGAGTCGCTCGAAGTGAATGCGGGCGGCAAGGGGGTCAACGTGGCGGCGTGTCTCGCCGACTACGGCCTGGCGACCATCGCCACCGGCCTGCTCGGCGAGGAGGACCGCGGCGCGTTCGAAGCGCTGTTCGCGGCCAAGCGCATCACCGATCGCTTCGTGCAGGTGGCGGGCCGCGCGCGGATCAACGTGAAGCTCGTCGATCCGGTGCGCGGCGAAACCACGGACATCAATCTGCCGGCCGCGCGCGTGACGCCGGCCGAGGTCGACGCGCTCGCGGCGCGGCTGCGCGAGCTGGCGTCGCCGGGGCGCTGGTTCGTGCTGGCGGGCAGCCTGCCGCCCGGGGTGGACGCGGATTTCTATCGGCGCGCGATCGCGGCGCTGCGCGGCGCGGGCGCGCGGGTCGCGCTCGATACGAGCGGCGCGCCGCTGGCCGAGGTGCTGGCGGCCGGCCCCGATGCGCTTCCCGATCTGATCAAGCCGAACCGCGAAGAACTCGCGGCGGCGCTCGGGCATGCGCTGGAGAGCGACGATGCGGTGCTGGAAGCCGCGTGCGCGCTGGTGGGGCGCGGCATCGCGCGAGTGGTCGTGTCGCTGGGTGCGCGCGGTGCGCTGGGCGTGACGGCGGTCCCGGATTCGAGTGCGGGCGCGGCGGGCTGGCGGGTGTTCCGCGCGACGCCGCCGGTGGTGCCCGTGGCGAGCACGGCGGGCGCGGGCGATGCGCTGGTCGCGGGGCTCGTTGCCGGGCTCGTCGAGGGACGGCCGTGGGACGAGGTCGGGCGGCGCGCAACCGCGATCGCGGCGGCGAAGCTGGCGCGGGTGGGGCCGCATCTGCCGGAACGGGCGGCGCTCGATGCGCTGGCCGAACGCGTGGCGGTCGAGACATACACGGTGGCCGCGCCGATGGGCGCGGCGATACAGCGAGCCGGATAGGCGGAGACAACGGCAATGGAAAAACTGATAGGACTCGTCGCGGCACCGGAACAGGTTGCCGCGCCCGTGGTGGCTGCGCAGGCGTTGAGCCGCGCGGCGCGTGCGCGCGGCACGGCGCTGGCGCTGGCGCTGGAGACGCGCAGCGTGCTGGGCGTGGAGACGCCGTTGTCGGCCGCCCAGATCGAGGCGGCGCGCACGGTGCTGATCGCGGCGGACGAGGGCGTGTCGATCGACGCCGCGCCGTTCGCGGGCAAGACGATCGTACGGGTGACGCTCGACGATGCGATTCGCGAGGCGGACGCGGTGCTCGCGCGCGCGGCGGACGGCGCGCGACACGAGACGCAGGCAGCATCGGCGGCACCTGCCAAGGTTCTGAGGATCGTGGCGATCACCTCGTGTCCGACCGGCATCGCGCATACCTTCATGGCGGCGGAGGGGCTTGCGCAGGGCGCCCAGGCGCTCGGCCACGAGATCCACGTGGAGACGCAAGGCTCGGTGGGCGCGCAGAACCCGCTGACCGACGCGCAGATCGCGGCGGCGGACCTGGTGGTGATCGCGGCCGACACGCAGGTCGACAAGAGCCGCTTCCGCGGCAAACGGCTCTACGAAACCGGCACCAAGAGCGCGATCGGCAAGGGCGCGGCGCTGCTGGAGCGCGCCTGGGCGGAGGCGCGCGTCGAGGGCGACGCGCCGGCGCGGCCGCTCGCCGACCAGGTGGCGGCGACCAAGCAAGCGCGTGCGGCGCAGGCGGGTGGCCCCTATCGCCATCTGATGACGGGCGTGTCGTTCATGCTGCCGTTCGTGGTGGCGGGCGGCTTGCTGATTGCGCTGTCGTTCGCGCTGGGCGGCATCTACGCATTCGACGACGCGCACCGGGGCACGCTTGCCTGGGCGCTGTTCCAGATCGGCGCGAAATCGGCGTTTGCGTTGATCGTGCCGGCGCTGTCGGGATATATCGCGTACTCGATCGCGGATCGCCCGGGGATCGCGCCGGGCATGGTCGGCGGGATGCTGGCCGCGAGCCTGGGGGCGGGCTTCCTGGGCGGGATCGTGTCGGGTTTTCTGGCCGGCTACGCGGCGCTGCTGATCAACCGGCACCTGAAGCTGCATCGCAACCTCGAAGGCCTGAAGCCGGTGCTGATCATTCCGCTGCTGTCGACGCTGATCGTCGGCTTGCTGATGATCTACGTGGTCGGCACGCCGGTGGCCGTGGCGCTGCATGCGCTGGAGGAGTGGCTGCGCTCGATGCAGGCGGGCAGCGCGCTCACGCTCGGGCTGATCCTCGGCGCGATGATGGCGTTCGACATGGGCGGGCCGATCAACAAGGCCGCGTATGCGTTCAGCGTGGGCCTGATCGCGAGTCACGTCTACACGCCGATGGCCGCGACGATGGCGGCCGGAATGACGCCGCCGCTCGGCATCGCGCTCGCGACCTGGCTGTTCCGCGCGCGCTTCTCGCCCGAGGAGCGCGAGGCGGGCAACGCGGCCGCGGTGCTCGGGATCGCGTTCATCACCGAAGGTGCGATTCCGTTCGCCGCGCGCGATCCGATGCGCGTCATTCCCGCCTGCGTCGCCGGCTCGGCGGCGGGCGGCGCGATCTCGATGGTGGCCGGTGCGGAACTCAAGGTGCCGCACGGCGGGATCTTCGTGCTGCCGATTCCCAATGCGGTCTCGCATCTCGGCCTGTATGCGGTCGCGATCCTCGCCGGCACGCTCGTGACCGCCGTGGCGGTGGGGGCGTTCAAGCGGAAGTAGGCGGTTCGCCCGCACGCCCGGCGCTTTGCCGGGCGTCACAAGCTTGCGGATGATCCGTCCGTCTTCGTATGCCGCGGCGACGTCGCCATGCCGCGCGGGCGCGCCGATCGTCTGGTCGATGCCGGGAAACCGATCGTATGACGGACGTTCGCCCCTGTACCCGCCGCGCACGATCGCATCGTCATCGAGTCGGCGTGCGATTTCGTCGTGTACTCCTGATCGGTGGCCGTGACCTTCCCCGCTTCCGGGCAGGGCCGCCCGGCTCGACCTGACCTTCAGGGCGCCGCCGGCCGCCGCGGCGCATGTTTGCCGGCGAGGCGAACCACGACGGCGCTCCGGTCCCTATCTTCAAGTCCTTCGAGGTCCGCCTGAGCGATACCGACGCTCGGCGTCATGCGGATCGTCATCGGACTGCGCGGCGAAATCGGTGCGATGTTTGCCCGGTCCGCGGCAGTGGCGGCGATTCTGGATCGCTACATCCTCGTGACCTGTCCGTGCCTCCGGCTGTTCAGGTCAGCGGGAGGTGCCGTCGTTCCGAAAGAGTCGAAATGTAAAGGACAGGCCGACATGAGCATGAAAGATCGAACCTGCAGGATGTCTTGTCGGCTTATTCGTCTTGATCGGATTCGAGATGGATTTTCATTCGTTGTACGTGAAATGCACTGCATCGCTGATGCGTGCGGTTTGGAAAGTCAGTGAATCTGCACCAATGGATTGGGTATATCGATCAGGAATGAGGCGTGACTGGAGGCTGATCATATAGCGTGAATTTCGGCGCTCGGATATGCGTATCCGAGGGAAGGACAACACATGACGCGATGCTGCGCGGGCGACGCGGGATGGCGCCGGGCGACGCGCAGGTGACGACGATTAATCGAATTGCGCTTCAATTTTTTGTTGCCGTACAATTTTTCTTGGATATTTTTTAAAATGAAATAAATTCGTATTTAGATTCTTTATTGTAAATAGTGGATTGATTTCAATAAAATCGAGCAAAGAATTTTTGTGCGTGATTTAATTGGCGTATTCCACTTTTTTTGCATGAAAAGCGATGGACGAAACACTGCGAATCGACCATGTTGAGCTTTTTGTTTCCGATGCCTGGACGTGCGCATCCGAATGGATCGTGCGCTACGGCTTTCGGCCGGCCGGATGGCGCGTGCACGGCCACGCGTCGGGTACCGCGTACTCGCTGTTCCTGAAGCAGAACGACGTCGGCATCGTCGTGACGTCGGCGCTCGATCGGCAGCATCCGGCGTACGAATACGTGCGGGCGCACGGCGACGGCGTCGCGGGCATCGCGTTCGCCGTCGACGATGT
>NZ_JAAGNW010000068.1:29411-30409 GCF_010645215.1 Burkholderia multivorans | reverse complement strand
CGCCCGAACGCGATGCCGCCGAGGCGACGATAGCGCGAACGCCTGCCGATGCCACCAGCCTCGTCGGATTGCGCAAGCCGCTCATCGGCTTGCGCAATCCCGGCATCCTCTCGATCCCGATCGGGTTCCTGCTGGTCGTGCTGATCTCGCTTTTGACGCGCGATCGGGTCGCCGAAACCCGCTGGGCGGAGCTGGTCGTCAGACGCGAAGGCGCGCTCGGCGTCCCCGGCCTGGCCGGTCAAGCTCACTAGACTGGAGCGCAACGACATGTCGATACTTCCCGTCGTGAAGGTGGCGGCCGTTCACGCCGCCCCCGTCTTCCTCGACCGTGCCCGCACCGTCTCCAAAGCCGTCTCCCTCGTTCGCGAGGCGGCAGGAAACGGCGCCCAGCTCGTCGTGTTTCCCGAATCCTTCCTGCCGGCGTTTCCGGTCTGGGCTGCGTTGTGGGCGCCGATCGACAACCACGCCTTGTTCGAGCGGCTGGTCGAGGAAAGCGTCTATCTCGACGGCCCCGAAATCGCGGAAATCGCGGCAGAGGCGCAGCGCTGCGGCGTGTTCGTGTCCCTGGGCTTCAGCGAACGCTCGCGCGCGAGCCTCGGTTGCCTGTGGAACGCCAATGTGCTGATCGACGATCGCGGCGCGATCCTCAATCATCATCGCAAGCTCGTCCCGACGTTCTTCGAGAAACTCGTCTGGGCCCCCGGCGACGGCGCAGGTCTGCGGGTATCCGACACCCGCCTCGGACGCATCGGCGGATTGATCTGCGGGGAGAACACCAATCCCCTCGCCCGCTACGCGCTCATTGCTCAGGGCGAGCAGATCCACATCTCCACCTGGCCCGCGCTGTGGCCGACGCGACGCCCGAGCAGCGGCGGCAACTACGACAACGTCACGGCAAACCGGTTGCGGGCGGGTGCGCACTCGTTCGAGGCCAAGGCATTCGGCATCGTCTGCGCGGGTTATATGGACAAGCGCATGCGCGACTTCCTGGTCGATCG
>NZ_JAAGNW010000068.1:16825-29401 GCF_010645215.1 Burkholderia multivorans | reverse complement strand
AGCCCCCGCGCGATGACGATGTTCGTCGACCCGACGGGCGCGCCCGTCGGGTCGAGCTTATGCGACGAAGAAGGCATCGCCTATGCCGACTTCGACCTCGGCAAATGCATCGAACCGAAGCAATTCCACGACGTCGTGGGCTACTACAATCGCTTCGACGTGTTCAGCCTGTCGGTGAATCGCGAGCGACAGGAGCCGATTCGATGGACGGAACGGGACGCACAAGCGTGCCTCGAACCGACGGATCCGACAACGTAGAGAGGCCGCCCGCTGCCCGGCCGGGGCCACATAGCGGGCAACCCGGACGATCACCCTGCATTGACGGAACACTCCGGCCGCCTGTCGCTTAGGAATGCCATATTTATCGGAAATAAATCATGTTTTCTCCACAAGATATTTCTCACGACCTGGCGACTTCGAGCAGCTCGATCGATCTATTTGAAAAGCTCAACGCCTACTCCGGGGAACTCGGGTTCGAGTACTGCTGCTATGGATTCCGAGCACCGTATATGCGGACGGAATCGAACATCAAGGTCTACGATACCTATCCGAACAGCTGGATGGCCCATTACCAGCGGCGGAGATACGTGGACATCGACCCCACCGTATCCGGCGGCCTGACCTCCCCGGCAACCATACTCTGGCCGAGCACCGAGTCGTCCCGCCTCTCGTCGTTCTGGAACGATGCGCGGGATCACGGCCTGGCCCATGGCGTTGCACAACCTTCGTGGTCGTTCGGCGGCGCGTTCGGTCTGCTTTCTTTCGCGCGCAGCCGGGACGAGATCCATGAATCCGAATTCGAAGCCCTGTCGATGAAGATCAGTTGGCTGGCGAACTATGCGCATAGCCTGATGAGCGGCCATCTCATTGCGGAAAGCGGGACGTCCCGCCCCGCGCATCTGACCTCGCGCGAACGAGAAGTTCTGCTTTGGACGACGGAGGGGCTGAATGCCTCGGACATCGCCAAGCAGCTGCACATCTCGATCAGCACGGTCAACTGGCACGTCGCGCGCATTCTTTCCAAACTCGGCGCGGCCAATAAAGTGCAGGCGGCGTCTCGAGCGATCGCGCTCGGGCTGATATAACCCGGCGACGGAAGCCATCGGCGCCGGCATGGCACATGGAAGCGCATCGCCGACCTCGAGCGATCGCTTCATATGCCGCGATCCCGATGCATTGCGACAAGCGCTCGGACTCGACCCGACCATCGATACAGCCGATCGAAGCGTCACACCGAGGACGCAGGCGTCTCGCGCGCGCCCAGCTGCGCGAGCCCGACCGCGTTCTTCACGTCGAGCTTCTCGAACACGCGCGCCCGATGCACCTCCACCGTTCGCACGCTGATGCTCAGCGCATCGGCGATCTCCCGATTCGTGCGGCCGGCCACGATCTGCCCCGCGATCGCGCGCTCGCGCGGCGTCAGGCTCGCCAGGCGCTGGTCCGGCGTCGTCTCGGGCGGCCCCGCCTGCGCCTGCGCATGGTCGAGCCCGGCGACCACCCGATCGACCAGCCGGTTGTCGGAGAACGGTTTTTCGAGGAAGTCGTACGCGCCCGCGCGCAAGGCGTCGACCGCCATCGGAATATCGCCGTGGCCGGTCAGGAACACCACCGCGTGATGCGCGCCCAGGCCCGCGTCGCGCAGCTGCGCGAACAGCTCGAAGCCGCTCATGCCGGGCATCCTCACGTCGATCAGCAGGCAAGCGGGCGCGGCGGCGAGCCCCTCGTCGCGCCAGCTGTCGAGGAACAGGGCCGCGTCGGCAAAACTGCGCACCGCGAGCCCGCGCGAACGGAACAGCGCGCCCAGCGCATCGCGAATGATCGATCAGGTAGAGGTGGCGCATGGCTCGTCGCTCGTCCGCAAATCAAAATAGAAACAGGTGCCCGCGCCGTCCGGCGCATAACGCAGGCGGGAATGCATCGTCTCCAGCGCCGAGCGGCACACCGCGATGCCCATGCCCATCCCGTCCGGCTTGGTCGTGAAGAACGGCCGCTCCAGCGCGTCGCGCGCGTCGTCCGGCAGCCCCTGCCCGCGATCCCGTACGCTGACCCGCACGACGGCCGGCTCGTCCGCCGCCGCGCGCCGTTCGGCGCGGATCGACACGACGCGCTCGCCGGCAGGCAGATGCGCCATCGCGTCGAACGCGTTGCGCGTGAGATTCAGCAGTACCTGTTCGAGCAGCACGCGATCGGCCAGCACGGGCGGCAACGCGGCGTCGAGCACGGTATCGATGCGTTCGCCGAGGCGGCTCGTCTGCAACTGCACGAGCGGCAGCACGCCCGCGATTACGGGATCGAGCGCAACCGGCCCGAGCGACGGCGCGGTCTTGCGCACGAACTGCTGCACGCGCCGGATGATCTGCCCGGCCCGCTCGACCTGATGGCGCCCCTTGGCAAGCAACTCGCGCGGCCCGCCGGCCTCGTCCGTCGCCGCGGCGGCCGTCGCCGCGCCGGCCGCTTCCGCCTCGGCCACCATCAGGTTCAACGCCGCCGTGCAGTAGCTGTTGGCCGCCGCAAGCGGCTGGTTCAGCTCGTGCGCGAGCGCCGAGGCCATCTCTCCCATCGTCATCACGCGCGCCATGTGATGCAGTTGCTCGCTCTGCGCGCGCTGCAGTTCCTGCGTGCGCTTCTGCTCGCTGACATCGACGATCGACGCGGTCCAGCCCACCTGCCGGCCGGTGCCGTCGCGCAGCGGCGCTTCGTTGATCAGCACGGTCACGCGCGTGCCGCCGCGATGCTGGAATACCGATTCGTACGCATGCCCGGGCAGCGTGCCCGCGAGCAGCTGCGCGTGGCGCTGCGCCGAACGCTCGGAGAACTCCGGCGCCCAGTACGGCATCGGCGGCGCGCAGCCGATCAGTTCGTCGGCGCGATAGCCGACCATCTCGCAGAACGCCGCGTTCACATAGGTGATGCGCCCGTCGAGATCGCGCGTGCGCAGCCCCGACACCAGCGAATCCTCCATCGCCTGCCGCAGCGCCTGCTGCTCGCGCAGCGCATATTCGGCGCGCGCGCGCCGCACCAGGTCGCGCCACAGCCGCCATACCGACCCCGCGAGCAGCAGCGACAACGCGGCGACGGCGCCGCTCAACAGGTTCGGGATCAGGTAGGGCGGCCCGCGCGTGCTGTTCGCCTCCAGGTAGAGCGTCTGGTCCGCGAACCCCGCTTCGATCCGGTGCGTATAGACGCCGCGCCCCCGCACGCGCGGATCGTGCACGGCGACCAGCTCGCCGCGCGGATCGGTCAGCGTGACGGCGTTCTCGTGCGCGAACCACCACGGCAGCGTCGCCGTCAGCAGGCGCTCGATGGACACGACCGCGGCCATCGCCTGGCCTGCTTCGCCGGGCGTCGGCGCGACGAGCAGCGCGAGCCGCGGCTGAGCCGCGCGCGGCTCGACGAGCGACGCGGCCGGGCGGCCGAGCCGCATCGCGCGCTCGGCGGTGTCGCGCCAGGTCTCGGCCAGATCGGGGCGCGGCAGCGCCGCGCGCGCCGCCCCGCCGGGAAAGCAGCGCACCGCCTCGACGACGCGTTCGAGCCGGCACAGCGCCAGCACCTCGGGGCTGCGCCGCAGCAATTCCGCCGCGCGCTGCGCGAACAGCTCGGGCGCGGGCTCGGCGGCGAGATCCGTGCCGACGATCTGCATCGCCTCGACGAGCCGCTGCGCCTCGAAACCGAGCGCCTGCTGCGCCCACAGCGTGTCCGAGATCAACTGTTCGTGACGTTGTTCGCGCTCGAAGCGCACCGCGACGAGCGGCACCGCGAACGCGCCCGCGACGATCAGCGCGATCGCCGTGAAGGTCAGCAGCACGCGCCGCCGGGGCTGCGCGAAGGGGCCCGGCATGACGCCGCGCGCCGCGCGCGAATGTGGGATGTACGTATTGCCCGCCATGCATCGAGAACCGAGACTGAGCGCCACCTGCCAAGCCAACAGGCAGCATCCAAGAGGAGACTGAAATGAACCTGCGCCGTGTCTTCACGGGGCTGTGCCTGTCCGCCTTCGCGCTCGCCGCGGCCGCCCAGCAACCGATCGTCATCAAGTTCAGCCACGTCGTGGCCGCCGATACGCCGAAGGGCAAGGCCGCCGATTACTTCAAGAAACTCGCTGAAACGCGCACGAACGGGCGCGTGAAGGTGGAGGTCTACCCGAACAGCCAGCTGTACAAGGATAAGGAGGAACTCGAGGCGCTGCAACTCGGGTCGGTCCAGATGCTCGCGCCCTCGCTCGCGAAGTTCGGGCCGCTCGGCGCGAAGGAATTCGAGCTGTTCGACCTGCCCTATCTGTTCGACGGCTACGATGCGCTGCACAAGGTCACCGAAGGCCCGCTCGGCAAGCGCCTGATGACGCGGCTCGAAACCAAGGGCATCACGGGCCTCGCGTACTGGGACAACGGCTTCAAAGTGATGAGCGCGAACCGCCCGCTGCGCGAGCCGGCCGACTTCCGCGGCCTCAAGATGCGGATCCAGTCGTCGAAGGTGCTCGACGCGCAGTTCCGCGCGCTGAGCGCGATCCCGCAGGTGATGGCGTTCTCCGAGGTCTACCAGGGCCTGCAGACGGGCGTGGTGGACGGCACGGAAAATACGCCGTCGAACCTGTACACGCAGCGCATGAACGAAGTCCAGAAATACGTGACGCTGTCCAACCACGGCTACATCGGCTACGCGGTGATCGTCAATCGCAAGTTCTGGAGCGGCCTGCCCGACGACGTGCGCACCGCACTCGAAGGCGCGATGCGCGATGCGACGCGCTATGCGAACGAGATCGCGAAGCGCGAGAACGACGATGCGCTCGCCAAGATCAGGGCGACCGGCAAGACCGAGCTGATCTCGCTCACGCCCGCGCAGGCGGCCGACTGGCGCCGTGCGCTGTCGAAGGTGCATCGCGACCAGGAGCAACGGATCGGCCCCGATCTCGTGCGCGACGTCTACCGCGCGACCGGCCAGTCGATGTAAGGCCCGGGGAGCTTCGTCATGAAACTGCTCGACCGCCTCGAGGAGACCCTGATCGCGACGCTGATGGGCGTGGCCACGCTCGTGATCTTCGTCGCCGTGCTCCATCGCTATGCGTCCGGCGTGGGCGTGCCCTACCTGCAGGACTGGCTGCTCGCGCTCGACCTGAGCTGGGCGCAGGAGCTGTGCATCTACCTGTTCGTGTGGATGGCCAAGTTCGGCGCGGCCTACGGCGTGCGCACCGGCATCCACGTCGGCGTCGACGTGATGATCAACCGCCTGCAGCCGGGCGCGCGGCGCGCGTGCATCGTGTTCGGCCTGCTCGCGGGCGCGCTGTTCACGGGCGTGATCGGCACGCTCGGCGCGCGCTTCGTCTGGGCGCTCGCGCACACGGACCAGGTCTCGCCCGATCTCGAGCTGCCGCGCTGGATCGCCTTCCTGTGCGTGCCGCTCGGCTCCTACCTGATGTGCTTCCGCTTCCTGCAGGTCACGTGGCGCTTCCTGCGCGACGGCACGCTGCCCAAGCACGACCACGCGCAGGTCGAGGGCCTGGACGCGCCTGCGTCCGCGCCCGCCGCGCCGGTTCCGCAAGGAGTTCATCCATGAGTCACAGTCAGCCGCTCGCCGCGCCCGCGGTCGGCAATCCGCGCGTCACGCGCGTCATCTTCGGCGTGGTCGCCGTCCTCCTGGCCGCGCTGCTGCTCGGCTTCGGCAAGCCCGCGTTCATCTTCTGCCTGCTGATCGCGCTGTTGCTGACCGGCATGCCGGTGTCGATCGCGCTTGGCCTCACCGTGCTCACCTACCTGTTCACGATGACCGCCGTGCCGATCGAATCGGTCGCGCTGAAGCTGTTTACCGGCATCGAGAACTTCGAGATCATGGCGATCCCGTTCTTCATCCTGGCGGGCGGCTTCCTCACGCACGGCGGCGTCGCGCGGCGCATGATCGCGTTCGCGACCAGCATCGTCGGCCACCTGCACGGCGGCCTCGGGCTCGCCGGCGTGCTCGCCTGCGCGATGTTCGCGGCGATCTCCGGGTCGAGCCCCGCCACCGTGATGGCGATCGGCTCGATCCTGCTGCCCGCGATGGTCCAGCAGGGCTTCCCGAACCGGTTCGGCGCCGGCGTGATCGCGACCTCCGGGTCGCTCGGCATCCTGATCCCGCCGTCGATCGTGATGGTGCTGTATTCGGTGTCCACCAACACCTCGGTCGGCGACCTGTTTCTCGCGGGCGTCGTGCCGGGCATCCTGCTCGCGCTGCTGCTCGGTTTCGTGACCTGGTTCATCGCGCGCCGCAACGGCTATCCGCGTTTTCGCGAATTCGACGGCCACGGCCCGCTCGCGGCCACCGGCCATGCGCTGTGGGGCCTGCTGCTGTGCCTCGCGTTCTCGATCGCGCCGCCCGCCGTGCTGATCGGCCTGCTGTATCTCGTGCTGAGCCGCGCCGCGCCCGGCCTCGCGGCCGGCACCGGCATGTTCGGCGTCGTGCTCGCGCTGGCGTGGCTCTACGTCGCCTACCGGATCGGCCGGCGCTTCACGCACCCGCGGCTGCTGCGCGCGGAGGCGCAGCGGGTCTGGACTACCTACTGGGAAAGCGTGTGGGGCCTGCTGCTGATCGTGGTCGTGATGGGCGGCATCTATTCCGGCGTGTTCACGCCGACCGAGGCCGCCGCGATGAGCGCCGTCTATGCGTTCCTGGTGTCGACCTGCGTGTACGGCGACCTGCCGCTCAAGCGCGTGCCGAAGGTGCTGCTCGACGCCGCGAGCATGAGCGCGATGCTGCTCTACATCATCACCAACGCGGTGCTGTTCTCGTTCCTGATGACGTCCGAGAGCATTCCGCAGCAGATGGCCGGCTGGATCCTCGGCCAGGGGCTCGGCCCGATCGGCTTCCTGCTGGTCGTCAACGTGCTGCTGCTGCTCGCGGGCAACGTGATGGAGCCGTCGTCGATCGTGCTGATCATGGCGCCGATCCTGTTCCCCGTCGCCCATCAGCTCGGCATCGATCCGATTCACTTCGGCATTCTGATGGTCGTGAACATGGAAGTCGGCATGTGCCATCCGCCCGTCGGGCTCAACCTCTACGTGGCGAGCGGCATCACGCGGATGGGCATCACGGAGCTGACGGTCGCGGTCCTGCCCTGGCTCGCCGCGATGCTCGGCTTCCTGCTGCTCGTGACCTATGTGCCGGCCGTCTCGCTGTGGCTGCCCAACCTGCTGAAATGAGCGCGCTAGGCGTCGCCGCGCAGGTGGGCCGACGCCTCGTCCTCGACGCGCTGCCACAGCTCGACCGCCATCGGCCGCTCGGCCTCCTCGGCGAGATGGCCGACGAGGCCGATCGCGCGCGCCATCACGCCGAAGCCGCGCACGATCCGCCACGGAAAGCCGAACTCACAGCAGATCGCGCCGATCGCGCCCGTCGCGTTGACGGGCAGCACCTTGCCCGACACGCGCGCCGCCTCCGCGCCGATCCGTTGCATCAGGGTCACGTAGTCGCCGGACAGGCCGTTTTGCGCGGCGATCTCGAACAGGCGCGGCGTACGCGGATCGACCGGCTTGTGCAGCGGATGGCCGAGGCCGGGCAGCGCGGCGCCGCGCGCGCGCCAGGCGGCGACCGTGTCGCGCGCGAGCGCGTCGGGATCCGCGCAGCGCGCGCCGTACGGCAACGCCTCGGACAGCATCCGGCACGCGCCCTCCATGCTGCCGACGAACACCGAGCCCAGCCCGCACAGCCCGGCGGCGACCGCCGCCTGGAGCGATTCCGGCGCGCCGGCGTAGGTCATGCGCGCCACGATCGCGCTGGGCGTCATGCCATGCTCGACGAGCGTCACGAGGATCGCGTTGAACACCGTCGACTGCGCGGGCGTCGGCACGCGGCCCGTCAGTTGCAGGAATGCGAAGTCGCCGAGGTTCATGTGTCCGAGCACCTCGTTCGGCAGATCCTTGCCGCGCACGACGATGCGGTCGGGCTCGCTGAACGCGATGTCGGAACGCACCACGGGTTTCGGTTGACGGGCCATGTCATGTCTCCTTGGAATTGCCGCAACGGGATCGCACGCGGGCGGACCTCGCCCCCCCCGCCGCGCAGCCTCCGTTGCGCCGACATGGGTTGCGCACCGCGCGCTGCCGGCGTGCGACGAGCTTGACGCATCCGCACCGCGCCGGCCATTTGTCTCTCGCGAATCGGGCGTTCGGCGCGCGTTAACCCGCGACGCGCCCCCTATCGCGACGCGCTCGCCGCGGCGCGCGTAAGATGAGCGGCACACCGGGCCGGCCGACGACCGGCCTTGCCCGCCTTGCTCCACGGATAGCCGGGTTGCGCACGGTCCCCGCCGGAGATTTCCAGGAATCCCGCCATGCGTTTCGATCTGGTCGACCTGCATCTGTTCACCCATATCGCCGAAGCGCGCAGCCTGACGCGCGGTGCCGAGCGCTCGCATCTGTCCCTGCCCGCGGCCAGCACGCGCATCAAGAACCTCGAGGAACAGGTCGGGGTCAAGCTGCTGAGCCGCACGAGCCAGGGCGTGAGCGTCACCGCACCCGGCGCGACGCTGCTCGCGCACGCGCGCCGCGTGTTGCGGCAGCTCGAACAGCTGTCCGGGGATCTGCAGGAGTATGCGTCCGGCGTGAAAGGCCACGTCCGCATGTTCGCGAACACCACCGCCATGAGCGAGTTCCTGCCCGCGGTGCTGCGCCACTATCTGGTCAACCATCCGGACGTGACCGTCGACATGCAGGAACGCCTGAGCCCGGACATCATCCGCGCGGTGCAGGAAGGCGTGGTCGACATCGGCATCGTGGCCGGCAACGTGCGCACCGACGGCCTCGACGTGATGCCGTACCGGCGCGACCGGCTCGTGCTCGCCTGCGCGCTCAGCCATCCGCTCGCCGAGCGGCGGCGCCTCGCCTTCACCGAGGCGCTCGACTACGACTTCGTCGGACTGCCGGAGGCGAGCGCGATCCACACCTTCCTCAAGCGCGCGGCGGCCGACCTGCAGCGCACGCTGCGCTGGCGCATCCAGGTCAGCAACTTCGAGACCGCCTGCCGCATGATCGAGGCGAACGTCGGCATCGGCGTGCTGCCCGAGGGCACCGCGCGCCGCCATGCGCGCGGCATGGCGCTGCGCATCGTCGCGCTCGACGACGCGTGGGCCGAGCGCAAGCTGCAGATCTGCGTCGCGCAGCGGGACGCACTGCCGCTGTTCGCGCGCCAGCTCGTCGATCTGCTGGTCGAGGACGGCGCGGGCCGGCAGGACTGAGCCCGAACGCGCGGCGCTCATGCCAGGTCGTCGGCGAGCCGTTCGCGCAATGGCTGCTTGAGCAGCTTGCCGCTCGCCGTGGTCGGGATCGCGCTCACGCGCACGATGCGGCCGGGCCGCTTGTACGGCGACAGACGCGCCGCCAGATAGGCGTGCAGCGCGTCGGCCTCGAAGGCCTCGCCGTCCTTCAGTTCGACGAATGCGATCACGTCCTCGTTGCCGTCCGCCGCCGCGCGACCGACCACCGCCGACACCCGCACGGACGGATGCGCGTTGAGCACCGCCTCGACTTCGAGCGGGTAGACCTTGAAACCGGAACGGATGATCAGGTCCTTGGTGCGGCCGACGATGAACAACGCGCCGTCGGGCCCGAGCCGGCCAATGTCGCCGGTGTTGAGCCACCCGTCGGAATGCAGCACGGCGGCGCTCAGCTCGGGCGCGCGATAGTAGCCGCGCATCACGCCCGGACCGCGCACCCACAGCTCGCCCGGTTCGCCGTCGCGCGCCGGCCCGCCGTCGGGACCGACGATCCGCAGCTGAGCCCCGTCGACGATCTCGCCTGCCGCGCAGTCGCTGCGCGGCTGCGCCATTCGCGTGATGAACAGCGAACCCGCGTATTCGGTCATGCCGTAGCCGTGATGCAGGGGCCGGCCGAACAGCGCCTCGACGTCCCGCTTGAGCGTCGGATCGAGCGGACCGCCGCCCGTATACAGATAGCGCAGGCGCGGCGCGCGGAGCCCCGTGCCGCGCGCGCGCACGTGGGCGAGCAGGCGTGCGAACAGCGTCGGCACGCCCTGCAGGATCGAGATGGCGTCGCGCTCCAGCGCGGCGCACAGGTCCGCGGCATGGAAACGCGCGCTCAGGTACAGGCTCGCGCCTGCGTGGAAGGTCGCGAGCAGCAGGGTCGCGAGGCCGAACACGTGCGACAGCGGCATGACCGCGTAGGCGCAGTCGGCATGCCCGAGCGCGCGCGATTCCGCCGACACCCGCGCGAAGTGCAGCAGCCCGCGATGGGTCACCATCACGCCTTTCGCCTGCCCGGTCGTGCCCGAGGTGTAGATCAGCGCGGCGACCTCGCGCGCGAGGTCCTCGGGCTCGGGTTCGGCCGCGTCGTCGCCGCCGCCCGCCATCAGCGGACCGAGGCCCGGCGGCGCGAATTCGTGCGCGTGATGGCGCAGGCCGTGCCGCAGCGCGTCGGGCGATGCGGCGTGCGTAAACAGCATCAGGCGCGGCCGGCAGTTCGCACGGATCGCATCGATCTCGCGCTCGGACAGGCGCGCGTTGACGATCGCGGGCCACGCGCCCAGCGCCGATACCGCGAACAGCAGCGTGACGACCGCCACGTCGTTCTCCGCGACCACCATCACGCGGTCGCCCGCCGCGATGCGCCGGTCGCGCAGGTAGGTTTTCGCGAGTTCGCTGCGCGCCCACAGGTCTGCGAAGGTCAGGGTCTGGCCGTCGTCGACCAGCGCGACGTGATCCGGCGTCAGGCGCGCCCAGTGATGGGGGATGTCGCTGATCCGGCGCGGCAGGTATCGGTCGGGGGGCATCTCGTGCGGCTCCTCGTACAGTGCAGTCGCGGCGCGGGCTGTCGCGTCGCAGGCCAGTGTGTTGGAGCGCTCGGATGCGCGCAATTCGTATTCGCGGAAGGGTGAATTCCGGATTGTCGAAGCGGCGATGAGGTGAGGCGTGCGGCGCGCCGGGATCCGTCTGTTCCGAGGCGGATCGAAATCCGTCGACGTCTTCCGCACCGTGTCGACTTGTGCGTCGGTGCTCGGGATGCGCGCGGCGTTCGCTTCCGCGCCGGCAGGCGCTGACCGTGTATAGACGGTCTGTCCGATCGCGGTCGACATACCGCACACGCGCCTGAGCCGCTGGCGAGAGGGCGTTCGACGCGTGATGCCCGCCGCCCGGAAATTCGCGCGTCAGGCGAATCGGTCACCAGGCGGCGCAATAGACAATCGACATGCGGATCAAACAGCGACGAACGCCGTACAGGCGGGGCCGCGGTCTGTGCACAGGCGATCCGGATTCAATGCGGCACATTCGATGCGCGCGACCATTTCCCGTCCCGATGCGCCTCGCGCAACGCATACGCCGCGCGCAAGGCCTCTTCCTGAGTGTGCACCTCACGCTCGTAGCGCTCGCTGAGTTGCTCGATCGAGGCCAACAGGACCGAGCGATCGATATCGGGACATTCGGGCTCGGTCCCGTATCGGGCGAGCGCAGCCAGGCGGGAAAAATACGTGACCTGCTGGCGAGCGTTTTCCAGAGCGAGTTGCGCGATGGTTTCCAACACCGAAATATCGTTGGACAGTACGCGGTAACGCTCTTCGATATTCTCTTGATGCGCGTTCATACGTCGGGGTCTCTGGGGAGCGGTCGGCTGAATCGCGCGGGATGGTCCGTGCGCGACAATTCGCGCCCGCGAAGCGAGTGCGCGTGGCCGGTAATATAGCGAGGAATACGCCGCTATCCGTCGAAACAATGCGGCTCTTTCAATGATTGAAGTTTGCTGCACGCCCCTCAATTTCATCAATTGTTAAATCTCATTTAACAATTGATGACACAACCCAGGCTTCCTTCCAAGACGAGTCGCGCGATGTCCGGCGGCAGCGTGTGCCGGCGAGGGTGAACGGCGCGCGATTGCCCGACGAATCGACGGCGCCATCATTCCGGCATCGGCTGGAGAAACCTGCGCCGGGCCATCAGATCCCGGCGCGGTCAATACCGCTTCGACGCCGCAGGGTCTATTGCTGGCAACAGGTCGATCTCGCGCCGACTGCCGCGCCGGCTTCGCTCGGATGCCGACGGTGGTCAAAGCCGGGCCGAGCAACCGCTGCACCGCTACGCCCCACCGGGCGCGCGCAAGGGCCTGGCGGACCGGCCCCACCCCTTGCAGCAAGCCATGCCGCCGTTCAATACCGCGCGTCGGCGGGCTTCTTGTCCCTCGGCCAGTCCTTGACCTTGCCCGCGAAGTCCGGACGCGGCTGATGCGTGAAATATTCCGCGACATCCACCGCCTCCTGATCGGTCAAGCCGCCCTGCCCGAGCGGGAAGCCGTCATGGAACGCGATCGGCATGTTGCGCTTCACGAAGGCGGCCGCCGTATAGGTGCGCGCCATGCCCGCGCCGAGGTTGAAGGAGTCGTCCCCCCAGAGCGGCGGGTACACCCAAGCGCCCGCGGCATTCTTCACCCCCTCGCCGCTCCCGCCGTGGCACACCGCGCACTGCGCCGCGTAGACCTGCTTGCCGTTGTCGACGTCCGGCACGATCTGGTTGCTGATCTTGCCGACGCCGCGCCCTTCGACCTTGTCGCCGGGCCGGGTTTCCCGGCGCATCCAGTCGAAATAGGCCACCATCGCCTTCATGTC
>NZ_JAAGNW010000068.1:13137-16815 GCF_010645215.1 Burkholderia multivorans | reverse complement strand
TGTCGCGTGTCGATGTTCAGGCGCGCGCCCTGCGTGAGCTGGCCGGCATTGGGCTCGTCAAGCATGTCGGCGAGGCGCGGCGTCTCGAATCGCGTGTCGCGGCCGTGCCCCGCACGCAGTTGCCGCCGCATGCGCCCGACCTCGCCCGCGCCGATGGCCCGCGCATCGGCGCGACCCCAGCTGCTGCGCACGAAATTGAGAATCTCCGCGATCTCCTGATCCCCGAGCGGGGAAAACGCCGGCATCGTGAGCACCCGCGCATGACGCACGGTCTGCGCCGAACGCCAGCCCGTCAGCACGATGTGGATCAGCGTCGACGGATCCTCCGAGCGCAAGGCGGTATTGCCCGCCAGCGGCGGAAACACGTCGCGAACCCCGGCCCCATCCGGGCGGTGGCAGTCGTTGCAGAATTGCAGATACCCCAATCCGCCGCGCGAGGTGTAGAGCGCGGCCGGCGCCCGCGACGCGGCCTCGGGCGGCGGCGCTTGTGCGGGCGTAATCGCCGGCGCCGGGCCTTGCGCCACCTGCATCGGCTTGTCGTGCTCGGCGGCGGGCAGGGACTTGAGATAGATGCCGACGGCAAGCAGGTCGCTGTCGCTCATGTACTGCGTGCTGTGCTGAACCACGTCCACCATGTTGCCCGACACCGTGCCGTAGCGGTTGCGCCCGGTCTTGAGCATCTCGGCCGTCTCCTGCGGCGTCCACAGCGCACGCAGGCTGAGCGCGCGCCAGCCCTCCACGGTCTCGCCCGCGAGGAAGTAGCGGCCGCCGGCCCCTGCGTCCGACATGGTTTTTTCCTGGAACCCGACGCCGCGCGGCGTATGACACGCGCCGCAGTGCCCGAGCCCCTGGACGACATAGGCACCGCGATTCCATTCCACGCTTCGCGCGGCGTCGGCCTTGAAGGGTGCGGCGTCGAGGAAGGCCCAGTTCCACAGCGCGAGGCCCCAGCGCTGGTTGAACGGGAAGCGCAGCGCGAGCGGCCGGTTGGCCTGCCGTACCGGGGCCACGCCATGCATCAGATAGCTGTACAGCGCCCGCATGTCCTCCGGCGAGATTTTCGCGTACGACGGATAGGGCATCGCCGGATACAGGTGATGGCCGTCGGCGGCCACGCCCCGGCGCATCGCGCGATCGAACTGATCGAAACGATAGCGCCCGATGCCGGTCACCGGATCGGGCGTGATATTGGTCGAATGCAACTCGCCGAACGGCGTTTGCAACGCCAGGCCGCCCGCGAGGGGCCTGGACTTGTCGCCCGTGTGGCAGGCCACGCAATCGCCGAGGCGCGCCACGTAGCGTCCGCGCTCCACCTGGGCGCGCGTCGCGGCGTCGAGATCCGCGGCATAGCGGGCGGGCAGGTCGTCGAGGATCCGGGGCGGCACGGCGTGCGGCGACACACCGGAGGCCGACCACGCCGGCGCGACCTGGGCGAGCATGCCCGCCGCCATGAACATCCCTGCGACGCGTCCCAGCGCGGTCGTCTTACCCCAAAGCTTCATACTCATTCTCTGAACGCGTGCTTTCTTTTGATTGGCGGCATGCGTCGAGCGCGAGACAAGGCCGCTCGGGCGTTCAGTTCAGCGCCTGGGCCGGCTGTCCGTGTCGCGATGCCCTGATGGTCCCCACCGCGGTCAGTATGCGGGGATCATGCAGGCGCACCATTGATTATCATCAAGCGCGAACTCAAGCCCGGCGATTGTTTCATCAGAGATAGCAGTTGGTGTGCGGGACAAGATGGGAATGGGTGCGCGCTCAACCAACTTCAGGCATGGAGAGGGGGGCTGCGTAGGGAGCTGCCCGGATGCGATTCGATCTCGACGTGACGCCCGCGAGCGCCGGCAGGCGTTCGCGCGGTTCGTCACCGCGCGAACCGCCGGGCCACCGGATGCCCGAAGCGGTTCGCGTCGCGACGCCGGCCTGCTGCTTACCCGCCGAACGGCGAGACCAGCGTGGCCTTCGGTGCCCTGGCCGCCCGCGCCGCGCCCGGCGCGCTCAGGTTCGCGTCGTTCAGCACTTTCGCCAGACGCACGCCGGCACGCTTCAATTGCAGCGCCACGTCGTTCGTCGCCGTGTTCACGTAGCTGGAGGACAGCACATAGGTGCCTTTGCTGTTGGGCGCCGGCAGCAGGCCGTATGAATCGCGCTGCGCCACGCCGAAGGCCTCGAGCGACCAGTCGCGCGGCGTTTGCGTCTGCCAGCCGGCGAGGTCGGACGGCGCGATTTGCTGGATCAGCGTGTCGGCGATGTCGGCGGCGCTGCTGCCGAGTTGCTGGACGAAGGCCGTATCCCAGTAGCTGTGCAGGTTGCTCGCCTTGATTCCGCTGGCCGACACTTTCTTCTCGTTGCCGCCCTCGTCGTTGTCGTCGCTCGAATGCAGCGGCTGGTGTTCGTCGCCGACGAAATGCAGCACGAACTGCAACGCCTTCAGCCGCTCGGCATCCGGGGTATCCGGCGCTTGCAATTCCGTGACGAACTGATTGATCTTGTCGACCACGCATGCCTGCGCCGGACCTTGCGAAGCGAGCGTGCTGGCCGGCAGCGGCGGGTGCCCGAAGCAGGCTGCATCGATATCGCCCGTGCTGATCTCCGTGTCGACATAGTGCCAGCCCGACGTAAACGAATGCGAGGTGCGATACCGGTCCGCCCAGGTCGCTTCGCTCGCGAGGTCGGTGGCGGTCAGGCCGCTCGTGTCGGTGGCGAGGATCGCGTTCACGGCGTCGCGGGTCTGGCTCGTCAGGTAGTGATTGGCGATCGTCGCGACCACTTCGTGCCCTTCGTCACCCCAGGCGAAGACACTCGACGCGGCGGACAGGCATACCGCGCCCACCAGCCATTTCAGCATCGGCCGGCGCGCGCGCGGCGCGGAGACGTTTTGATGGTCGTGTTTGCTCTGCGGAAGATCGGCCATGGTGCGCTTTCTCTCAGTGGGGATTGGAATGGGAATGTTGCGGGCCCATCCTAACGCCCGACAAATGAACGGTCGATGACATTTCGATCGGATTGCGAAATGTAGTCTTCTGAAAGAGGGGCTGAAATTGCCGCGTAAGGGAAAGCCATGCGCGAAGCGCGCGTCGTTTCGCAAGCGGATAACGCCTGCAGCGATCGAGGGCGGGCGCTGCACGGTGGTCGGGCAGCGTGCGCGCCTACTTCATTCACCCGCATTTCTCACATAGCGGACAAATGCTTCAATCGTTGGGATTCCGACATGAATCGACGGCGGCTGACACGGACTCCTGCCGCCCAGGTAAAACGCAAACGACGCGGCCGGCGCATGTCCGGCCACGTCGCCTTCATTTCAATGCCGCAACACGTTCACTTCAACGCGTCGGCATGAAACGCCAGATGCTCGCCGATGAAGCTGGCGATGAAGTAGTAGCTATGATCGAACCCCGGCCGCAGATTCAATTGCAGCGGATACCCCACCGCCTCGCAGGCTTCGCGCAGGAGGTGCGGCTTCAGCTGGACCGCCAGGAACTCGTCCCCCTCCCCTTGATCGACCCGCAACGGCAACCTGTCGGTCGCCTGCTTCACCAGTTCCACCGCGTCATGCTGCTTCCACGCGTCGCGGTCGTCGCCCAGGTAGGCCGTGAAAGCCTTTTCGCCCCAAGGCACCTGGCTGGGCGCGACGATCGGCGAAAACGCCGATGCGCTCCGATAGCGCGCCGGATTGCGCAG
>NZ_JAAGNW010000068.1:5528-13127 GCF_010645215.1 Burkholderia multivorans | reverse complement strand
ATCGAATGACCGCTGATCGCACGCGCGTCGCCGGCCGGAAACGCCGCCTCGATCAGGGCCGGCAACTCATGCACCACGTAGTCGTACATGCGGTAATGCGCCGCCCACGGCGGCTGCGTCGCATTGAGGTAGAACCCGGCGCCTTGGCCGAGATCGTAGCCCGGGTCGTCGGCCACGTCGCCGCCGCGCGGGCTCGTGTCGGGTGCGACGAGGATGATGCCGTGCGCCTCGGCATGGGCCTGCGCGCCCGCCTTCGTGATGAAGTTCTGCTCGGTGCAGGTCAGGCCCGAGAGCCAGTACAGCACCGGGCACTTTTGCCCGCGCAGCGCGGCGCTGGGTAGATAGATGCCGAACTTCATGTCGCATCCCACGGTGGACGAGGCGTGCTTCCACACCTCCTGATAGCCGCCGTGGCTCGCGTGTCGCTCAATGCGTTCCATGCTGGTTGAACCTCCCGGTAGTGCCGTTCGCGCGAACCGCGTCATGCCGGCGGAACCGGGCGCCGAACGCGCCCGGCCCGCGCGCCGCATCAATAGTGGACGACCGTGCGGATCGACTTGCCTTCATGCATCAGATCGAACGCTTCGTTGATCTCGGCGAGCGGCTTCGTGTGCGTCACGAACGGCGCGAGCTGAATCTTGCCGGACATCGCATCCTGCACCATGCCCGGAAGCTCCGAACGGCCCTTCACGCCGCCGAAGGCCGTACCGAGCCAGCGGCGCCCCGTCACCAACTGGAACGGACGCGTGGAGATTTCCTGGCCCGCACCCGCCACGCCGATGACGACGGACTGGCCCCAGCCGCGATGCGCGCACTCGAGCGCCGCGCGCATCACGTTGACGTTGCCGATGCATTCGAAGCTATGGTCGACGCCCCAGCCCGTCATCTCGACGATGACCTGCTGGATGGGCTTTTCATGATCCTTCGGGTTCACGACGTCGGTCGCGCCAAAGGCCCGGGCGAGGTCGAACTTGCCCGGGTTGGTGTCGACCGCGATGATGCGGCCCGCCTTGGCCAGCTTCGCGCCCTGGATCACGGCAAGACCGATGCCGCCCAGCCCGAAGACGGCCACCGAATCGCCTTCCTGCACCTTCGCCGTATTCTTCACGGCGCCCAGGCCCGTGGTGACGCCGCAGCCGAGCAGGCAGACCTGCTCGGGGTTCGCCTGCGGATCGATCCTGGCGAGCGAGACTTCGGCCACGACCGTGTATTCGCTGAAGGTCGAGCAGCCCATGTAGTGATAGATCGGCTGGCCCTTGTAGCTGAAGCGCGTGGTGCCGTCCGGCATCACGCCCTTGCCCTGGGTCGCGCGCACGGACACGCACAGGTTGGTCTTGCCGCTCTTGCAGAACAGGCACTCGCCGCATTCGGCCGTGTAGAGCGGGATGACGTGGTCGCCGGGCTTGACGCTCGTCACGCCTTCGCCGACTTCCACCACGATGCCGGCGCCCTCATGCCCCAGCACGGCCGGAAAGAGGCCTTCCGGATCGTCGCCCGACAGCGTGAACGCATCGGTATGGCACACGCCCGTGTGCGTGATCTTCACCAGGACCTCGCCTTTGCGGGGCGGCTCGACATCGATCTCGACGATTTCCAGCGGTTGGCCCGCGGCGAATGCAACAGCAGCACGTGATTTCATGACTATCCTCACACGAAGAATGGGGAGCGGACGACCGTTCGGGCAGCCGCCGTTGAAGGTTAGCGAAGGTAGGAACGCACCAGGGACACGATACCGTCGACGGACTGCTGCGCCGCCTCGTTCGTATCGCCCAGATGCGCGAACTCTTCCCGCAGATGGCTTTCGAGCACGCCTGCCATCAAGCCGTTGATGGCGCCGCGCACGGCGGCGATCTGCTGGAGAATCGGACCGCAATCGGCGCCCTCCTCGAGCGCGCGTTCCAGCGCATCCAGTTGCCCGCGCACACGACGCACGCGGGCCAGCACGCGTTTCTTTTCCTCGACGGTATGCGGCATGAGCGATTCTCTTGATACTAGGTGGGGGTATATTAATTGATACTCCCGCCTAGTATCAAGCGTAATCTCGCCGGGCGTTCAGGCGGCCGCCTTCGGGCGATCCGGACGCGGCTCGGGATGATCCGCGTCGACGAAAGAGCAACGGGCCATGTTTCGGGACATGGCCCGTCGCGACTCGAGGCGTCGGCATCGGGTCGCGGTCGAGGAAGCAGGCGGTACGGAGAGCCGTTCAGGCGGTGCGAGAAAAAGCGCCGTCGACCGGAAGAGGATCGCGCACCGGCACCGTCACTCGCCGATCAGATGCAGCACGACATCGCGCCGATGGCCCGCGCGGCGATGCTCGAAGAGGTAGAGACCCTGCCAGGTGCCCAGCACCATGCGCCCATGTTCGACCGGGATCGACAATTGCACCTGGGTCAGCGCCGCGCGCAGATGCGCAGGCATGTCGTCGGGGCCTTCCGCGTCGTGCTCGTAGCGCGACGCGTCCTCGGGTGCGAGGGCGGAGAAGTAGCGCTCCAGGTCGCGCCGCACCGACGGGTCCGCGTTCTCCTGGATGAGCAGCGAGGCGGAGGTATGCCGGCAAAACACGGTCAGCAGCCCAGTGCGGATCGCTTGCCGCTCGACGAATTCACGCGCCTGTCCCGTGAATTCGACGAGCCCCGCTCCGTGCGACTCGACGAGAAGGTGTCCGATCGCCTGCTGCATGATCAGCGAGCCGCGGTTCAACCCAGCGCGGCGAAGCCGTCGGCCTCGATCTGCGCGGCGCTGTCGGGACGCACGACGCGCGCGACCTCGACGCCCTCGCGCAGGAATACGAGGGTGGGCCACAGCTTGATGCGGAATGAACGGCCCAGCGGCCGGCCGGGGCCATCCTCGATCTTCAGATGCCGGACCGCGGGATGCGCCGCGAACGCGGCCTGAATCGCCGGCTGCGCACCCGCGCAGATGCCGCACCAGTTGGCGCCGAACTCGAGGACCGTCATGCCCGCGAGCGCGTCGACGTCGGCGCGCGCGGGAGCGTCAGGGGTATAAGCCGTTGGAGTATGCATCGCCGCTCTCGTATACGGTGCAATAAAGGACTGTGACCTGCTGCGGGGCCAGCGGCCCTACTGTAGCGGAAAGCCGGCCGCGCCGCAGCCGATGCGGCATACCGGAGCGCGGCAGGCGCTGCGCGATGCTTGCCGATCCCCGGCATCTTACCCATAATGCGTGAGCCATCAGGGGGAGCCGGTTTGCCGGCTGAGAGGTTCCAGGTGCGGAACGACCCCTAAACCTGATCCGGATAATGCCGGCGTAGGAATGAGGTCATCGACGTGTCCTGCACTCCCTCCCCTGGCGCGGGCTTCACCGCCGCCACCCACCCGTTCCACCACCCGGGCCGATCGCGCCGATGACCCCGCTCGTCATTGCGCTGGTCCTGTTCGCCGCGATCCTGCACGCGACCTGGAACGCCGTGCTGCGCAGCGGCGCCGACCGGCTGTGGAGCATCACCATCATGAGCTTCGCCACGACCGCGGCAGCGGCCGCGTGCGCGCTCTTCCTGCCGCTGCCCGCGCGCGCGAGCTGGCCGTATCTGGGCGTCTCGGCCTTGCTGCAGGTGGGCTACAGCGTCTTCCTCGCGTATGCGTACAAGGGCGCCGAACTGGGCCTGATCTATCCGATCGTCAGGGGCACCGTGCCGCTCCTCGTGACGATCGGCGGCTACCTGTTCGCCGGGCAGACGCTCCACGCCGGCTCGCTGCTCGGCGTACTGCTGATCTCGGGCGGCATCGCGAGCCTCGCGCTCGGCCGCCGCCGGATCCAGACGCGGCCGCTGCTCGCCGCGCTCGTCACGGGGCTGTTCATCGGCAGCTACGTGACGACGGACGGCGTGGGCGTCAGGCTCGCCGGCGATCCGCGCGCCTATGCGGCCTGGATTTTCATCCTCTACGGGTTCCTGATGCCGGCCGTGTATGCGCTGTACGGCGGCAAGCTCGCCAAGGGCTACGCCCGCAGCGAGACCTTCAAGGCCATGCTGGGCGGCGTCATCTCGATGATCAGCTACGCGGCGACCGTCGCCGCGCTGTCGCTCGGCCCGATCGGGCCCGTGTCGGCGCTCCGCGAGACCAGCATCGTGTTCTCCGTGATCATCGGCTGGCTGTGCCTCGGCGAACGGCCGACCCGACACCGCGTCGCGGCCAGCCTCGCGGTGGTGATCGGCGCGATCTGCCTGACCTATCGCGCCTGAGGCCCGAAGCGCGCGCGCACGCGCATGCGCATCGCGCGCGACGACATCACGAATACACCGGACGCCGCGACGCCTCGGCGACCAGGAACCTCGAGCGCGCCCGCAGTTCGCCTTCCCGGAAATAGCCGCCGCGCAACGTCCGCTTGAAGCCGCTCGCCCCGAAATCGCCGCGCCCGTGGAAGACGCGGCGGTTGTCCCACACGACCATGTCGCCCTGCGACCACGCATGCGTATACGCCTTCGGCGTGTCGACGAGCCGGGTCTTCAGCGCCTGATACGCGTCGAAGAACGGCAGCATGTCGTCGAAGCCGACGCCGTCGAAGAACATCTTCGTCGGGTTGTTGATCAGACGTTCGATCGCCCCCTCCGGCGTGAGACGAACGATCGGCGTGCGATGCTCGTACACCTTGCGCGCCTTCGGATACTCCGCGCGATACAACACCGGCGTGTTCGCCAGCCTCTCGAACGCGGCGGGCGTCGCTTCCCGCAACTCCGACGCGATCGTGTAGCCGTCGACGAAGCGCGTGTTGCCGATGTTGTCCAGCGCGCATTGCGGGCTGACGTCGAGGCCGTACAGGAACTGATAGTCGGGCGGCGGCGAACAGTACGGGATGTCCGTATGCAAGGGCAGCGCCTTCGTGCTGAACGACACGCTGTCGGTTTCCTCGTCCGCCTTCACTTCGAGGTCGAAGAACTCGCCGAAATACGAACGGTCGAGAAACCCCGCCAGCTGACGGCACACGTCGCCGAATTCCGCGCCGGGCGCGGCGGGATCCGCCTTCAGGACCACGATCCCGTACTCGAACAGATGCTGCAGCGCGCGCTGCAGCACCGCGTCGCTTTCGAGCGCGTCGGCCAGATCGAAGCGCATCGAGGCGGGCGAGCCGTCGGGCCAGCGCCGCCACGCGGGGCGTTCGCCCGACGGGACGGGCGCCGCGTGCTCGCCGTAGTCCTGATCCCGCAGCCAGTCCAGCCCATACGTGCTGACATGGCCATCCCGCCAGACGATGCGCAGGCCGACGTGGTCCGTCGCGACGCTCGTCGGCTGGATGTCGGCCGGCACGACGCTCGGATCGAAGTGACGCTGGCGGCAGTAGTTGTTGAAGCAACGATCGCATTGGCAG
Organism: Burkholderia multivorans; assembly: GCF_010645215.1. Taxonomy (GTDB): domain Bacteria; phylum Pseudomonadota; class Gammaproteobacteria; order Burkholderiales; family Burkholderiaceae; genus Burkholderia; species Burkholderia multivorans_A. Next base: position 7,802 of record NZ_JAAGNW010000068.1, on the reverse strand, counting down.
GCCTGCCGCAGCCATACCCAGTGATACCGGCCGGCACGGCCGTCCTGCCAATCGATCTGGAGGTGCCGATGATGCGAGGTCAGCATGACGAATCTCCTGGAAGAACCGCGACCCGTGCGGGTCAGACTTTCTCGGCCGCGAACACGCCTTGCGTCAGCCATCCCGATTGCATGTAGCGGATTTTCCGCTGCCAGCGTTCGACGATGTGCTCGGCGTCGGTTTCGTCGATCGAGGGGTCGCCCATGGCCCGCCTCGCTTGATAGTGCTGGAGGTCGTCGACGAGCTGCGCTTCGGCCACATGACTCACGTCGCCTTGCTCCGCGATCCGGAAGCCGGCCGCCGCGATGATGCGCGCGTACGCGTCGATCGATTTCAGGTCGTAGCCGCTCGCGGCGATGTAGGTGTCGAATTCGGACGACGTGCCGTTCCGGCAGAAATCCGAGATGATCAACTGGCCGCCCTGCGCGAGCAATGCATGGCAGCGCGCGAACAGTCCCGGCTTGTCCGGTTCATACATGAGCGCATCGCGCGAATAGACGACGTCGAACCGCTCCGCGTCGAGGCTGTCCACATGGACGTCGCCATGAATGAAACGCACGCGCCGCCGCGGATCCAGCGTGGCCTGGCGAATCACGGACAACTCGGTCATGCGGTGCGCGGTATCGAGCGCCACGACCTCGACGTCGTAGCGCGCGGCCAGATAGAACGCGGCGCCGCCGAGACCTGAGCCGATATCGAGCAGACGCATGCCCGGCCTGAGCGACATCCTGTCGACCAGCATCGCCTTGAATCCGGCCAGCCCGCCGGGACTCTGGAATCCTTCTCCATAGATAATTTCGGAACGGAGAATATTATGCGGATCTGTATACCTTTGCGATTCGTATTGCTCGGATATTCCCACGACGCTTGCATGCATGATCGACCTCTCTTGTATTTGAGAATGCCTGTCTACAAGGCTGGTGTTCTATATAGGGACAAATAGATCGCCATTATTCGAACCGGCGACTCGGGCGAAATGGATTTCGGAAGCGGGGCGGCGGCGGAAGTGCGACGCACGGGATCCGTGCCTGCGCAACGGACTGGGGTTCACCTGCCCACGGCGCCATGCAGCGGCCTTCCAGGCGCGATCGAGAGCTGTCATGTTTAGCAGGTATTCATGCGGCGCGTCTCCTGGCATGTGGGTTATCCGTCAAGCAATCGTCTGCCCTCGCCCTACACCATTTTCTTATCAATTAGATTATCGAAACGCCGTCAATTTTGGCGTGACGAAACATATACCACAACCCATTGGATCGGGAGAATTAGACTTATCAAAGATTATTGTGTTACCTTAAAAAATACTGACAATTCTAGTAGTCGACACACGATCCCGATGTCAATCCGGCATGGCGGCGCATTCAACAATGCAGCCGCGGCTCATGCTGCGTGTGCGGCGGCCCGCTGACGGTTCATCCGCCTTCCGCACCCGGGACGAACCTGAGCGGCACGCCCGCAGCGCTCTGTGGAGTAAGCACCTATGGTTGACCAACCCGGCGACGATGCGCGCGCGCCTTTCGCACGGCCGCGCGTGGCGGTGATCGCCATCACGTTTCGCGGCGACGATCTGATCCTGGTCCAGCGCAGGAACGAGCCTCAGAAGGACACCTGGGGATTTCCGGGCGGCTCGGTCGAGCCGGGCGAAAGCCTGCACGATGCCGCCCTGCGGGAGTTGATGGAAGAAACCGGCGTACGCGCGGAAGTGGGCGAACTGGTCGACGTCGTCGAAGTACGCGAGTTCGACCCGTCCGGCCGCCATCACCACTTCGTGCTGATCGCCCTGCTGTGCCGCTACGTCGGCGGCGAACTCCGGCCCGGCGACGATGCGGCCGGGTGTCAGTGGGTGCGGGTGCCCGACGGCATCCGCGAATTTCCGGGCGTGCTGGCCGACCATGTCGAGCGGGTGGCCCTGCGCGCGCATGAAATCAATCATTCCAATCGAGAGAGGCATCAGCAATGAAGCGAATGTTCCTGGGCGGCCCCTTCAAGTCACTGGTGGATCCGCGAACGGGCACGATGTCCGACGCGCACATCAAGCTGTTCGACCGCGTGATCGAGCATTTCGAGCGGCAGGGCTGGGATGTGCATTGCGCGCACCGTCGCGAGAAGTGGGGCCGCGAATTCATGACGCCGGCCGTCTGCACCCGCACCGACTTCGAGCAGATCAGCCAGTGCGATTACTTCGTCGCGTTCCCCGGCGCGCCCGCGTCGCCGGGCACGCACATCGAGCTGGGATGG
>NZ_JAAGNW010000068.1:0-5518 GCF_010645215.1 Burkholderia multivorans | reverse complement strand
GAACGTCTCCAGGCCAGGCACTGACCATGCAGCCACGCTTCCCGAACCTCCATGCGCTCTATCTCGCCGCGCTCAGGGACGTGTGTACCGCGTACGAGTACCTGAATGCCCCCAGGGGGCAGGCGGAGCGTGAAATCATCGGCTACGGCGCGCGGATCGACGATCCGCGCGCACGCTTCTGCCAGCATGCCGCGCGCAAGCAGAACATCGTCTTCAATTACGCGGAGGCGCTGTGGTACCTGTCGGGCCGGAACGATCTCGCGTTCATCGAATACTATGCCCCCTCGATGGCGCGCTACAGCCCGGACGGCAAGACGCTTCCGGGCACCGGCTACGGCGCGCGGCTCTTGCACTTCGGCGCCGACGGGCTCGACCAGATCGAGCGCGCAATCGACATCCTGAAACGCGACGACGCCGAGAGCAAGCGTGTCGTCCTGCAGATCTTCGATGTCTCCTGCACGCTGGGTTTGCAGCTGCTGCTGCGGGACGGCCGCCTCAACATGGTGGCCTTCATGCGTGCGAACGATGCGTACGTCGGCTTGCTGAACGACGTCTTTTCCTTCACGTTCCTGCAGGAATACCTCGCTTCGGCGATCGGCTGCGCGCTCGGCGCCTATTCCCACCAGGTGGGGTCGATCCATGTCTACGACCAGAACCTGTCGCAGGTCGAAGCCTTGCTGCAGCAGCCCGAATCGGCCGTCACCACGGCCGAGCCGCCCCGCATGCCGGCCGGTTGCGGGCCCGCCACCATCCAGCGGGTCCTGGAACACGAAGCGCGGATTCGCGCCGGGCGCGTATCGCTCGACGCGCTGCAGGACATCTGCCTCGATGCGTACTGGCGCGACGTGCTGTGCCTGTTCTGGATCTATCGGCAGATCCAGTCCGGCGCCCCCGTCGCGGACGAAGCGCTGAACCTCCTCCACCCGCTCCATCGCGACTACGTGCTCAATCGCTGGGGCATGGCACTGACCTCACTTCAATAAGCAGGCATACACCATGAATACCGACTGGACGGAAGACCAGGTCTCGCGGCTGTTCGACGCCTACGACGATCGCGTCGAGGCCCGCTTCGGCTATCAGCCGCTGATTGCCGCGATCAAGGCCGCACAGGGCAGCGCGATCAGCGTGCTCGATTACGGTTGCGGCGGCGGCAAGGTGTCGCGCCGGCTGAAGGCCGCCGGCATTGCCAGTGTGACGGGCGTCGACATCGCCCCCACGATGATCGCAAAAGCCACGGCCGCGGGTAGCGACGATGCGCTGCGCTACGTCCACATTCGCAGCGGCACGCTGCCGTTCGCCGACGCCGGCTTCGACGCCGCGATCTGCTGCTTCCTGTTCATCAACGTGCCGGATCGGGAAGAACTCGGCCGCATAGCGGCCGAAGTGTTCCGCGTGTTGAAGCCGGGCGGCCGCTTCTACGTCGTATGCCAAAACAAATGTGTCACCGTTTCGTAAATAAAAGTGTCAACACGCCCTTCCACTAACGCACGAAGAAGCCTCGATGCGAAGTGACGGCTTTATTTTCTTAGAGGCACATCCGTGGAATTCGGATACACCTTGGTGGCGACGTAAAACTCCGCCTAGGGATTCGTCGCGCGACCAATCTGACGATCACTCTACATGCGTCATGGAAGGCAACCGACTCAGCAGCAACCCCGCGTCTCAACACCCCCTATTCGACACTTTCGTTTCAATTGAAACGGAGCGAAGAGTTGCCGGCGTGCAGTTGGTGAGCCGCATTGGCCTGAACCTCACGCGGTCGACGAGCACTACTACGCTACATGCGTAAGAATCCGCGAGCAGCCGAAGCGGCCCGAGAATCGGCTTGCCGTTATCGCATAGAAAATCTCTGTTTTTCTTACAAAAAAATGACATTGTCAATTCGAGCAAGTCTGAATTAATTTTTCCTCCTCGGATCCTAGACTTCAAATCTTCTGCTTAGTTAAGCTTAACTTATCGTATGGACAATACATCGGTATCCTTACGACCTATCTCTGCAATTCGCCCTCGTGGCGCCCATCGGTTCGAGTGTTTCAGCATTAAATTGAATCGACGCGTGACCTACTATCGGCGTGCTGCACTTGAGCAGTGGATCGTCCTTGAGACTGAACCCAAGGTCCGAACATTCTGCGAGCGTCCGGGTTCGGTACAGGTCGACGGTCAGGTTTATCTGGCGGATTTTTGGGTCCGTTACCAGGATCGCCAGGAATGCCTCCTGCTGGAAGTTCCTATCCCAGCCTCTGACCGTAAAATGGGGCCTGTTTTCAAGGCTGATGCTTGGACGATACGACATATTCCTCACGCGGAACTCTCGGCCGCGCGTATTTGGATCGAGAACTGGCATCGTATGCTGCCGTGCCTGATAGCCAGCCGGCGCTACATCTCCGATACGCTGTGCAACAACATTGAAGATTTTCTTCACCACCCATCACGATTGCTCGACATCGAACGCGAGTTCTCGACGGGTGATCCTATCCTGATTCGCGCGACCGTCTTCAGTCTATTGCACGCGGGACGAGTCGTCGCTCCCGAACTGAAAACACACGAACTGTCATTGCTCACCTCATTTGCTATTCGCGAGATGTCATCATGACTCGCCGCAAACCCGGACTACAGATACTTGATCTCAATGCTTGGCCTCGAGTGGCATACACGACGTTCGACGCCAACGCGCGTGAAACGTTCAAGCAACGCATGAAAGCTGTTCAACGCTACGCCGATGGCGATGCCATACGAGTGATTGAGCAGACAACTGGCGTCAATCGACGACAGTTGTATCGTTGGCTCGAACGAGGCAATGCTCCACACTCGGATGGACGTCTGGTGGGCTTTCGCGCGCTTCTCCCATACCAACGAGTAAGCGACTATGTTCGGTTAAGTCCCGTCAAAATAGCCGGCGAGCGAGGTAGTCGTGGCACGGTCGGCGCCATGTCGCAATTATTCGAACAGCAGCCGGTGTTGTCCGGTTGGTTGCTCCAGCAGATCAAACAGCGGCGTATCCAACTCGCACAAATCAATACCGAAGGACGATTGAGAACGCGCTTGCGTGGTCTACAGGCGCTCCACGGAAATTTTCTGCATCAATGCCGCATTCTTGGGCTGACCATGGCTGATTATCCCTTCAGTACGGCGAGTCGTGGCATCCGTTCCCTGTCGGCTTACGTCAAAGCCGAGTTGTTAAGAAGTGTCGGCCGCGCAGCGCAGGCTGCGGGAGCCACTCATCTAAAGGGCCTCCCTCGCCCCGACGAGGCAAGGCGAGGGCCAGCGGCCAATCGGCCGTATCAAGTAGTCGAGTTTGACGGACACCGACTGGATATTCGTCTCAAAATCGTAGTGCAAGACCCGCTCGGATTCCAGCATGAGTTTGAGATCGAGCGAATCTGGTTGCTGGCGATTATCGACGTCTGTACGCGGGCTATCTTGGGGTATCACCTCGCGTTGGCTCGGGAATACAGTCGTTACGACGTCATCAAAACCGTCGAAAACGCACTGGAACCTCATCGCGCGCGCACCTTCACGATTCCAGGCCTGGAATACGGTCCGCAGGATGGATTTCCATCTCAACGACTGCCTGAGCTCGCATATGCGACTTGGGAGTGGATCAAGCTGGACAATGCGAAAGCCAATCTGGCGAATGAGACACTCCAGGCACTATGCGAGTTTATCGGGTGCAGCGCAGATGCTGGCCCAAAGCACAGCCCGGATGAGCGCCCCTATATCGAGCGCTTCTTCGGAACCGTGGCCAGCCGTTTTTCGGCGCGCCTTCCCGGTTACACCGGCTCGCACCCTCGTGATCTGCGCCGCGCCCTATCTTCGCCGAATGGTAATCTGCGCTTGTACCTCTCGCTCGACGAGCTCGAGGATCTGATCGAGTATGCAATCTCTACATACCACGGCACACCGCATGCCGGCCTGAATCATGTAACTCCGCTCGAAGCGATGGAGTATTTCATCCGAGGCAAGCAGATGCTGCTGACGTGGCTGCCCGATCCCGTCCGCCGGACACTATGTCTGATGCAAACCGCTCGTCAGTGCCCAGTGCGGGCCTATCTCGGGCAAGGCGTTCGTCCACATATCAATCTGCATGGGGTGCGCTACTCCAACCCGGTGCTGGCGACCAGCACGCATCTGGTCGGCAGGCGGCTTCAGATCTATATGAATTCGGAAGATTTGCGGGGTGTACGCGCTTTCTTGCCGGACGGGACAGAACTTGGTGTACTCACCGCCCAGGGAGCCTGGGGTATCGTGCCCCACAATCTCAAGTTGAGACAAGAGATTCGCAAAAGCCGCGACGCAAAGCAATCCCCTCTTCCGTTGCTTAGCGAGGCAATCGAAGCCCACATCCAACGCAAGTTCGCACAGGCCAAGAAAACACGCAAAGCGGCTACGGAGTTAGGACGTACGCTGCGAACACTCGCCGACGCACCTATTCCCCGACTACCGGCCGGTCCTCACGTGCCCACTGTTTCGGACTCCGCAGCAATCCTAGCGTCTTCGTCCATTTCTCCCAACCCTGTTATCGATACATCGAACCCGACACCGCGCCAGGCGACGCTCCCGAAGAAGCTCACCATCGGTTCCGGTCAAACTTATTGACCATTCACAACACCTGGGAGATGCCCGATGTCGATCAATAACCCTCGCCCTATCAACCCATCGCTACACCCCCTGACCACGGGAAATTATCGGATTGCCACTCCGGCTATCGAGGTTTTTTATGAATTGATCACGCGCTGCTTGCGCTACCGCATCATGGGGGCATTGATTTACGGCCCGTCACGAATCGGCAAGACACGGGCCATTGAGTACGTGCGCCTTCTGCTGGAGCGAAACCATCCTGGATTGACCAGCTATCACGCTCAGTGCGAGCATAAGCCACGGCATGCTGAGGGCCCCTTCTTCGCCAATCTGCTCGAAGCCGTCGGTGACCCCGATCCCAATGCGGGTAGCAATCCAGCGAAACGCATGCGACTGGCACTGCGAATGCGCGAAGCGGCTGCGCGTGCCGGCTGCGGTACCGTACTGCTGTTTTGCGATGAAGCACAGCGGTATAACGAGAACGAGTACGAATGGCTGCGGGATGTCCATGATGCGCTGGATCGACAACAGATCAAACTTTTTACATTTCTGGTAGGGCAGCAGGAATTGTTGGCACAAAAAACTGCCTTGCAAATCGCGGGACGCACACAAATCGTGGCACGCCTGATGGTCGAGGAGTTAGCGTTCTACGGTATCCGGGATGCGGTAGACGTCGCGACCTGTCTGCAGGGATATGACAATACCGCCTACCCCGAAGGCAGCACATGGAACTTCACCCGCTTCTATGTTCCGCGGGCATTCGATGCCGGTTATCGGCTCGTGGCTGATGCCGATCTATTATGGCAAGCATTTTGGACCGGCCAGCCTTTCGTAGACATCTTCGAGCCATAATTTACGGCAACCGAGGAGGTCAGCATGAGCGGCAAGCGGTACACGGATGAGTTCAAGATCGAGGCAGTCAAACAGGTAACCGAACGGG
>NZ_JAAGNW010000067.1:21123-30735 GCF_010645215.1 Burkholderia multivorans | reverse complement strand
GTTCGACTTGCATGTGTAAGGCATGCCGCCAGCGTTCAATCTGAGCCAGGATCAAACTCTTCAGTTCAAACCTGTTACTGTTTTTCGGTTTCGTTAGAAACCGGTCGCTCACTCAAAGCTGACAGGTATATGAATTGCTTCATAAACCTGACTTACTTTAGTGTGAGACTCTTGATACTTTTGCTTGATCCGATCCGAAGATCAGACTCGCATCCCATCAAGCGCCCACACTTATCGGCTGTTAATTTTTAAAGAGCACATCTGCGAGGCGGGCCGGACTTCTTATCGACCTTCTCAGCAGCGCTGCGTTTTCTGCAGCAGAGAAGCGAGATTATGATCAATTCAGAGCAGCGCGTCAACAACTTTTTTCATCGCGCTGATCGTCTTGCTATCGATCAACTTCTGCACCCAACACGCTTGAAACCCGCGCCGGGCTTTGCTTCTTCTCCCCCGCGCTGCGTTTCCGTTAGCGCGAAAGAGGCGTGATTGTAGGCACGCTTTTCGCCACGCGCAAGCCCTTTCGTGAAAGATTTTTCAACGACGGTATCGGCACGCCCAAGCGCGCCGATACCGTCGCACGATCAGCGATGCTTGAACACCGCCTTGCGCTTCTCGACGAAGGCCGCCATCCCCTCCTTCTGATCCTCGGTCGCGAACAGCGAATGGAACAGGCGCCGCTCGAACTGCACACCCTCGGCCAGCGTCGTCTCATACGCGCGATTGACCGACTCCTTCACCATCATCACCGCCGGCAGCGAGAACTCACTGATCGTGGCCGCCGCCGCGATCGCCTCATCCAGCAACTTGTCGGCGGGCAGCACCCGCGACACCAGCCCCGCCCGTTCCGCCTCGTCCGCATCCATGAAACGCGCGGTCAGGCACATGTCCATCGCCTTCGCCTTCGACACCGCGCGCGGCAGGCGCTGCGTGCCGCCCGCACCCGGCATCACGCCGAGCTTGATCTCCGGCTGGCCGAACTTCGCGGTATCCGCCGCGAAGATGATGTCGCACATCATCGCCAGCTCGCAGCCGCCGCCCAGCGCGAAACCCGCCACCGCCGCGATGACCGGCTTGCGGATCTGCCGCACCGCCTCCCAGTTGCGCGTGATGTAGTCGCCCTTGTACACATCCATATAGGTGTACGTCGCCATCATGCCGATGTCCGCCCCCGCCGCGAACGCCTTCTCGCTGCCGGTCAGCACGATCGCCCCGATCGCGTCGTCCGCGTCGAACACCTTCAGCGCCGCGCCCAGCTCATCCATCAGCGCGTCGTTCAGCGCATTGAGCGCCTTCGGACGATTCAGCGTGATCAGGCCGACCCGGCCCCGGGTCTCCACCAGGATGTTCTCGTATGCCATCTACTCCTCCTCGATCAATGAAGCGCGAAACGCCGCGCACATGCCAATGATTTAATGCTAACATTCTCCGACCAACCGGTCGGTTAATTAATAGGTCGCCGATCCCCTCAACGCTCACCAGGCCCGCCGTCATGACCCATCCTCTGTTCGCGAAACACGAAGACACGTTGCAGCACGCCCTCGCCGCCATCGATACGCGCGGCTACTGGAGCCCGTTCGCCGAGATGCCGAGCCCCAAAGTGTACGGGGAAAGCGCGAACGCGGAGGGTGAGGCCGCCTTCAAGTCGCACCTCGACCAGGCATTCCGGCTCGACCAGCCCGCAAGCGGCGAAACGGCCGCAGCCGAACTGTCCCCATACGGCTTCGCGCTCGGCGTGCGCTATCCGAAATCGACGCCGGACGCACTGATCGCTGCGGCGGCAGCCGCCCAGCCGGCCTGGCGCCAGGCCGGCCCGACGGCCTGGATCGGCGTCTCGCTCGAAATCCTCGCCCGACTGAATCGCGCAAGCTTCGAAATCGCCTACAGCGTGATGCACACCACCGGCCAGGCATTCATGATGGCGTTCCAGGCCGGCGGCCCGCACGCGCAGGACCGCGCACTCGAGGCGGTCGCCTACGCCTGGGACGAACTGCGCCGGATCCCGGCCGATGCGCACTGGGAAAAGCCGCAGGGCAAGAACCCGCCGCTCGCGATGCAAAAGCGCTACACGATCGTGCCGCGCGGTACGGGCCTCGTGCTCGGCTGCTGCACGTTCCCGACCTGGAACGGCTACCCCGGCCTGTTCGCCGACCTCGCGACCGGCAACGCCGTCATCGTCAAGCCGCATCCCGGCACGATCCTGCCGCTCGCGATCACCGTGCGCGTCGCCCGCGCCGTGCTGCGCGAAGCCGGCTTCGATCCGAACGTGGTGACCCTGCTCGCCACCGAGCCGAACGACGGCGCCCTCGTGCAGGACCTCGCGCTGCGCCCGGAAATCAAGCTGATCGACTTCACCGGCAGCACGCCGAACGGCACCTGGCTCGAACGCCATGCGCACCAGGCCCAGGTGTATACCGAGAAAGCGGGCGTCAACCAGATCGTGATCGACTCCGTCGACGACCTGAAGGCCGCCGCCAAAAACATCGCGTTCTCGCTCGCGCTCTACTCCGGCCAGATGTGTACCGCGCCGCAGAACATCTATGTGCCGCGCGACGGCATCCGCACCGCGGACGGCCACGCGAGCTTCGACGAAGTCGCGCAGGCGATCGCCGGCGCGGTGCAGAAGCTGACCGGCGACCCGGCGCGCTCGGTCGACCTGATCGGCGCGATCCAGAACGACGGCGTCGTCACGCGCATCGCGCAGGCGCGCCAGCTCGGCCGCGTGCTCGCCGACAGCCAGAAGCTCGACCATCCGGCCTTCCCGGGCGCTCGCGTGCACACCCCGCTCGTCCTGCAGCTCGACGCCGCCGAGCGCGCCAAGTTCACTCAGGAATGGTTCGGGCCGATCTCGTTCGTGATCGGCACCGACTCGACCCGCCAGTCGCTCGACTTCGCCGGCGACATCGCGGCGGAGCACGGCGCGCTCACGCTGTCGGTCTACAGCACCGACGAGGCCGTGATCGACGCCGCGCACGACGCGGCCGTACGCGGCGGCGTGGCGCTGTCGATCAACCTGACGGGCGGCGTGTTCGTCAACCAGTCGGCTGCGTTCTCGGATTTCCACGGCACGGGCGCCAACCCGGCCGCCAACGCCGCACTCTCGGATGCCGCCTTCGTCGCGAATCGCTTCCGCGTGGTGCAAAGCCGGATCCATGTTGCACCGAAGGCCGTGCCGCAGGAAGCCGGCCAGACGGCCTAAGCCGTTCGGCCGACACGACATCCGCCACTTTCCCCGACTATCCTGAACGAACTCGCCCCTTGGCGGGTTCGCTCCAGCAGGACACGCCCATGAACGATGCCTTTATCTGCGACGCCGTCCGCACTCCGATCGGACGCTACGGCGGCGCCCTGAAAGACATGCGCGCCGACGACCTCGGCGCCGTGCCGATCCGCGCGCTCATCGAACGCAACCCGCACGTCGACTGGCGCACGGTCGACGACGTGCTGTACGGCTGCGCCAACCAGGCCGGCGAGGACAACCGCAATGTCGCGCGCATGTCGGCGCTGCTCGCGGGCCTGCCCACCGACGTGCCGGGCACGACCCTCAACCGCCTGTGCGGCTCGGGCATGGACGCGGTCGGAACGGCCGCGCGCGCCATCAAGTCCGGCGAGGCGCGTCTCATGATCGCCGGCGGCGTCGAAAGCATGACGCGCGCGCCGTTCGTGATGGGCAAGGCCGCCAGCGCGTTCTCCCGGCAGGCCGAGATCCACGATACGACGATCGGCTGGCGCTTCGTCAACCCGTTGATGAAGCAGCAGTACGGCATCGACTCGATGCCCGAGACGGCCGAGAACGTCGCGCTCGAATACGAGGTGAGCCGCGCCGACCAGGACGCGTTCGCGCTGCGCAGCCAGCAGAAGGCCGCACGCGCGCAGCGGGACGGCACGCTCGCCCAGGAGATCGTCCCCGTGACGATCGCCCAGAAGAAAGGCGACCCGCTCGTCGTCGCGCACGACGAACACCCGCGCGAGACCTCGCTCGACGCCCTCGCGAAACTGAAGGGCGTGATCCGCCCCGACGGCTCGGTGACGGCCGGCAATGCCTCGGGCGTCAACGACGGCGCCTGCGCGCTGCTGCTCGCCAACCAGGCCGCCGTGGAACAGTACGGCCTACGGCGCCGCGCGCGCGTGCTGGGCATGGCGACGGCGGGCGTGCCGCCGCGCGTGATGGGCATCGGCCCCGCGCCGGCCACGCAGCGCCTGCTGCGACAGCTCGGCATGACCCTCGACCAGTTCGACGTGATCGAGCTGAACGAAGCATTCGCATCCCAGGGGCTCGCCGTGCTGCGCATGCTCGGCCTCGCCGACGACGACCCGCGCGTCAATCCGAACGGCGGCGCGATCGCGCTCGGGCATCCGCTCGGCGCGTCCGGCGCACGCCTCGTCACAACGGCCCTGCACCAGCTCGAGCGCACGGGCGGCCGCTACGCGCTGTGCACGATGTGCATCGGCGTGGGCCAGGGCATCGCGCTCGCGATCGAGCGCGTGTAACCGATCCGGCGCCTCGCGCCCGTTCGTTCAGGCATCACCGAGGAGACAACCGATGTCCTATGAAGCGATTCGCATTGAAATCGACCCGGCGGCGCGGGTCGCGACGATCACGCTGAACCGCCCCGACAAGCTCAACAGCTTCACGCGCGCGATGCACGAGGAACTGCTCGCGGCACTCGACGACGCACAGGCCGCGCAGGTTCGCGCCCTCGTGCTGACGGGCGCGGGGCGCGCCTTCTGCGCGGGCCAGGATCTCGCGGACCTCGACTTCACGCCGGGCGCGATGAGCGACCTCGGCGCCCTGATCGACGCGCACTTCAACCCGCTGGTCCGTCGCCTGCAGGCACTGCCGTTCCCTGTGATCGCCGCCGTGAACGGCACGGCCGCCGGCGCCGGCGCGAACCTCGCATTCGCGTGCGACCTCGTCCTCGCCGCCCGCTCGAGCAGCTTCATCCAGTCGTTCGTGAAGATCGGCCTCGTGCCGGATACCGGCGGCACCTGGTTCCTGCCGCAGCGCGCCGGCCTCGCGCGGGCGCTCGGCCTCGCGCTGACCGGCGACAAGCTCGGCGCAGAGCAGGCCGAACAGTGGGGGCTCATCTGGCGCAGCGTCGACGACGCCGACCTCATGACCACCGCCGCGCAGCTCGCCGCGCAACTCGCGCAGCAGCCCACCCGCGCGATCGCGGCCCTCAAGCAGGCGATGCGCGCCGGCGTCACGAACACGCTCGACGCGCAACTCGATCTCGAACGCGACCTGCAGCGCGAGCTTGGCCAGTCCCACGACTACGCCGAAGGCGTGCAGGCGTTCATCGAGAAGCGCGCACCGCGCTTCGAGGGGCGTTGAGATGGCCGCTTCCGCACCCGACGCCCCGTCTGCCGACCAATCCGCCGACGCCAACGCCCTCGCACGCGCGGTCGCGCAGGCGATGTACGAGGCGGACGCCTGCAGCCGCGCACTCGGCATCGGGCTGGTCGAGGTCCGCCCCGGCTACGCGCGCATGCGCATGCCGGTCCGGCCCGACTTCCTGAACGGACACCAGATCTGCCACGGCGGGCTGATCTTCACGCTTGCGGATTCGAGCTTCGCGTTCGCGTGCAATACCTACAACATCAATACCGTCGCCGCCGGCTGCGCGATCGAGTTCCTGCGGCCGGTGGCGGGCGGCGACGTACTGACCGCCGAAGCCGAAGAGCAGGCGCTGAGCGGCCGGCACGGCATCTATGACATCCGCGTCACGAACCAGGCAGGCGACCTGGTGGCGATGTTCCGGGGGAAATCGGCACAGATCAGGGGAACGGTGCTCGGCGCGCAACCCTAGCGCGCCCGTTCCCACCATATCTACAAAGACAGGAGACACCATGACGACCCCGACCTCGCTCCCGCTCGATCCGATCGAGACCGTCAGCCGCGACGAACTGCTCGCACTGCAACTCGAACGCCTCAAGTGGTCGCTCGACCACGCCTACCGCAATTCGCCCGTCTACCGGGCCAAGTTCGAGGCGGCGGGCGTCCATCCCGGCGACCTGCACTCGCTCGCCGATCTCGCGCGGTTCCCGTTCACGACCAAGGACGACCTGCGCGACAACTATCCGTTCGGCATGTTCGCGGTGCCGCAGGAGCAGATCTCGCGGATCCACGCGTCGTCGGGCACGACCGGCAAACCCACCGTGGTCGGCTACACGGCGCGCGACATCGATACCTGGGCCAACCTCGTCGCCCGCTCGATCCGCGCGGCGGGCGCCCGGCGCGGCGACAAGGTGCACATCAGCTATGGCTACGGGCTCTTCACCGGCGGGCTCGGCGCGCACTACGGCGCGGAGCGGGCCGGGCTCACCGTGATCCCGTTCGGCGGCGGCCAGACGGAAAAGCAGGTGCAGCTGATCCGCGACTTCCGCCCCGACATCATCATGGTCACGCCGAGCTACATGCTGTCGATCGCCGACGAACTCGAGCGGCAAGGCGTCGATCCGCGCGAATGCTCGCTGCGCATCGGCATCTTCGGCGCCGAGCCGTGGACCAACGACATGCGCGCCGCGATCGAGCAGCGGATGGGCATCGACGCGGTCGACATCTATGGCCTGTCCGAAGTCATCGGCCCGGGCGTCGCCTCCGAGTGCGTCGAGACCAAGGATGGCCCGACTATCTGGGAAGACCATTTCTACCCCGAGGTCATCGACCCCGACACGGGCGCCGTGCTGCCCGACGGCGAGCTGGGCGAGCTGGTCTTCACGTCGCTGACCAAGGAAGCGCTGCCGATCGTCCGCTACCGCACCCGCGACCTCACGCGCCTGCTGCCCGGCACCGCCCGCCCGATGCGACGGATGGAAAAGATCACGGGCCGCTCGGACGACATGATGATCGTGCGCGGCGTCAACGTCTTCCCGACCCAGATCGAGGAGCAACTGCTCAAGCAGCGCGCGCTCGCGCCGCACTACCAGATCATCCTGACCCGCGAAGGCCCGCTCGACATCCTGACGCTCAACGTCGAGCCCTGCCCGGACACCGCGCCCGACGCGGCCGCGCTCGACCACGCGAAGCGCGCGCTCGCGCACGACATCAAGGGATTGATCGGCGTGACCGCGATCATCAACGTGCTGCCCGTCAACGGCATCGAGCGCTCGGGCGGCAAGGCCCGGCGCATCATCGACAAGCGCCGCGCCTGAGGCGCGCGCCGCCGCTCCATGGCAAGACGCCCCGCGCCAGCCGTCTCGGCCGGCGCGGGGCGCCTCGATCTGCGGTGCGCGTGCGCAACCGCCTCCCGATCGATCAGGACATCAGGACATCAGGACTTCGGCAGCAGCAGCCACATCCGGCCAACCTGCTTCATCCGGCCGGCCTGGTCTCCCGCATCGTCGCCGAGCCCCCAGAAGTAATCGGCGCGCACGCCGCCCTTGATCGCGCTGCCGGTGTCCTGCGCGAACACCAGGCGGTTCATCGGCGTGTTGGTCAGCGGCCGCGTGGTCTGCAGGAACACCGGCGTGCCGAGCGGAATCGCCGACGGATCCACCGCGATCGAACGTTCCGGCGTGAGCGGCACGCCCAGCGCGCCGACCGGGCCGTCCGCGCCGCCCTGCGGCACGCTTTCCGACGACGGCATCTCGCGGAAGAACACGAAGCGCGGATTCGTGTCGAGCAGCGCGTCGACCCGCGCCGGGTTCGCGCGCGCCCAGGCCTTGATGCCCTGCATCGTCGCCTGGCCCGCGCCCAGTTCGCCGCGCTCGAGCAGCCACTTGCCGATCGACCGGTAAGGCTGGTTGTTGGTGCCGCCGTAGCCGACCCGCATCACCGAGCCGTCGTCGAGCACTACGCGCCCCGAGCCCTGCACCTGCAGGAAGAACGCCTCGATCGGATCGTCGACCCACACCAGCTCGTTGCCGTTCAGCAGCCCCGAGCGCATGAGCTGCGACCGCGCGGGCAGCGCCGCGCCGGCGCGATAGCCCGCCGGCCAGCGGTACAGCGCGTACTGATACGGGCCGCGCCGCACCCGCGAGCCGCGCAGCAGCGGCTCGTAATAGCCGGTGACGAGCCCGTCGAGCGTGCCGTCGTTGTTCGCGAACTGGAACGGCGTGAAGTAGGTTTCGAAGAACGTGCGCGCGCCGCCGGGATCGAGGTCGTCGATCTGCTCGGCCGCCGCGCACGCGCGCCGCCAGTTCGCCTGGCGCGCGAGGCGTGTGCAATTTTGTCGCAGGGCGATCGTCGCGCCGATCAGGGTATCGTCCTGCCAGCCCGGCACCTGCTGCCACGCGACCTGCGTGAGCCGCTCCGCCGCGATCTGCCCGGGCACGATCGCCGCGCCGCCGGGCGGCCGCGCGCCCGGCCGGACCGGCGCGCCGCCGCACGCGGCCAGCAGCGCCGCCGTGACGATCGCGGCTGCCCAACCGGCCAGCCGCGGCCCAAACCACCTACAATGTTCGTTCTTGATGGAAACCGCCATGTCTGATCTGTTCGACGAATACCCGATGCTCATCTTCGCGCTGGAATCGCTGCTGGCGCTCGCCCTGCTCATTTTCATCGTCGTGTGGACCGCATCCGGCAAAAAGAAAAAACCTTCCGACCGTCGCGACCCGTCCTGACGCCGGGCGCCCCGCGCCCGTTCAATGCAGCGTGCGCGGCATGTGCAGCGCAAACTCCTCGACCGGCGCCTCGAAGCGCTCGCCATCCTCCGCCACGCAGAAGTACGCGCCGCGCATCGTGCCGACCGGCGTCGCGATCACCGCCCAGCTCGTGTACTCGAAATGCTCGCCCGGCTGCAGCAGCGGCTGATGGCCGACCACGCCGAGCCCTTTCACCTCCTGCACCTCGCCTTCGCTGTCGGTGATGATCCAGTGCCGGGCGATCAATTGCGCGCCGACCTGCCCCGTGTTGCGGATCGTCAGCGTGTACGCGAATGCATATTGACGGCGTTCGGGGTCAGATTGTTCCGGCAAATAACTCGTTTTCACCGAGACGGTGAACTGATACTGGCTCATGGTGGGTCCGTTTCGATGATCGCCCTCGCCGCGCGGCGCGCGGCGGCTTTGGTTCGGCATTCTGCTTGATGCCGCCCCCGCCCGCAACCGCGCCCGGCGCGCCTCGGCGGTAGAATGCGGGTTTTGCCCCGCAATGTTCCCCGCCCCAAGGTCATGACGCAATTCCGTATCGCTCCCAGCATCCTGTCGGCCGACTTCGCCCGGCTCGGCGAAGAAGTCCGCAACGTGGTCGACGCCGGCGCCGACTGGATCCACTTCGACGTGATGGACAACCATTACGTGCCGAATCTCACGATCGGCCCGCTCGTGTGCGAGGCGATCCGCCCGCACGTGCAGGTGCCGATCGACGTGCATCTGATGGTGCGCCCGGTCGACCGGATCGTGCCGGACTTCGCGAAGGCCGGGGCGAACCTGATCAGCTTCCACCCGGAAGGCTCGGACCACGTCGACCGTACGCTCGCGCTGATCCGCGACCACGGCTGCAAGGCGGGCCTCGTGTTCAATCCGGCCACGTCGCTCAACCACCTCGACCACGTGATGGACCGTGTGGACCTCGTGCTGATCATGTCGGTGAACCCCGGCTTCGGCGGCCAGTCGTTCATCCCCGAGGCGCTCAACAAGCTGCGCGAGGCGCGCCGGCGCATCGACGCGTAC
>NZ_JAAGNW010000067.1:6287-21113 GCF_010645215.1 Burkholderia multivorans | reverse complement strand
ATCGCGGAAATCGCCGCGGCCGGCGCCGACACCTTCGTCGCGGGCTCGGCGATCTTCGGCAAGCCCGATTACCGCACGGTGATCGACGCGATGCGCGCGCAGCTCGCGACCGTCGCGCAATGAGCGCGGCGCCCGCGTTCGCGGCGCCGCGCATCGACGCGGCGCTGATCGATCTCGACGGCACGATGGTCGACACCGTCGACGACTTCACGGCCGGCCTGAACGGCATGCTCGCGCAGCTCGACGCGCGGCCGACCACGCGCGACGAGGTGATCCGCTACATCGGCAAGGGCTCCGAGAGCCTGATCCGGCAGGTGCTCGCGCCGCGCCTGCCGGCCGCCGACGCGCAGGCCCGCTTCGGCGAAGCGCTCGCGCTGTACCAGGACGTGTACGCCGGCATCAACGGCCGTCACACCCGCCTGTATCCGGACGTCGAGGCCGGCCTGAGCGCGCTGCGCGACGCGGGCGTGAAGCTCGCATGCGTGACCAACAAGCCGCACCGCTTCGCGGTCGAGCTGCTCGCGCAATACCGGCTCGACGGCTATTTCGCGGTCGTGCTCGGCGGCGACAGCGTGGCTCGCAAGAAGCCCGACCCGCTGCCGATGCTCGCCGCGTGCGAGGCGCTCGGCGTCGCGCCGCACGCCGCCGTGGCGATCGGCGATTCGGAGAACGATGCACTCGCCGGCCGCGCAGCGGGCACCGCGACGCTCACGGTGCCCTACGGCTACAACCATGGCAACGCTATACAAACGATAAATTCGGATGGTATAGTCGACTCACTGCTGGTCGCCGCGCGAGCAATCACCGCGCACAACGCCGCCCGGCAATCCCTCTGATTTTTTCTACTACCGCATGTTTCTGAACAAAAAACGGAGTCTGAGCAGCATCGACCGGGGAGCATGGCCCTGGCGTCGCTGGTCGCGCTAACCTCGATGAGGTACGCTGAAGCTCGTCTTCAGCCCTGTTTTTTGTTTCGCTGCGCGTCCGCGCTCCCGCTCACCATCCAGTCTGCCGGCTAGTCGTGTCCCGCTCCATATCGGATCGGGTCGCGGATGCGCCGCGCCGTCCGGATGCGGGGGTCGCCTGCACCGCCGGTTCGGCCCCCCGCTCCAGCCGCTCGCGCAGTCCCACGTGATCCCCCGGCGTGCCCCGCCGCTCGTCCCAACAGGACCGGAACATGACTGAACTCGAATTCCAATCGCTCGCCAACGAGGGCTACACCCGCATTCCGCTGATCGCCGAGGCGCTCGCCGATCTCGAAACGCCGCTGTCGCTCTATCTGAAGCTCGCCCAGCCGGAACGCGGCGGCGCCAACTCCTTCCTGCTCGAATCGGTGGTGGGCGGCGAGCGCTTCGGACGCTACTCGTTCATCGGCCTGCCGGCCCGCACGCTGCTGCGCACCCGCAACGGGCGCTCCGAAGTGGTGCAGGACGGCAAGGTGGTCGAAACCCACGACGGCGACCCCTTCGACTTCAGCGCCTCGTTCCAGGCCCGCTTCAAGGTCGCCCAGCGGCCCGGCCTGCCGCGCTTCTGCGGCGGCCTCGCCGGCTACTTCGGCTACGACGCGGTGCGCTACCTCGAGAAGAAGCTCGCCCACACCGCGCCGCGCGACGATCTTGGCCTGCCGGACATCCAGCTGCTGCTGACGGAAGAGGTCGCGGTGATCGACAATCTCGCCGGCAAGCTCTACCTGATCATCTATGCGGACCCGGGCCAGCCGGAGGCCTACACGAAGGCGAAGCAGCGCCTGCGCGAACTCAAGCAGCGGCTGCGCACGACGGTCCAGCCGCCCGTCACGTCGGCGAGCGTGCGCACCGAGATCTACCGCGAATTCAAGAAGGACGACTACCTCGCCGCCGTGCGCCAGGCGAAGGAATTCATCGCGGCGGGCGAGCTGATGCAGATCCAGGTCGGCCAGCGTCTGACCAAGCCGTACCGCGACAATCCGCTGTCGCTGTACCGCGCGCTGCGCTCGCTGAATCCGTCGCCCTATATGTATTACTACAACTTCGGCGACTTCCACGTGGTCGGCGCGTCGCCCGAGATCCTGGTGCGCCAGGAACAGCGCGGCGACGACCAGATCGTCACGATCCGCCCGCTCGCGGGCACCCGGCCGCGCGGCAACACGCCCGAGCGCGACGCGGAGCTCGCGACCGAGTTGCTCAACGACCCGAAGGAAATCGCCGAACACGTGATGCTGATCGATCTCGCGCGCAACGATGTCGGCCGCATCGCGGAAATCGGCTCGGTGGCCGTCACCGACAAGATGGTGATCGAGAAGTACTCGCACGTGCAGCACATCGTCAGTTCGGTCGAGGGCAAGCTGAAGCCCGGCATGACCAACTACGACGTCCTGCGCGCGACGTTCCCGGCCGGCACGCTGTCCGGCGCGCCGAAGGTGCGTGCGATGGAACTGATCGACACGCTCGAGCCCGTCAAGCGCGGGCTGTACGGCGGCGCGGTCGGCTACCTGTCGTTCTCGGGGGAGATGGACCTCGCGATCGCGATCCGCACCGGTCTCATCCACAACGGCAACCTGTACGTGCAGGCCGCGGCAGGCATCGTCGCCGATTCGGTGCCCGAATCCGAATGGCAGGAGACCGAGAACAAGGCGCGCGCGGTGCTGCGCGCGGCCGAGCAGGTCCAGGACGGCCTCGACAGTGACTTCTGACCGGAGACAGACCATGCTGCTCATGATCGACAACTACGATTCGTTTACCTACAACCTGGTCCAGTACTTCGGCGAGCTGGGCGAGGACGTGCGCACCTACCGCAACGACGAGATCACGCTCGACGAGATCGCGCGCCTCGATCCCGCCGCGATCTGCCTGTCGCCGGGCCCGGGCGATCCGCAGCATGCGGGCATCCTGCTCGACGTGCTGCGCACGTTCGCCGGCAAGAAGCCGATCCTCGGCGTCTGCCTCGGCCATCAGGCGATCGGCGAGGCATTCGGCGGGCGCGTCGTGCGCGCGAAGACCATCATGCACGGCAAGGTGAGCCGGATCGAGACCGACGGCCGCGGCGTGTTCGCCGACCTGCCGAAGCATTTCGACGTCACCCGCTATCACTCGCTCGCGATCGAGCGCGAATCGCTGCCCGACTGCCTCGAGATCTCCGCGTGGACCGACGACGGCGAGATCATGGGCGTGCGCCACCGGACCCTGCCCATCGAGGGCGTGCAGTTCCACCCGGAATCGATCCTGTCCGAGCACGGCCACGCGCTGCTCGAGAACTTCCTGAAGCAGGCGCGCGCCGCGACCCTGCCCGCGTAACCGGAGCCCGTCCATGTCCATCACTCCGCAGGAAGCGCTGCAGCGCACGATCGAGCATCGCGAGATCTTCCACGACGAGATGCTGCATCTGATGCGGCTCATCATGCGCGGCGATCTGTCGCCCGTGATGGCGGCCGCGATCATCACGGGGCTGCGCGTCAAAAAAGAGACCATCGGCGAGATCGCCGCCGCGGCCACCGTCATGCGTGAATTCGCGAATCACGTGCAGGTGCCCGACAATTCCCACTTCGTCGACATCGTCGGCACGGGCGGCGACGGCTCGCATACGTTCAACATCTCGACCGCGACGATGTTCGTGTCGGCCGCCGCCGGCGCGAAAGTGGCGAAGCACGGCAACCGCGGGGTATCGAGCAAGTCCGGCAGCGCCGACGTGCTGGAAGCGCTCGGCGTGAACATCGACCTGCAGCCGGACCAGGTGGCGGCCTCGATCGCCGAGACCGGCATGGGCTTCATGTTCGCGCCGAACCACCACCCCGCGATGAAGAACATCGCCGCGGTGCGCCGCGAACTCGGCGTGCGCACGATCTTCAACATCCTCGGCCCGCTGACCAACCCCGCCGGCGCATCCAACCAGCTGATGGGCGTGTTCCACCCGGATCTGGTCGGGATTCAGGTGCGCGTGATGCAGCGGCTCGGCGCGCAGCACGTGCTGGTCGTCTACGGCAAGGACGGGATGGACGAGGTGTCGCTCGGCGCCGCCACGCTCGTGGGCGAGCTGCGCGACGGCCTGGTGCATGAATACGAGATCCATCCCGAGGACTTCGGCCTGCAGATGGTGTCGAACCGGACCCTCAAGGTCGAGAACGCGGACGAATCGCGTACCATGCTGCTCGAGGCGCTCGGCAACAAGCCCGGCGTCGCGCGCGAGATCGTCACGCTCAACGCCGGCACCGCGCTCTATGCGGCCAACGTCGCGGCGTCGATTGCGGACGGCATCCAGCTCGCGCGCGAAGCGATCGCGAGCGGCCAGGCCCGCGCGAAAGTCGACGAGCTGGTGCGCTTCACGCAGCAGCTCGCGCGCTGAACGCGCGCCCTTCTTCGAACCGGATTTACGCACGAGACTCCCATGAGCGACATCCTCGACCGAATCATCGCCGTCAAGCGCGAAGAAATCGCCGCCGCGCTGCGCAGCACGCCGCTCGAAGCGCTGAAGCTCGAAGCATCGGCGCGCCCGCACCGCGATTTCGTCGGCGCGCTGCGCGCCAAGCACGCGGCGGGACACCCCGCCGTGATCGCCGAAGTGAAGAAGGCCAGCCCGTCGAAAGGCGTGCTGCGCGAACACTTCGTGCCGGCCGACATCGCCCGTGCCTACGCGGCGCACGGCGCGGTCTGCCTGTCGGTGCTGACCGACGAGCAGTTCTTCCAGGGCAGCGCCCGCTATCTGGAAGAAGCGCGCGCCGCCTGCGACCTGCCGGTGCTGCGCAAGGATTTCATCGTCGATCCTTACCAGATCCTCGAAGCGCGCGCGATGGGCGCCGACGCGATCCTGCTGATCGCCGCCGCGCTCGATACGCCGACCATGCAGGATCTCGAAGCCTACGCGCACTCGCTCGGGCTCGCGGTGCTGGTGGAAGTGCACGATCGCGCCGAGCTGACCGAGGCGCTCACGCTGAAGACGCCGCTTCTCGGCATCAACAACCGCAACCTGCGCACCTTCGAGACCACGATCGACACGACGCTCGGCATGCTCGACATGATTCCCGCCGACCGCATCGTCGTGACCGAGTCCGGCATCCTGGCGCGCGCAGACGTCGAGCGGATGCTGGCGGCCCAGGTGCGCACCTTCCTCGTCGGCGAAGCGTTCATGCGCGCCGAGCAGCCGGGCGAGGAACTCGCGCGGATGTTCTTCTGAGCGCCGCGCGATGGCCATCGAACAGGAAATCAAGCTCGCGCTCCCGTCGGGGCTGATCGACGCGGCGCGGCGCTGGCTCGACGTGCGCGCGGAGCAGGCGGGCCGCGACATCACGCTGTCCAATCTGTACTTCGACACGCCCGACCTCGCGCTCGCCCGCGCCAAGAGCGCGGTGCGCCTGCGGCTCGCGCCGCAAGGCTGGCTGCAGACCTACAAGACGGTCGGCGAAGCCGAGCACGGGCTGCACCGGCGGCATGAATGGGAAATGCCGGTCGCGCGCGACCAGCTGGAGATCGACACGCTGCGCGCCGCGTGCGATGTCCCGGCCGCCGCGGCCGCGCTGCGCAGCGCCGCGCCCGCGTTGATCGCGCTGTTCCGCACCGATTTCTCGCGCACCCTGTGGCAGATCGACACGCCGCTCGCGCGTATCGAGGCCGCGCTCGACCTCGGCGAGGTCACCGCACAGGTCGACGGCGACACCCGCCGCGCGCCGATCTGCGAAATCGAGCTGGAACTCCTCGACGGCGACACGGCGGCGCTGCGCGCGCTCGCCGCCGAACTCGCCGCCGCCCTGCCCGGTCTCGCGCCCGACAACCAGAGCAAGGCGCAGCGCGGCTACCAGCTGCGCGGCTGACGCGGCGCGTTCCATATCCCTCACCGTTCCGTTTCCGATCCGATGCAACAACCGTCGCTCTTCGATTCGCCCGCCGCCGCCACGCCGGCGGCCGCATCGCTCGCCGCCCAGTTCGACGCGCTGCCGCCCGCGTGGCACGCGCTGCTCGGTTCCTTCATCGACAGCGAGGCCTACGCGCCGCTGTGCCGCTTCGTCGACCAAGAACGCGCGGCCGGCAAGACGATCTATCCGGACGACGTGTTCCGCGCGCTGCGGCTCACGAGCCCCGACGACGTGAAGGTCGTGATCCTCGGCCAGGATCCGTACCACGGCGACGACCACGGCACGCCGCAGGCGCACGGTCTGGCGTTCTCGGTGCCGCCCGGGGTGCGGCCGCCGCCGTCGCTGCGCAACATCTTCAAGGAAATCGCCGCGAACTGCGGCCATGAAGCGCCGCGCCACGGCTGCCTCGACACCTGGGCGCGCCAGGGCGTGCTGCTGCTCAACACGGTGCTGACGGTCGAGAAGGCCGCCGCGGCGAGCCACGCGAAGCGCGGCTGGGAGCCGTGCACCGACACGCTGATCCGCGAACTCGCGCGGCGTCATCGCGGGCTCGTGTTCATGCTGTGGGGCGCGCACGCGCAGGCCAAGCGCGCGCTGTTCGATCCGCACGCGCATTGCGTGTTCGAGGCGCCGCATCCGTCGCCGCTGTCCGCGCATCGCGGCTTCCGCGGCTGCGGCCACTTCGCGCTCGCGAACGACTATCTCGGCGCGCAGGGTCGCACACCGATCGACTGGCGGCTGCCGGAACAGGCGGCGACGCTCGCCTGAAACGGCGCGGCCGAAACGAAAAACGCCGCGCACCTTCCGGTGTGCGGCGTTTTTCATTGATGCGGCGCCCCCGGGCTCAGAGCGCGGCGATCGCCTCGCGCGCGCCGGCCAGCGAGGCGCTTGCCGATTCCGGCCCGAGATTCAGGCCTTCCGCGTAGATGAAGCTCACGTCGGTCATGCCGATGAAGCCGAGGAAGGTCGTCAGGTACGGCGTCTGGGTATCGTTCGGCGTGCCCGCGTACTTGCCGCCGCGCGCCGACACCACGTACACCTTCTTGCCCGTGATCAGCCCTTCCGGACCGTTCGCCGTGTAGCGGAACGTCACGCCGGCGCGTGCGATCCAGTCGAAATAGGTCTTCAGCTGCGACGACACGCCGAAGTTGTACAGCGGCGCGCCGAGCACGATCACGTCGGCCGCGCGCAGTTCGTCGATCAGCGCGTCGCTCTTCGCGACGATCGCGCTCTGTTCCGCGCTGCGCTGCTCCACCGGCGTGAAGAATGCGCCGAGCACCGCGTCGTCGAGATGCGGCAGCGCATCGGCGAGCAGGTTGCGCACCGTCACCGTGGCGCCGGGATTCGATTGTTGCAGCTTGGCCGTCAATTCGTCGGCAAGCAGCGTGGATTGCGCGCCTTGCGAGCGGGCGGCGGAATTGATTTGCAGGATGGTCGTCATGTCGGGCTCCGTTGGGGTTGCGCCGTATCAGCGCGAGTGACGCCATTGTGCGCACGTCCCCCATCCGGAAAAAGCGCCCCGGTAACGACGGATTGTTGCACCAGCAGAACAATCCGCCGCCGCCGGGCGGCCGGTCATGCGCCCAGCCAGGCCTCCCGGGCCGTCCGCTGCGCGGCAGGCTTGTCCTGCGCGCCAAGCCGGTAGCGCAGGATTTCCGGCCCGTCCAGCTTGAGCCGCACGGTGCGCAGCTCGTCGCGACGGAAAGCGTGCAGTTCCACCTTGTCGCCCGGCCGGAAGCGCGCGAGCAGTGCATCGAGATTCGACCCCGTTATCCTCAGGCCCTCGAGCGCGACCAGCACGTCGCCGGCCGACAGGCCCGCGCGGTGCGCCGCCCCGCCCTCGTAGACGGCCGCCAGCGTGCAGTCCGCGCCGCCGCGCACGCGCGCGCCCAGGGTCGGCTTCGGCGCGACGTCGCCGCTCGCACCGGTATCGGCCGCGAGCGTCACGCCGAACGGCGCGAACAGCGTATCGAGCGGCAGGTCGCGCGTGCCCTCGACCGCGTCGGCATAGAGCCGGCCGAGCGTCACGCCGGTCGCTTCCGCGATCAGCGCCTCGACCTCGTCCTCGCCCACGCCGTGCGGCTTGCCGTGATAGAAGTCGCGGCCGTAGCGCTGCCACAGGAGCCGCATCACGTCGTCGAGCGACTTGCGGTTGCGGGTCTGGGCGCGGATCGCGAGATCGAACGCGAGCGCGACGAGCGAGCCCTTCGTGTAATAGCTGACGATCGCGTTGGTCGCGTTCTCGTCCTGTCGGTAGTACTTGATCCACGTATCGAACGAGCTTTCCGCGACGCTCTGCTTGAGCCGCCCGGCGCCGCGCCGCACGCCGCCGATCGTGCGGCCCAGCAGCGAAAAATACTCGGCCTGCGTGATCAGCCCCGCGCGCACCAGCATCAGGTCGTCGTAGTACGACGTGAAACCCTCGAACAGCCACAGCAGCGAGGTGTAGTTCTCGGTCGACAGATCGTACGGCGCGAACGCCGCCGGCTTGATCCGCTTCACGTTCCACGTATGGAAATACTCGTGGCTGCACAGGCCGAGATAGGTGCGGTAGCCCTCGCTCGTCTCGGGCCGCCCCTTCACCGGCAGGTCGGCGCGGTTGCAGATCAGCGCGGTCGACGCGCGCCGCGCGAGGCCGCCGTAGCCGTCGCTGACGGCCTGCGTCATGAACACGTAGCGCGCCATCGGCGCGCGCCGCGACTTCGGCTCGAACAGTGCGATCTGCGCCTCGCACACCCGCTTGAGGTCGGCCGCGAGGCGCTCGATATCGAGCGCCGCCACGCGTCCGGCGATCACCACGTCGTGCGGCACGCCGTGGGCCTCGAAGCTCGCGAGCGCGAATTCGCCGAGCGTCACCGGATGATCGATCAGTTCGTCGTAGTTGTCCGCCCGGTAGACGCCGAAGCCGTGCCGCTTCGTACCGCGCGCCTCCGTCAGCGCCGTCGCGACGCGCCAGCGGCGGCCGGTATCGCCGGCCGGGCGCAGGATCTCGACGCTGCACGGCGCGTCCTCGCGCCCGGCGACCGCGAGGAACACGCTGGTGCCGTTGAAGAAGCCGCCGGTGTCGTCGAGATGCGCGGCGCGCACCGACAGGTCCCACGCGTACACGTCATAGCGCAGCGTGAGCGCGCCCTGCACCGGTGCGGCGAGCCAGGTCTGCTTGTCGGTCTTCGCGATCGCGACCTTGCGGCCCGCGTCGTTGAACGCGCGCAGGGTCACGATGTTGCGCGCGAACTCGCGCACCATGTAGCTGCCGGGAATCCACACGGGCAACGTGAACCGCTGGCCGGCCGGATCCGGCGCGTCGACGGTGAGCGTGACCTCGAACAGGTGGGCGGCGGGATCTTTCGGAACGATCGTGTAACGAATCGGCTTCATCTTGGAAATCGGTCGGGGAAAACGGATCGAATGCGAAAAAGGCGCTGGCGAATCGCCAGCGCCTCTGCGGCGACGCGGGCGCGAGGCCCCGCGTCACTTCACGGTGGACAGCGCCTGATTCAGTTGGTCGGCAGAGACGGCGCCCGGCAGGCGGGTGCCGTCGGCGAGGAAGATCGTCGGCGTGCCGACCACGTTCATGCCGCGGCCGAGCGCGAGGTTCTTCTCGAGCGCGCTGGTGTCGCAGGCGGCCGCGCCGCTCGGCGCGCGATGGTCGAGCATCCACGCTTCCCAGGTCTTCACGCGATCGGTCGCGCACCAGATCGACTTCGACTTCACCGTCGAGTCGGGCGACAGCACCGGGTACAGGAACGTGTAGACCGTCACGTTGTCGACCGATTTGAGGGTCGTTTCGAGCTTCTTGCAGTACGGGCAGTTCGGATCGGAGAACACCGCGATCTTGCGCGCGCCGTTGCCCTTGACGACCTTGATCGCGTTCGCGAGCGGCAGGCTCGCGAAATCGATCTTGTTGAGTTCCGACAGGCGCGCTTCGGTCAGGTTCTTGCGGGACTTGGTGTCGACCAGGTCGCCGAGCAGCATGTAGTCGCCCGTCGCGTCGCTATAGACGATCTGCGAACCGAGGTTGACTTCGTAGAGGCCGGCGACGGGCGCCTTGGCCACGCTCTTGATCTGGGCCTCGCTGCCGAGGCGCGCCTGCAGCGTCGCCTTGAGCTTGTCGGTGGTCTGATCGGCCTGCGCGGTGCAGCCGAGGGTTGCCGAAGCAACCGCCAGCACCAGCGCGGCGATACGAATCGTTTTTTTCATGCAAATTTCCTTCGGATCGATCGGGATACCGCCACAGTGTACGACGACGGCAAGACAGTGTCCGACCGAAGGCGGCGCCGAAGGTTCGCCCGGCGCTCAGCCGAGCGCCGAGGCGACGAGCCAGCGCTTGACGAGCGGCTGCGCGCCGACGAGCGCCATGCCGGTGTTGCGTGCCACCCGCGCGAGCGTGCCGGGCAGCGAGAACAGCCGCTGCAGGCCGTCGGTCGCGAGCATCAGCGCACGGATGTCCTCGCGGCGCGCACGCTCGTAGCGGCGCAGGAGCACGGTGTCGCCGAGATCGCGGAACGCTTCCTTGCCGGCGATCGTATCGGCCAGCGCGGCGACGTCGCGCAGCCCGAGGTTCATGCCCTGGCCCGCGAGCGGATGGATCAGGTGCGCGGCGTCGCCGACCAGCGCGACGCGCGGCGCGATCAGCCGGTCGACCGTCTGCAGCGCGAGCGGGAAGCCCTGCGCGGGCGTCACGCACTCGAGCGCGCCGAGCTGGCGAGGCGTGACGCGCTCGACTTCGGCCGCAAGCTGGGCCGGCTCGAGCGCGAGCAACGCGTCCGCGTGCGCGGTCTGCGCAGACCAGACGAGCGACACGTGGCCGTCGGGCAGCGGCAGCAACGCGATGATCTCGCCGTCGCGGAACCACTGGTAGGCGGTCTCGCGGTGCGGCAGCGACGCCTTGAAATTGGCGACCACCCCGGTCTGCCGGTAATCGCGACGCTCGACCTTCGAGCCGATCTGCGCACGGACCCACGAATGCGCGCCGTCCGCGCCGACCAGCAGATCGGCCTCGATCACGTTGCCGTTCGCGAGCGCGAGCGAGGCGCCGCCCGGCTTCACGTCGAAGCCCTGCGCGCGCGTATCGAGCCAAGTGAGATTCGGCTGGAAGCGCAGCGCGGCGTCGAGCGCGGTCTCGACGAGCGTCGACTCGCCGATCCACGCGAGCTGCGGCACCGACGCCTGGAACGCGGAGAAATGCAGTTCGGCCTGCGCATCGCCGTAGACGCGCATGTCGTGCACCGGCGCGAGCCGCGCGTGATCGAGCGCCTGCCAGACGCGCAGCCGCTCCAGCAGCGCCTGCGAGCTGGCCGACAAGGCGTAGATGCGGGAATCGAACGCGAGATCCGCCGGACGGGGCGTCGCGTACTGCGCGAGCAGCGCGGTCTTGTAGCCGGCCTGGGTCAACGCGAGCGCGGCCGTCTTGCCGACGAGCCCGCCGCCGACCACGGCGACGTCGAAATTCTGGTGATGGGCAGTCATGGCGGGCATTATAGCCGGGCGTTCCGGGCCTTTCCGGCCCGCGCGTTTGCGGGAAATCAGGGGAACCCGCAGGTCGCGGCCGCATCCCGTCCTACGCGGCGGTTGCAACGGTAACCGCGCCGGGCGCGGCCTCCCGGCGGCGCTCGGACGCCCATTACACGCCACACTTTTCCTTACAAACGCACACCGCTTGTCATCGGGGCCGTCGCTACATTGAGCGCATCAAACGACGGGAGGTCCCCATGAAACGGATTGCGGTTCTCGCTGCGCTGGCGATCGTGCTGGGCAGCGTGCTGGGCGGGTGCATCGTGGTGCCGGAAGGCGGCTACTATCATCATCGCGACGACTACTACCGGTACTGAGCCCGGGCGGCGCACGGCGGCATGGTAGTTGTCCCGGGTGCATGATGTCGTTCACGGCGTGCTATCGTTTTAGTGTCGGAGCCGCGCGGCCGCTGCCGGAGCGCGCTTCCCAACCTCTGTCGTGAGCATGGCCATGAGCGATGTCCACCCGAACCTCAGCCAACGTGATCGCGTCGAGCTGCTGTGCTGGCTCACGATCGGCAATCTCGGCGCCTACTACCTGAACGAGACGTGGCCCGCCGCCGGCTTCCAGGTCCAGGCCGCGCACAAGTGGCTCGACCGCCATCTGCGGGAAGCCGACTGGCTGACCCTCGCCAAGCTCGCCGCGATCGCGCTCGACATCGCCCACAAGCATACCGACGACCTGAATCTCGACGCCCGGCTCGTCGCACTGGTGCTCGACGACTGCCAGGCGGCGCTCGCCGACCGGCGCGGCGCGGATTGAGGCAAGCCGCGGCACCCGCGGTCCGTATGGATCGGGTTTGCCGCGCCCCGCCGGTTGCCCCGCAGCGCCTCCCCCGCATCCGCCCGCCAATCGCCCTGCGACCCTGCACGCCCCTTGCCGGGCGCCCGGACGTCCATTCCGCACGGCCAAGTCGGCGCGCCGCCGCCGATTCGCCCCCTCGGACGCGTTACAATTGCCGTTTTCGAGTGCAGGACCTGCGCGGGCCCCGGGCCGATGCCCGCCGCGCGCCGCCCGCCTCGCGTCCGGATCCACGCTGCGGCTTGTCTCCGCGGTCCGCCCCCATCGGCGGCACCCGCCACGCGCCCGCGGCCACCCACTGATTGAGAAAGGTTTCCCATGAGCCTCAAATGCGGCATCGTCGGCCTGCCCAACGTCGGCAAGTCCACCCTGTTCAACGCACTGACCAAGGCCGGCATCGCCGCCGAGAACTACCCGTTCTGCACGATCGAGCCGAACGTCGGCATCGTCGAAGTGCCGGATACGCGCCTGAAGGCGCTCTCCGAGATCGTCAAGCCCGAGCGCGTCGTGCCGGCGGTGGTCGAGTTCGTCGACAGCGCGGGCCTCGTCGCGGGCGCGAGCAAGGGTGAAGGCCTCGGCAACCAGTTCCTCGCGAACATCCGCGAAACCGACGCGATCACGCACGTCGTGCGCTGCTTCGAGGACGAGAACGTCATCCACGTCGCCGGCAAGGTGAGCCCGATCGACGACATCGAGGTGATCAACACCGAACTCGCGCTCGCCGACCTCGGCACCGTCGAGAAAGCGCTCACGCGTTACTCGAAGGCCGCGAAATCGGGCAACGACAAGGAAGCCGGGAAGCTCGTCGCGGTGCTCGAGAAGGTGCGCGCGCAACTCGACCAGGGCAAGGCGGCCCGCGGCCTCGCGCTGTCCGACGACGAGCAGGCGCTGCTCAAGCCGTTCTGCCTGATCACCGCGAAGCCGACGATGTACGTCGCGAACGTGAAGGACGACGGCTTCGAGAACAATCCCCACCTCGACGCCGTGCGCAAGTACGCGGAAAGCGAGCACGCGCCCGTGGTCGCGGTGTGCGCGGCGATCGAAGCCGAGATCGCCGACCTCGACGACGCGGACAAGGAAGCGTTCCTCGCCGACATGGGCATGGCCGAGCCGGGCCTCGACCGCGTGATCCGTGCAGGCTTCAAGCTGCTGGGCCTGCAGACCTACTTCACCGCCGGCGTGAAGGAAGTGCGCGCGTGGACGATCCACATCGGCGACACCGCGCCGCAGGCGGCGGGCGTGATCCACACCGACTTCGAGCGCGGCTTCATCCGCGCCCAGACGATCTCGTTCGACGACTATGTCGCGTTCAAGGGCGAGCAGGGTGCAAAGGAAGCCGGCAAGATGCGCGCGGAAGGCAAGGAGTATGTCGTGCACGACGGCGACGTGATGAACTTCCTGTTCAACGTCTGATCGCTGCCTCGATACCCATGCAAAAAGCCCGCAGTTTCTGCGGGCTTTTTCTTTTCGATTCCAGCGATTGCATCGTGTTACTGCACCGTGCAGTCCGACATGCGCCCAATACGGTTGCGCGGATGGTAGCTTGACCAGACGAACTGGCTGAAATAACTCTCCGCGACCTCGGTCCACGTTCTAAGTCCATCGGTTTCCTGCAGCACATGCTTGGCGTTAACCAGCAACCACGACATCACGGCCTGACTGTCGCGACACTTCGCGCACGCGCCTGAAGTACAGCAACGCGCAAGCGTATGCAGGTCTGCACGATACGCGTTGAATTTCGGCAGCGCGGGCCACCCTGAAGCGAACCGTTCCGCGTTCTGCGGATGACCTTCACAGACACTCGGGCAACTGGCATAGCCGAACGTTCCCCACGCCGTTTCCCCGCGCATGAGCGCAGCCAGGTAGTACGGATGGCTCGCCACGGTTTCGGGGTACTTGGCCTTCAATTCGAGCAGCAGGTTCAGGAGTTGTTCCTCACCACACCGGCGAAGTGGCCCGGCATCATCGTACGGGCTGTAATAATTGAACAACAGACGATTTCCATTATCTCGGATCTTGCGCACCGTTTCTTCGATATAAGCAATTCCGTCGATCGACACGGCATAGACGAAACCTGCCCGCTCGTCGTCGCGATAATTCGCCAGCGCCTTGTCAAACAGGCCGGTGAAACGCTTTCCATTCGGCCCGATCGCGCGTAACTCGTCGCCGAGCGGCCCGCCACCGAACACCGAGATCGCAATGGTGACATCCTCGAAACCTACGTAAGGGATCCGTCGAAGGCCGTTTGTCGAAACAGACACCTTCGGCATGTATTTCCTGAACACGCTGATTCGATCCAGAAATAACGCGGGCTCGCCGCCTATCAGCAAAGGCGCATTGATCCCGCGCGCGGCCTCCTCCTTCATGCGCGCCTCGAGACGCGACGTGTCGTTCAACTCATTCGACGCGACGTCGAATTCGTTTTCGAAGAACCAACACCCCTTGCAGCGCAAGTTGCATTGATTCGTGAGATGGTAAAGCGATGCGCGCGTCTCCTTTGCTTCGTTTCTGACTGCTCTGAAGCGCGCCTTCATGCCGATTGAGTCGTCCACCCTGATCTCCTGATACGAGGACGCGAATACGCCTAAGCGTCAGCCTTGCAATGCTCGGGTGAGTTCCGGCCACAGCGACGCATGCTGGCGACGGAACATGCCGACGTGACCGATTGCCCGACCATCGCAGCTTTTCGG
>NZ_JAAGNW010000067.1:411-6277 GCF_010645215.1 Burkholderia multivorans | reverse complement strand
ATCGCGCCCACTGAAGCCCGACGCTTGCGGGCAGATCGTCGCCCCAGCCGAGCACCCTGGCAGGCACGTAGCCCAGCAGGCGTGCCGTGACCGGAACGTAGAGATTCGCCAGCAGCAACGCAGCCATTCGCTTCGGCCACCGGATGTTGCCGACGTATCCGGATGACGCGGAAATCGCACACAGCGAACGGATCGACGCGTGATTCGGCATCAGGCCGACCAGCTGCGCACCGGCGCTGTGACCGACCAGATGCGCTTCGCTCGCACCGCTTTCCCGAAGAAGCCAGTCAAGCGCGGCGGGCATGTCAAGCTGACCCCAGTCTTGTTTGCGCGCGCGCGACTGACGAACATGGCATACGTCGAGCGACGCCCCCATCCCTCGGTAATCGAATACGAATACGGGATGCCCCGTGGCACACAACCAGTCCGCGAACGGAAAATAAAACGATTGACGCAGGCCTGTTGCAGGGCAAATGAGCACAGGGAAGCACGTGGGCAAGGCCGCCGGAAAATACGTACCCTGCAACGGGAACCCGTCACAAGCGTGAAATGCCACGCGTACACGGGATATCGGCCAGCGGCTCATTGTCCGAGCCTCGATACGGCGAACACGCAAAGGTGCACCCTGTATTCAGGAACGAACCTACGATCTCGTTTCTGAATTCGGCCGCATGAAAAAGCATGCCAAATCGATCCGCGCATCGATTTCCTCCGATTGTCGAAGTAATCAATGTATGAAGTGGTTGTCGTGGATAAAACCAGACGAGTTCGATTTTTTGCTCACACTTTCAATGCCGCACGCTGCTGCCGGACCACCTGCATTGACACACCCGCTTGCCCCAAAATGGCCCGGCCGGCGTCCGCCGGCCGACGGCGACGTGATGAACGCCCCCTGTTCAACGTCTGAACACCGGCCGGCACAGCCGGCCAGCCCGCCTGAAGCCCGCGAGCCGTGACGGTCGCGGGCTTTTTCGTGGTCCGGCCGTTCGGCCCCGCTTGCGCCGAGTCAGAACAGGCCCGGGTCTCGTCGCTTGAGGTCACCGTCAGGAATCGCGGTGGCGGTAGCCGGCAGTTCCGCGCTGCCCGGCACAGCGCCGGTCCCGTCTTGAACATGAACCTGAAGCCGCGGTGCGCCGGCCCCTTGTTGCTCGCGTCCGACATAGATGGCGTAAGGCGCGGCGCGCTGGGTCGTATCCAGATAACGAACTTCCGCACCCGGTGACTTTTGTTGCAGCAGCGACGTGATTTTCTTGCGGCTGTCGACTTCGGTGTCCGTCGTCCGCTTCTTGATATTGTCGATCGGCCCCGCCACCACGAATTTCGTGCATTCGTCCGCGCCGATCTTCGTCGACAAGGTATCCAACGTTTCCTTATTGAGCCCGCGCACCGTGGTCACGTGGCCGCCGCGCAGGCTGCCGTCGCGGGTAAGCCCCGTCACCGTCAGGCACGAGCTGATGTTGGGGTAGCAGAGCTTCGCATCGGCGTCCGTCTCGGCGCTTGGCGCCTTGCCGATGCTGTTTTCGGCGACCACGGCGCCCTTCGCGGTGGTCGCGCTCCGGAACGCCGTGATGCCGTCGAGCTTGAAACTGGCCCGCCTCGGCAGCGACGATTGATGATTGGCCTGCGACGCCGCGCCCTGGGACGAGGCCGAGTGAGCCTGTTCCGTTTCAATCTGGTGGCCGCCCTGGCCGATGGCGGATGATGCTGCGCCTGAAGTACGGAGAGTCATCGGATACCTGCAAGCCGCTCCCGTTCCGGCGGGACGGCGCGCTGGCGGAATGCCGCCGCGATGCCACGGCATCGCCTGCCCCGCCACACATGACGCCCGCCTGACCTTTCGACAGCCTGCCCCGTAGTAGAAGTGATGTGTCCGCGCGATCCCCGCCGTTTCTTCGACGAGAAGCCGAACCGTGGATCGCGCAGTTCCTGCGCGGGGAAAATCACCGGGATCGCACCGCGCGGCATACGTACCACGCCCGACCTCAGCGCCCAAGTCATTCACCCTGCGCGCCTTCATCTTCGGCAATCCCTGCACATCCATCTCGCGGCGGGCGAAGCGTCGACTCGACAGCCGAAGCATCGCTCACTCGCCAGCATCATCATTCGCGACGTTCAATTCATTTCATTAAACAATTTCAAATCAAAAACATCTGCCCAATCAAACAAATACCGACTTTAAAACGAAATCCGCCATTACAATCAATCGCCTCCTACCTCCGCACAAAAACACCGGAGGCGCCGAAGTCGCTTTATACGATCAATCATATAAGGGGCTGGCCCATGAAAATTCATCACAAGTCATTCCGAGGTATATACGTCGCACTCGCCGCATGCTGTCTGCACGCGAGCCCGCTCTACGCGCAGGCGCTCCCCGGGATTCCCAATCCCGCCGCCGTCGGCCTGACACCGGGCATCGGCCAGAACGGCGCGCCCACCGTCTCCGCGTGTCTCTACAATTACCGCACCGGCGTGATTCCCGGTTTTCCCGCCCAGATCACTTCGGGCTGGATCGTCACCAATCAGCGCAGCAATCCGACCTGCATTCCGCCGGGCGGACTTCCTGGGCCCAATTGGCAGGAAATGACTTACTTCAACAACATGCCGGTCGGTTCGAGTTTTTCCGCCTGCTGGAATTATTCGTGGCCGTCCAATTGGAATCCCGTCGGCTACGCCACCGATATGTCGAAGTGCGGTTATTTCGGCGACGGCCCGATCCCGGGCGCCCCGCCCAACGTCGTGTTCCTGAAGCGGGTGATGTAACACCCGCGCGGCCGCCCGGCTCGCGCCGGCGCGGCCGCACATCTGCAGCCCCCTGCGATTCAGCCGTGACGCGAACGCCGCCCGCACCGCGGTCGCCCCCGCTTCCATCCGACGGTCCCCGCGCAGCAGCATCGCGACCGGCACGCCACCGAGGTACGACATCCTCGCTCACGTGAGCGCGGGCAAAGATACGAAGAACGTCGGTGCACACCGAAATCCTTCGACAAGCTTTCGATCGGTGCCGCGCACAGTGTGTCAGGACGGATGAAACGTAGTACCGGGCCGTTCCGATTCGCATCCCGAACGTATGTCCCGCCGGAACCGGCTCGGCGCGATGCCCGTCCATCGCACGAACGCGCGCCGGAATGCTTCCTCGCCGCCGAAGCCGCGATGCGCGGCGATGCGCGCGACCGGCCAGTCCGACTCGCGCAGGCAGCGTTGCGCGGCCTCGGCCAGGCACTGTTCCCGCAATGCGTGATAACCGGTGCCTTCGTCCATCAGCCGCCGCCTCAGCGTCGCCTCGCTGACGCCGAGCCACGCAGCCAGCCCCGCGAGCGCCGGCAAGGCATGCTCGCGCGCCAGCGCCGCGTCGAGAAAGCCGCGCACCTGCTGCGCCCATGACACGACGACGGGCTCCGCATCGATCAGGCGAAACGGAAAATCGACGAGAAACGCGTCAAGCTCGGCCGGCTGCCGGATCACGCGGTCGCCGAGCCGCGCCGCCTCGAAGGCGAAGCCGTAGGTGGCCCGGCCGACGTCGACCGGCGCATTGAACAGCCCGAGCAGCGGCATGGCATCCTCGCGGCGCGCATGGCCGAGCCAGACGCCGGTCGGCCGCAGCGGCCGACCGGTCAGCCAGCCGAACAACTGCAGGTAGCAGAACAGCCCCGTGAGGTCGACGAGGCAGGCGGCCGGGCTGCGCGTGCGGCGCAGCGAATCCATCCGGAACGCGGCGCATCCGTCGCGCACCATGAGCGTCAGCAGGCCGGCTCGCGGCTGCAGCATGTCGCAGAATTCGCCCGCGCGGCGGATCGCGTCGGCCAGCGTCGCGCAGCTCAGCAGGCAGCGGCACATCAGGTCGACTTCCAGTTTGCGCATCGGCGGGTGCCCTTCGCCGCGCGCGATCTGCGCTTCGAGCCGTTCGATCGCATCGCGGTACAGCGTGATGAACGTGTCGGGCGTCGCCACGCCGGGCGTCGCCACGCCGGCGGCATGCAGGGCATCCGGCCCGGCGCACGGCGCGCCGATGCGCGCCAGTTCGCTCAGCAGGCGTGCACGAAGGCCCGGCAGGAGGCGGCCGCTCGTCGGCAACGCATGGCGTGTCATGAGTCTCCCGTTCTGATCGGCGTGACAGGGAATGGTGAGCGGAGCGATAGGGGTCGGCAAACCGCCGCCGCGCAACAATGCTAGCCACACCGGCCGCCCGCGGCCTCGCCGCAACGGCGTAGGCCGACCCGGCATTCCGCCACGCACGACCAGGGACGACGAATGATCCGGATCGTAGATGAAATCACGCTCGCGCCCGAACGCATTCCCGCCGTGCTGGCGCTGCTGCGCGACCGCTACCTGCCGGGCCACGCGGCGCGCGGGCTGACGGCGGCCGGCCGCTGGGTGTCGCCGCCCGTCGCAGTGCCGGGGCAGCCGTGCACGCTGTGGCTGACCTGGCACATCGCGGACGCGCCGGCCTATT
This sequence comes from Burkholderia multivorans, assembly GCF_010645215.1. Taxonomy (GTDB): domain Bacteria; phylum Pseudomonadota; class Gammaproteobacteria; order Burkholderiales; family Burkholderiaceae; genus Burkholderia; species Burkholderia multivorans_A. Next base: position 1,827 of record NZ_JAAGNW010000067.1, on the reverse strand, counting down.
ACCGGATGCGCGCGCTGACGGATATCGACGTGATCGCATTCTGGGCGGCCGTCGCGGCGCTGTGCGACGCGCGCCGGCGCCATGTGATGACGGACGCCGACGCGCCGTTGCCGGCGCTGACGGAGGCTGACCATGCGGCATGACACGGCGCAGGTGTTCGTCTCCGGCACACGCGACGCGCAGCAGGTCGGGCGAGCGTTGCACGCGGCTGCGCAGGCGCTGGCCGGCACGACGCGCATCGCGCTGGCGCGCAACCTGGAAGGCAGCTGGGACGCGGGCGATTACACGCTCGACGTGCTGCGCGACGGCAATGCGCCGCTTCCCGCAACGGGCTTCGCCGCGCTGGCGCAGGTGCCGGGCGTCGCGCGCATCGACGGCGCGGCCTGCGTCGCGATCGGCGGCGGCCTGCGCGAGCCGGCGCTGCGCGACGGCGTGTGGCGCACGCTGATGCTGCGCGTGCGTCCCCAGGCGAACGATTCGCAGGTGGCCGGGCTGGAGCGCGATCTGCTGCGGATGCCCGCGTTCATGCCCGGCATCCGCAACTGGCGGCTCAGCCGGATCGCGACGCCGGGCGCGTGGACGCACGTGTGGCAGCAGGAGTTCGCGCGCGTCGACGATCTGCTCGGCGAGTACCTGATGCACCCGTATCACTGGGGCTGGGTCGACCGCCGGTTCGACGCCGAAAGCCCCGACTGGATAGTCGATGCGATCTCGCATGCGTTCTGTCCGCTCGCGTCGAGCCTGCTGGCCGACACGGCAGCGTGACGCGCAGTGCGCGTCGTCGCTTGAATCCATCGATGAATAAGCTGGAGACACCACGATGCGAGCCCTCCTGATCGACCGCGTCGGCGCTGCCGACGTACTGCGGCTGGCCGACGCGCCCATGCCGCGCCCGGGCCCCGGCGACGTGCTGATCCGCGTCGCGTACGCGGGCGTCAATCCCGCCGACTGGAAGTGCCGCGAAGGCTATCTCGGCGCATTCATGACCTACACGTTTCCGTTCGTGATCGGCTTCGATGCGGCCGGCGTCGTCGAGGCAGTCGGCGGGGACGTCACCGGCTTCGAACCGGGCATGCGCGTGTTCGCGCAGACCGATGTCGGCGCGGGGCGCTGGGGCGCGTATGCGGAATACGTCGCGGTGCGTCACGACTCGGTCGTGCGGCTGCCCGACGCCGTGAGCTTCGCGGCAGCGGCCACGGTGCCGACGCCCGCGCTCGCCGCGTGGGCCGGCCTGTTCGACGACGGCGGGCTGGAGGCGGGCCAGACCGTGCTGGTGCACGGCGGCGCCGGTGCGGTCGGTACGTTCGCGATCCAGCTCGCGGTACAGGCCGGCGCGCGCGTCGCGGCGACGTGTTCGGCACGCAACCGGGAGACGGTCGAAGCGCTCGGCGCGGCGGCCGCCATCGACTACCGCGC
>NZ_JAAGNW010000067.1:0-401 GCF_010645215.1 Burkholderia multivorans | reverse complement strand
GCGCCCGACATCGCGGCGGCGGTGCGCGCGTGGACGCCGGGCGGCGTCGATCTCGTGCTCGACGCGGTCGGCGGCGCGACGCTGCCCGCCGCACTCGATCTGCTGGCGCCGGGCGGCACGCTGGTGACCATCATGACGCTCGTGTCCGGCGACGCCGAACGGCTGGCCGCGACGGCCGCCGAAGCCGCCCGGCGCGGCCTGCGCACGACGTCGACCTACAGCCGGATGCCGAGCGGCGAGACGCTCGGCCGGATCGCGGAACGGCTCGACCGACGCGCGCTGCGCGTACCGCGCTTCGACGCTGTTCCGCTGGAGCAGGCGGCGCGGGCGCTCGATCTCGTTCAAACGGGCGAGGCGAAGACCAAGCTGGTGCTGCACGTTGCGGACATCGCGGGCTGAAC
>NZ_JAAGNW010000066.1:9524-31024 GCF_010645215.1 Burkholderia multivorans | reverse complement strand
CCCGATGCGATGATCGCGCTGGCCGGCGAAAGCGGGGTCGTACCATTGCCGCCCGCGCCGCCGATCGCGACCGAGTTCAGCGCGCTGGCCGTGCTGCCGAAGCCGACGGCGGTCGCCGAGGTGCCGCTTGCGGTCGAGTTGAGGCCGGCCGCCAGGCCCCACATAGCCGCCGAGCTTTGGAAACCGAATGCCGAGCCGCCGGTGCCGGTGACCTGGGAGTAGGTGCCGTAAACCGTCGCGGCCAGTTGATTGTTGCCGCTCGCGTTACAGCCCGCGACGAGCGAAAAGGTGCCAGAACCGTCGGTCGGGCCTGCCGTGGTATTGCCGGGCGTGTTCTGGCCGACCGGGCTGAGAGTGCCGCCGGAAGTGCAAGTGCCGCCCGACGTGAGGGTGCTGGCGGTCGCGACAGCCGGGCCGCCCAGCAGCAGTGCAGCCACGGCGAGCGCGACGGCGGCGTTCTTGTTGGGCTTGCCTCGGGCGGCGTCGAGTTCCGACGCGGCGACCCAGGCGCCAAGGCTTTCGTTCCAAATCGAGCGGTAGGTGCGGTTCATTCGAGAGGTCTCTCTGCGACTACGCAACTCACCTGTCGTTTGGCTCAATGCCGAACACGGGATCGCGCAGTTATGGATTTAAGTGCGCGGATTCTATTGGCAATTTGTTTTTGAGATTGCTAGAAACTGCAAAATCAGACTTTCGAAATGTCAAGGATTGTCAATTCACGTTATCTGATCATTTTCAGATAGATTTGAAGATTGCCTCGCAATCGTTTGCGACGTGTTATTTAACTTGACGATTGCGGTTTAAATATGGCCGTTAGGCTTGCTGGTGTTGGGTCTGGGGAATTCTGGAAGATGCGCAAACGTTTAATGATTTAGCGTGATGGGATAAATAGATGCATTCTTTCCATTTGTAATAATGTGAAATTATGCAGAAAGGATGATTCATTGAAATTGAGTTCTGAGATACGTGACAATTTGCCTTATTTGAGGATTGATTTCGTATGCAGAATGACAGGGGCTATCGGTGCAATTGAAGAGCCCTATGAAAAACGGCCTGAAACCGAGGTGGTTCCAGGCCGTCGCGGCAGGGTGGAATGTCGAGGGTCAGGTGCGCTTCGGAATCATCGGCGGGTACTGGAACGGGATCGCAATCCGGTTCCACGCGTTTATGTTGGCGATGGCTGCCGTGAGAAACATCACCTGCTCGCCCGGGAATTGTTCGAGCACTTCGGCGTAAAGCGCGTCGGACACGCCGTCATGTAATGCACGGGTAATCGCTTCCGCATAAGCGAGCGCAATTGTTTCGCGTTTCGAAAAAATACCGGCCTCGCGCCATGCGGCGACGAGATCCAGCTTTTCTTGCGCGACCTTCTGACGGCGCAGCAGATTCAGGTGGTACTGCACGCAGAAGGTGCAGCCGTTGATTTGCGATACACGCAGTTTCAGGAGTTCCGTCAGATCCTTGTCGAGCCCGGAAGCGTCGACGGCGGCGCCGAGCGCCGTCAGCGCGTCGACGACGCCCTTCGCGGATTCGCCAAACGTTTCATAGGTCACGCGGGTAGAGGCGGTCATGCCAGTTCTCCAGCAGGTGGGTTGGGAATCGGTTAACATGTCAGAGCACGAACAATATATTCGAACTCTGACATCATGCGCAAGCCAGACCGTTCCCCTTCCGCTGCGGCGGACATCGTCGCCGTATTTCCCGAACTGCCCGCGGTCGGCGAGGGCAAGCGCGGCGAGCGCGGCTATCTCGGTTATCTGTTGAGGCAGGCGCACGCGGCATCGCGGCTCGCGATGGAGCGCACGCTGGCCGATCTGGGCGTCACCTCGCCGCAGTTCATGGTGCTGACCTTGCTGGCCGCCTATCCGGGCATCTCGAGTGCGGATCTCGCGCGGCTGGCGTTCCTCACGCCGCAGACCGTGAGCGTGATCGTCGCGAACCTGGAGAAGCGCGAGGCGATTGCGCGGCGGCCGCATGCGGTGCATGGGCGGATCCAGCTGATCGAGGTCAGCGAGTCGGGGCGCGCGTTGCTCGCCACTTGCCGCGAGCGCGTGCAGCGGCTCGAGGCGCGGTTGCGCGACGGGCTCAGCGAGGCGGACGAGCAGGTGATCCGGCGCTGGCTCGTGCGGGTCGCGCAGGAGGACGGCGACGCGGCGTGATGCCGCGCGTCGCCATGCCATGCCAGGCCGGGCTTACTTTTTCTTCTTCAGGAAGCGCAGCGCGAGCCGCGCCATGCGCGGCACGAACAACGGGCGCACCAGGCGCCGGTCGTAGCCGGCCATGCGCCGCTCGTTCTCGCTGAGGCACAGCGCGATCAGCTCGCGCGGATCCAGCCCGTCGCCGACGGTCGAGGCGGCATTCGCGGGGAAGTTCATGTCGCGCGCGGCGCCATCCGAGTCGATGCCGCGCGCGATGTTGATGCGGTCCTTGATCAGGCACGCCCACACCGCGGCGACCCGTGCGAAGAACCACGGCCGGCGCCACCACGGCAGGGCGCGCCAGTACCACGCGTACCAGTTGACGAAGAACAGGATATGGCGGCCTTCTTCCTGGATCACCGGCTCGAAGGTCTCGACGAGCGCATCGGGGAAGAAGCCGGAACGCTGCGCGGAGCGGAACAGCCCGAATGCGAAGAAGCTGTCGATGCATTCGCTGAAGCCGGTCGTGAGCCAGGCCCATTCGGGGTCTTTCGGCGCGGGATAGGGTGGTTCGGGCGCGAGCGCGATGCCGTAGGCCTCGACCAGTTTCGACAACACCACCTTGTGGCGCGCCTCTTCGGCGCCGTCCATCTCGAGCGCCCGGCGCAGCAGCGGATCCGTCACGGTGGCCGCGTAGGTCGCGACGCGGATCGACGCGCGCCCTTCGGTCTGCACGGCGATGTCCCAGATGGGCAATGACGTCAGCCGCTTCAACTCGGCCGGCGCGAGCGGCGGCCAGTCGATGACGGCGGGCTTGTACGGGTTGTGAGTGTCGAGCAGCATCGTGCAGAACATGCGTCGGTGCGCATCGGAGCCGATGCGCACCGGGCCCTGATCGGCATGGGTCCAATGACGCATCGCATGATCCGCCGCCTGCTCGCGTTGCAGCGTGTCAGACATGGCTGGTTGCTTGGTATCGTGATCTCAGGAGCAACCGATTGTCACATAGCGCGCGAAATCGCGCGCTGCCGAGGGCGCCGTCCAGCCGTGCTGCGCCCCGGAGCAGGGCCGTTCAACAGTGATCGTCCACCCACATGCGACCCCAGCGGGACGCGTAGGCGAGCGCGTGCTCTTCGTCGAAGAAGAAATCGATGGCGTCGAACGAATAGGCGCGGGCGGGCCCCGTGGCCTTCTCGATCGTCAGATTGGCGGCGAACAGGCCGTTCGGCAGACGCGCTGCCGCGGGTGCGACCTCATAGCCCTTGTAGCGGATCGAACGATTCATGGCTTTCGCGGATGAATGAGGAACCTGCAGCGTACGCACGACGTGGTCGCACGTGAACCAATCAATCTGCGATAGCAAATGACGGAATGCGCGACAGGCTTATCCGTACAGGATGCGGCCGGCGTGTGCGAGCGCGGCGCGAGGCGGGCGGGAACGAGGCGCGCCGCGCCCGCGCGGACGCGGGGCGGCGCAACGCGAGGTAGGGGCGCTCAGTTCGCGCCGCCGAGCGTCAGCACCGGTGCGAGCGCGCTGTCGGCGGCGACCCGGCTGGCCGTGCGGTGCGAAGCGAAGGCCAGCGCGAATTCCGCGGCCTGCGTGCCGACCGTTTCGAGCTGCGCCGCGACCTTGGCGTCGGAGCAGCTGTCCGCGCTGTCGAAGCGGGTCTCCAGCGTGTTGACGGTCGCGCCGAACGGCGTCGGCCAGCCGCGCAGCGCGTGGACGATCGAGCGCAGCGAGGTCAGCACGGTGCCGGCCGCCTGCCAGCCATACGCGGTGACGATACAGCCGACCGCGCGGCCGTCGAGGTAGGGGCGCTCGTCTTCGCGCAGTTCTTCCAGCGTGTCGAGCGCGTTCTTCACGAGGCCCGAGACGCCGCCGTGATAGCCGGGCGTCGCGATGATGATCGCATCGGCCTGACGCACCGCGTCGATCAGCTCGCGCTGCGCGTCGGTGCGCAGCGCTTGTTCGGGCGCGTAGTGCGGCAGCGTGTGCAGGAAGGGGCCGTCGAACAGCCGGGTGCGCGCGCCTGCCGCCTGCGCGCCGCGCAGCGCGAAACTCAGCGCGCGCTCGGTCGACGAGGCGGCGCGCGTGGTGCCGCCGATCCCGACGACGAAGGGCCGGTGGTGGTGGTCGAATGCCGTCAAAATTCGCTCCTTGAGGATGCAGCGCCCGGCTGAGCGCGGGCTTGATACCGCATGGTAACGACCTCGGAGGGGGACGGGAAACGACTTTTCGTTCTATCGATATGGGTTCCCAACCGTGGAACGCCGCCCTTCGGGGCGCAATTGGAAAGCAGAAAAGCTTGGTTGGGCGGCCGCGGCGGGCTCGTTATGATCGATTCCGTCTCCTCCATAGAGATTCTCTGACATGGGTTGGCCCCGCCGCTCTGGACGCCGGCGGGGCTTTTTTTCGTGCGCGGCTCAGATATGGGTGCTGGGCGCGATGCGGCTCGGCAGCAGGAACGGGTAGGGCCGACGGCGCCCGAGATTGCGCGCGGTGATGGTCGTCTCGATGCGAGCGAGCGAGGCCCGGAAGCGTTCGAGCGGCCCGCCCGCGCCGACGATGCGCGGATCCGTCAGGAGCGGACGGTGCGGAAAGCCGGCGCTCAGGTACTGGCCGAGCCGCCGGTAGCGCACGCCGCCCGTCAACTGGGCAAACGCGGTGCGCACGAGGGTGGTCAACGGGGACGGCAGCATGGCGCGCCAGCGCGCCTGCGTGGCTTCGGTGTCGGCGCCCGGCGCGGGCGCGGCGAGCCAGCCGGCCTGGGTCGGCGCGCAGGTGGCGAAGGCCGGTTGCGGCGCGCTCACGGCGGCGTGCTGCGCGCTCGCCGTGAAGATCACCATCGTCAGCGCGTCGGCCAGCGCCGCGCGCGTCGTGAGCACGGGCATGCCGCGGATCTTGCCGTTGCTGACGAGATCGTCGCGCCACGCGCTCAACTCGTGATCGGCGATCACGTCGTGATCCGACAGGTAATACGCCTCGACGTAGTCGTCGACCCATTGCGCGAGCGCGTGCCACAGCAGTAGCGCGTCGTCGCGGTACGGGTAGTCGGGCAGCGTCGTGCGATCGTCCACCCGACGGCGGGCGAGATCGGCGGGCAGCATGCTCGCGCGGAAATCGAACGCGAGGCGATCCTTGAGCACCATCTGCGCAGCCGTGCGCACGGGCGCGGCGAACAGCAGGTCGTCGACGCCGCCCGGGCACAGCAGGAAGCGCGCGAGGCGCTCGTTGATGAACGCCGTGCCCTCGAAGTGCGGCGCGAGCAGCAGATGCAGCGGGTGGGTGGCGGCGAGGTTGCGATGCGTCGCCATGCAGAACGCCTCGCTGACGAAATGCGTACGTGCGAGATGCGCGAACATCTCGTGATGGCAGGCGTCCGCGCTCTGCACCACGGTCTTCGCCATCTGCCACGCCCAATACGCGGAGGCCGACGTGCTGGCGGGATCCGCGCGCAGGAAGATCGGGTGCGCGGTCGGATCCTGGTCGCACTGGATCGCCACCGGCACGAGCGTCGTACCGCCGCGCGGTACGGCGAACAGCGCGATCGGCGCGTACGCGTAGCCGATGCCCGCGAGCGGCTTGGCGACCGGCCCGGCGGTCGCGAGCAGGCTGTTGTCGACGTAGTCGAGCAGGTACAGGCGGTGTTCCGCGCCGGCCGCGACGAGGTCGTCGTGCTCGCCCATCACCTGGCGGAACTGCGCGTGGGTGAGCGGGAACTTGGCGGGCAGCGTGTCGATGCCGTGGATCAGCAGCGGATTCGGTCCGGCCACGCGCTGCTCCGCGAACACTTCGTCCGGGCAGGCCTGAGCGGCGGGGGCGGCCAGCGCGCCGTCGTGGTCCAGGCTGCCGAGCCGCGGCGCGAGATCGGCAACCAGCGCGTGCTGGCTCGCCAGCACGCCGAGCAGCGCGTGGCGCACCTGGTCGATCCGCTGCGCGGTATCGGGGGCGTGGGGATCCGCGAGCGGCCCGGCGTAGGCGGCGAGCGCGGCGCCGAGGTTCGCGCGGATGGCCTGCAGCGGCGCCTGCCAGGCAGCGGCGCGGCCGCGCGGCAGCGCCGCGAGCAGGCTGGCCAGCACCGTGGCGGTGGTGTTGGCGGTTTCGAGCAGCCAGTCGACCGAGGGTTGCTCGCGCGCGGCGACGCCGGCCGCGAACGGGATGCCCGGCGCATTCGGCAGGCTGCGGGTCCACGCATGGGTGAGCCGTTGCGAGGTCAGCCAGCCCGCCCGCGCGAGCTGGCCCGGCACGGAATCCTTCTGCGGCAGCACGGGGGGCGCGGTATCGACGGCCGGCGCCAGTTGCCGGGGCGGGACGAGCGGCAGCGAACCGGGCGCCGACAGCCGCATGCCGGGGCGGGGCGCCAGGCCCGGGATCGCGCAGCCGGGCTCGTCCAGCATGGACGCGGCGACTGATTCGATTCGTTGCATTTTATCGCTCTCCGAGAATCCGCAATACCACCCGATTTTCCGAAGGCGAATACTTCCGGGAATTAAGGTGATTAAATTAATTGCGATGATTATTGATCGGCAGGCGGGAATGGCGGCCTCGCCGAAGTGGCCGCGACACGTCGCCGTACCGCGCGGCGCGGCCCGCGCGGCGGCCCCGTCGCCTGGGTGTTGCAGGATGATTGGTCGTCTGGCTTATTGCTCTATTTCGATAATCGGACGATAAAGCGGCCCGTTGTCTTCATCGTAAAACCGATGTTTAAAATGTGCAATGATGGCGAATGTTAATAAAGGTAAAAAGAAAATATCGACTGCAATTCGAATGCGTAATGCGCGCGCCGGGCGCGTTTTGCCGATTCACGCGACTGAATCGGCGGAGGAAACGGGGCTGGGGCGGCGCAAGCGGCATCGTCCGTCGCCGCCGGGCAATGAGCAGACGAATGCGATCGGGCGAATCGGACGCGTTCTTGTCCTGATGCGACATGCGGCCGGTGCGGGGCCGAGCGCCGGCTCGTCGTGCGCCGGCGCTCGCCGTGCCGCACAACGATGTGCGCGCAGCCGCGCGGCTCGGGCCCGGGCGGGCGGTGCAGCGCGTCATCGGCGGGCCCGCGCCGCGCCGCGCGGCCCGGGCGGCGGCGGCGACCCACGCGCGGACGTGTCGTATTTGCGCAAGCGTCTGTCGCAATTCGTCGGCTGCATGGGGTTTTTTCTGGCAACCATGTAGGCACGCTGTGACGACATGAGTCCCCGCAACACGAGGAGAAGGTTCCGATGGATGCCCCCAAGGTCGTGGTCGAAGGTCTGTGCAAGGTATTCGGCAATCAGCCGCAACAGGCACTCGACATGCTCGCCGCCGGTTCGACGAAGGACGAGGTGTTTGCGCGCACGGGCCAGGTGGTCGGCGTGCACGACGTGTCGTTCGAGGTGCAGGAAGGCGAGATTTTCGTGTTGATGGGCTTGTCCGGTTCCGGCAAGTCGACGCTGATCCGGCTCGTCAACCGCCTCGTCGAGCCGACCGCCGGCAAGGTGCTGATCGACGGCCGCGACGTCGCCGCGGTGCGGCGCTCGGAGCTGACCGCGCTGCGCCGCAAGGACATGAGCATGGTGTTCCAGTCGTTCGCGCTGATGCCGCAGCGCACCGTGCTGTCGAACGCGTCGTTCGGCCTCGAGGTCGCGGGCGTCGGCCGCAAGGAGCGCGAGCGGCGCGCGATGGCGGTGCTCGAACAGGTGGGGCTCGCGGCGTTCTCGCAGAAGCTGCCGTCCGAGCTGTCGGGCGGGATGCAGCAGCGGGTCGGGCTGGCGCGCGCGCTCGCGGTGAATCCGTCGCTGATGATCATGGACGAGGCGTTCTCCGCGCTCGATCCGCTCAAGCGCAAGGAAATGCAGAACGTGCTGCTGCAACTGCAGAAGGAGCAGCGCCGCACGATCATGTTCGTGTCGCACGATCTCGAGGAGGCGCTGCGCATCGGCAACCGGATCGCGATCATGGAGGGCGGCCGGCTCGTGCAGGTCGGCACGCCGCAGGACATCATCGCGAACCCGGCCGACGACTACGTGCGCGCGTTCTTCGAAGGCATCGACACCAGCCGCTACCTGACGGCGGGCGACCTGATGCAAACGGGCGCGGTGCCGCTCATGTCGCGCTTCGACGCCGCGCAGGTCGCGGCGACGCTGAACGGCAGCGCCGAATATGCATTCGTGCTCGACGAGGCGCGCAAGCTGCGCGGCTGCGTCACGCGCGACGCGATCGGCAATCCCGCGCCGCGGGTGCGGCCCGTCGAAAGCATCCGGCACGACGCGTCGCTCGACCAGGTGGTCGCGCGCGTGGTCGCGAGCCCGAACGCGCTGCCCGTCGTCGACGACGACGGCTGCTACTGCGGCTCGGTCGATCGCGCCGTGCTCCTGAAGGCCATCACGCGTTCGCGAGGCTCCCATGTCTGAACTCATTCCGCTCGGCACCTGGGTCGACCAGTCGGTCCGCTACCTGCTCGACCACGACGCGAAGACCTTCGACAACATCGGCCGCGCGATCGAGGGGCTTGCCGCGTTCGTCGAGCACAGCCTGCAGGCGGTGCCGATGTGGGCGATGATGGCCATCTTCATCGGCGTCGGGCTGTGGCGGGTCGGCTGGCGCTTCGCGCTGTTCACGACGCTGTCGCTGCTGCTGATCTTCGCGACCGGCTTCTGGGATCAGACCATCGTGACGCTTGGCCTCACGCTGTCGTCGACCATCATCAGCCTCGTGCTCGGCATCCCGCTCGGCGTCTGGGCCGCGAAGAGCAAGTGGGTCGCGGCCATCGTGCGGCCGATCCTCGACCTGATGCAGACCATGCCCGCGTTCGTCTACCTGATCCCGGCGGCGATGCTGTTCGGCCTCGGCCGCGTGCCCGGCATCCTGTCGACGGTGATCTTCGCGATGCCGCCCGCGGTGCGGCTCACGAGCCTCGGCATCCGCCACGTGAACCGCGAGATCGTCGAGGCCGGCCAGGCCTTCGGCTGCACGCCGTGGCAGCTGCTGTACAAGGTGCAGTTCCCGAACGCGCTGCCGTCGATCATGCAGGGCGTGAACCAGACCATCATGATGGCGCTGTCGATGGTGATCATCGCGTCGATGGTCGGCGCGGGCGGCCTCGGCAACGACGTGCTGGCGAGCATCCAGCGGCTCGACATCGGCCTCGGGTTCGAGAGCGGCCTGTCCGTCGTGCTGCTCGCGATCATTCTCGACCGCATCACGGAAAGCTTCGGCCGCGCGCCGGGCACCGCGCGCGCGCCGCTGTTCGCGGGGCTGCGCCAGCTGTTCGGCCAGCGCGCCGCCGCGCGGGCCTGAGCGCCTGAAGCGGGCGCGCGTCGCGCCCGCCTGTTTCGCTTCATTTAGCTTCGGGCGCCGGCCGCCATGCGCCGCCGGTGCATCCCCCGTGCCCACTGCTGATGCTGGAGAGCGATGTGACGCCCGCCGCCGCCCCCGCTGTATCCGCTACGCCCGTATCCAGCCTCGCGCATTTCGGTTTCCTGACCTTGCCGCAGTTCTCGATGATCGCGTTCACGAGCGCGATCGAGGTGCTGCGCATGGCCAATTACGTCGGGCGGGCCGAGCACTACCGCTGGTCGATCTTCTCGCTCGCTGGCGCGCCCGTGCCGGCGAGCAACGGCATCGTGGTGCGCCCGACCCGGGCGCTCGACGCGACGCAGCTACCGGACGTGTTGATCGTCTGCGGCGGGGTGCGGATCCGCGACGCGGTGGACGATGCGACGCGCGCCGCGCTCGTCGCGCTGGCCGAGCGCGGCGTACCGCTCGGCGGGATCTGCACGGGCGCCTATGCGCTGATGGCGAGCGGCCTGCTCGACGACTATCGCTGCACGGTGCATTGGGAGAACCTGTCGGCGCTGCATGCGGAGTTTCCGCGCGTGCGCTTCGCAGATGAACTGTTCGTCGTTGATCGCGACCGCCTGACCTGCACGGGCGGCACCGCGCCGCTCGACCTGATGCTGAACCTGGTGGGCACGCGGCTCGGCCAGCCGCTGGCCGCGCAGGTGTCGGAGCAGTTCATCCTCGAACGGATCCGCGGCGCGAACGATCCGCAGCCGATCCCGGTCGAGGCGCGGGTCGGCTTCTCGCGCGCGGAGCTGGTCGAGGTCGTGCGCCTGATGGAGGCGAACATCGAGGAGCCGCTGTCGCTCGAAGAGCTGGCGCGCCTCGTACGGCTGTCGCAGCGCCATCTGCAGCGGATGTTCAAGGTCTACCTGAACGTCTCGCCCACCCACTATTACCTGTCGCTGCGCCTGAAACGCGCGCGCGACCTGCTGCGCACGACCGATGCGTCGATCGCGCGCGTCACGATGGTCTGCGGTTTTCATTCGCCATGCCATTTCAGCAAGGCCTACCGCGCGCAGTTCGGCCACGCGCCGAGCCACGAGCGGCGCATGCCGGGGCGATGAGGGCGTGCGCCGCCGGGATCGCGGCGCGCGTGACGGCAAGGATCCCGTTCCCCCAATGACGACATCACCCCTGAGGAGAAGCAAAATGAAGCGAATGCTGCTGGCGATGGCCTGCGGGCTGAGCGTGGGCGCCGCGCCGGTGCTCGCGGCGGATCCCGCCGTGTGCAAGACGGTGCGGTTCGCCGACGTGGGCTGGACCGATATCGCCGCCACCACCGGGCTCGCGTCGACGATGCTCGCGGGGCTCGGCTACGCGCCGACCAAGACGATCGCGTCGGTGCCGATCACGTTCGCGGGCATCAAGAGCAAGCAGATCGACGTGTTCCTCGGCTATTGGTCGCCGACCATGGACCCGATCAGCGCGCCGTTCACCAAGGCGGGCACGATCAAGGTGCTGCCGACGCCGAACCTGACGGGCGCGAAGTACACGCTCGCGGTGCCGGACTATGTGTACCAGGGCGGCTTGAAGTCGTTCGCGGATATCCAGAAGTACGCGGACAAGCTGAACGGGCGCATCTACGGGATCGAGCCGGGCAACGACGGCAACCTGCTGATCAAGAAGATGATCGACGGGAACCAGTTCGGGCTCGGCAAGTTCAAGATGGTCGAGTCGAGCGAGGCGGGGATGCTGGTCGAGGTCAATCGCGCGATCCGCGACAAGCAGTGGATCGTGTTCCTCGGCTGGGAGCCGCATCCGATGAACGTGCAGATGAAGATCGACTACCTGAGCGGCGGCGACGACGTGTTCGGGCCGAACTACGGCGAGGCGCGCGTGCTGACCGCCACGCCGCCCGACTACGCGGCGCGCTGCCCGAACGTCGCGAAGTTCGTGTCGAACCTGCAGTTCACGACGGCGATCGAGAACCACGTGATGGTGCCGATCATGAACAAGGAGGAGCCGAACAAGGCCGCGGCCGAGTGGCTCAAGGAGAATCCGCAGGCGCTCGACAAGTGGCTCGCCGGCGTGACGACGGTCGACGGCAAGCCGGGCCTGCCGGCGGTGAAGGCGTATCTCGGCATGCACTGAGAGCCCGCGCCGCCTTCGTGGGGGCATGGCCGAGCAGGCGTTCGGCCGGGCGAGGTCATGGAGCGTGAATGTCCAGCGTTCGACAAATAGAAATACACGATGAGTCGCCGGCATTCCACGTTCCGATAATCGACCGTATTGGCTTTCGCCAGTAGAGGCCGGCATCGCACGGTCTTTGATGCGTGCATTGCCCGGCCGGCGCGTGTCCGGCGCTCCGTATATCCTGCATGAATATCCGACCGGACTCGCGCGGCCGTCGCATGGCGTGTCCGCTGGCGTGAACCTCGAAGTCGGTCACGTCCGGGAACAGTCGTCGCGATGCGCGCGCGGCCCGTGATCGAGCGCCTGAGCGTGTGCGCGGGCACGACGATCATCGCGGCACCGCTATAGTTGAGCTTTGTCACGGCACCACGCGGCATGCGGAATGTCCATTTCCGGTTGGGCCGTCGTTTCCGAGCCGGGGCGGCGCGACAGCCGTCCGGCATACCTGAATTGAACTCGACCAGGGATGGTCGTTACCTGTGCGGGAGTTATTGCGTCATGAGAAAACCGAGCCTGGGCCGGCGTGTCGCCGGCATGCTGTTCCTGTCGGTCGGCCTGCGGGCCGCCGCGGCCGCGCCGCTTCCGGATCTGCCGTATACGCGTTTCACGCTGCCGAACGGCCTGACCGTGGTGGTGCACGAGGATCACAAGGCGCCGGTGGTGGCGGTGGGGATCTGGTATCACGTCGGCTCGGCGGACGAGCCCGACGGCAAGGCCGGCTTCGCCCATCTGTTCGAACACCTGATGTTCTCCGGCTCGGAGCACTACAGGCAGTCGTATCTGCCGCCGTTCGAGGAGGCCGGCGCGTCGGATCTGAACGGCACGACCTCGTTCGATCGAACCAACTACTACGAGACGGTGCCGACCACGGCGCTCGACATGGCGCTGTGGATGGAATCGGATCGCATGGGCTATCTGCTCGGCGCGATCGGCCAGAAGGCGCTCGACACTCAGCGCGGCGTCGTGCAGAACGAGAAGCGGCAGGGCGAAAACCGGCCGCACGGTCGCGTATACGAGCAGATCCTGGCGGCGACCTTTCCGCGCAACCATCCCTATCACCATGATCCGATCGGCTCGATGGCGGACCTCGATGCGGCGTCGCTGAATGACGTGCAGCGCTGGTTCCGCGCGTACTACGGCGCGGCCAACGCGACGCTGGTCCTGGCGGGCGACATCACCCCGGCGGACGCCCGCGCGAAGGCCGAGCGGTATTTCGGCGAGATTCCGGCCGGCCCGCCGGTGCCGCGCCAGCAACCGTGGGTCACGCCGCTGTCGGCCACGCAGCGCGGCGTGCAGCGCGACCACGTGCCGCAGACGAGCTTCTATCGAACCTGGGTGATCCCGCAGCTCGGCACGGACGATGCGGTGCGGCTCGACCTGGCCGCGGCGGTCCTGGGCGGCGGCGACACCTCGCGCCTGTACCAGCGGCTGGTGTTCCAGGACAAGCTGGCCGACGCCGTGTCGGTATCGGTGTCGCCGCTGGCGCTGGCCGGCCTGTTCCAGATTTCGGTCGACGTGCGCGACGGCGTGGATTCCGCGAGGGTCGAGGCCGTGGTGCGCGAGGAGCTGACGCGCTTTCTCGCCGACGGCCCCACCGACGAGGAACTGGCGCGCGCGCGGATCAGCCGCCGCGCGGATTTCGTGCGCAGCATGGAGAAGGTGGGCGGCAAGGCGGAAATTCTGGCCGAAGGGCAGCTCTATCGGGGCGATCCGGCGGCCTACAAGCATGACCTCGAACGAGCGGACGCCGCGACGCCCGCCGACGTCAAGGCGGCAGCGGATGCCTGGCTGACGCGCGGCGACTACCTGCTGACCGTGCTGCCGGCGCGCGCCGGCGGCGGATCGGCCGCGAAGGGCGGGCGTACGACGGCGCGGGGCCCGCTGGCGGGGCGTCCGGCGGCGCAACTGCCGGCCGAACAGGCGTATGCGACCCGCGCGAGCGAGGTCGATCGCCAGGCGGGCGTGCCGCGGGTCGAGACGTTCCCGTCGCTGAGCTTTCCGGCGCTGGAACGCGGCCGGCTCAGGAACGGCCTCGAGGTCGTCGTCGCGCAGCATCGCGCGATCCCGACGACGCTGGTGCAGGTGATGTTCGACGCCGGCTATGCGGGCGATCCGGCCGGCAGGCCCGGCACGGCCAGCTTCACCGCCGCGATGATGCGCAGCACCCGGCAGCTCGATGCGATCGCGGTGGCGCGCCGCATGCAGGGGCTCGGGGCATCGACGCAGGTCGCGTGCGACCTGGATTCGTGCACGGCGTCGCTCGATGCGCTGAACGAGCAGTTGCAGCCCGCGCTCGCGTTGTTTGCCGACCTCGTGCGCGATCCCGTGTTCGAATCGGACGACCTCGAGCGCATACGCAATCAGTTGCTGGCCGGCATCGCGCTGGAAAAGACGATGCCGGATGCGATCGCCGCGCGCATCCTGCCGCCGCTGCTGTACGGCCCGAACCATGCGTATGGCGCATCCTTCACGGGCTCCGGCACCGAGGCGTCGATCCGCGCGATCCGCGCCGCGGACCTCGCTGCCTATCGCGACCGCTGGCTGCGCCCCGACAACGCGACGATCCTGGTGGTCGGCGACACCTCGTTGCAGGAGATCGTCCCGCGCCTCGACACCGTATTCGGCGACTGGTCCGCGCCGGCCGTGCCGCTGCCGCGCAAGGATCTCGGCGTGGCCGCCGCACCTGCCGGCGCCCGCGTGCTGTTGGTCGACAAGCCCGGCGCGCCGCAGTCGTCGATCTTTGCCGGCCTGCTCGCGCCGTCGAGCACGGCGCGCGACGTCATCGCCGCCGACGTGGCGAACGGCGCGTTCGGCGGCAACTTCTCGTCGCGGCTCAACCTGAACCTGCGCGAGAACAAGCATTGGTCCTATGGTGCGTCCAGCTATCTGCAGGATGCGGTCGGCCAGCGCCTGTTCCTGATCTCGGCGCCGGTGCAGACCGACAAGACGGCCGAGTCGTTGCGCGAGATCGCGACGGAGGCGCGCGACGTGGTGGGCGCGCGGCCGCTGACGCCCGCCGAAGTGGAGCTGGCACGCCAGTTCGTCGTGAGGGCGCTGCCGGGACGCTACGAAACCAGCGCGTCCGTGCTCGGCATGGTGAACAAGATGGTGCGGTACCGGTATCCGGACGACTACGCGAACACGCTCAAGGACGCGATCGCGGCGGTCGACGTGAAGGCGGCGGAAGCCGCGCTGCATGCCTTCGCGGCGCCCGATGCGATGACGTGGGTGGTCGTCGGGGATCTCCGCAAGATCGAGCGACCGGTGCGCGCGCTCAAGCTGGGCGAGGTCGAGGTGGTCGACGCCGACGGCAAGCCGGTGCGCGCCCGGCCCGCCGCCGCGCGTGCGCGCACGCCGGGGGCGGCGCGGCGATGTCCGCGCGCGGCGGCGCGATCAATCCGAACGCGCGCGCCGGCTCGCCCGATATTCGTCCAGCACCTGATCCATGACCCAGTTCGTCCTCGCCGCGCAGGCGGGGTCGAGGTCGGGATGGGGGGCTTGCTCGCCGGTCAGGCTGCGCACCACGCATTCGATCAGCGGCTGCTGGATGTGGACGGGGTTGCCGATCGGGAAGCGCTGCTCGGGCTCGCCGGGGCGCGTGACGACGAGGTCGCCGTCGCCGAAGGTCGACAGCGCGATCTGTCCTTCGCTGCCGACGATGCGGATCTCGTCGCAACGTTCATGGCTCGCGAAGTTCCAGATGCCGCAGCCGTGCAGCCCGTTGCGGAACAGGAACGACATCGACACGCAGTCCTCGGCGGGATAGGCGTTCGTCTGCGAACTGGCGTGACCCCGCACCGACACGATTTCGCCGAACAGGAAGTCGAGGATGTCGAGCGTATGGCTGGCCAGGTCGACGAACAGTCCGCCGCCCGAGATCTCCGGGATCACGCTCCATGGGAGCCGGGCCGGGTCCTGGTAGCGCGCGTCGAGCGGGCGATGGAGCAGGCAGGTGACGAACCTCGGGACGCCGATCGCGGCGCCCGAGCCGATCAGTTCGCGCAGCTTCAGGAAGCGCGGCAGCCGCCGGCGGTAGTAGGCGACGAACAGGGGCGTGCCGTTGGCCCGGGCCGCCGCGAGCATCTCCGCGCATTCCGTCGCGTCCAGCGCCATGGGTTTTTCCACGTACGCGGCCTTGCCGGCTTCCGCGCATTGAATGGCATAGGCCTTGTGCCGATGCGGCGGGGTCGCGATATAGACCGCATTGACTTCGGGATCCTCGATCAGCGCGGTGGCGTCCGCATACCAGCGCGGTACGCCGTGCCGCCGCGCGTAGTCGGCCGCAAGCGCGGCGTCGCGCCGCATCACGGCGACGAGGCGCGAATGTTCGATCTTCCCGAACGCGGGGCCGCTCTTCACTTCGGCCACCGCGCCGCAGCCGATCATGCCCCAGCGTATTTCCGCCATCCGTTTATCCATGTGATTGACCCGAGACGAAGCTTGCGTGCAGCCTTGACGATTGTATTCAGCCGCCAGGGCTTCGAATCATAACGCAGGGATAGTCGCGCATCCGCAGGCGGGGAGAGGTCGCGGCGGATGCGCGGAGCATCGATTCGCGGCGCTGCGGAAACGGCAAAATGGCGCACCTTCTGCGACGAGGCGCTTGCGCTGCACGCGTCGAGCCCGTCGAGCGATCGTCGCGACGGGCGCGCGCGGCGTCGCCGCGCTACACCGGAATCGCGCCGCCGCGCAGCCGGATCGCGATCCGCACGAGCCGGATCAGGCCCGCCGACAGCCACGTGAGCCCGCGCGACATCCCGCGACGCCGGATGTCGAGCAGCAGCACGATCCGCACCTCCTCGCTGTCGTTCCAGACTTCGTGCTCGAAGGTGTCGTCCCACAGCAGGAACTGCCCATCGTCGAGCCGGTGCTCCTGGCCGTCGATCTTCAGCGCCGCCGCGGCCGAGCCATCCGCGCGCTTCGGCATCGACAGCACCAGATAGCCTCGCAGGATGCCGCGGAACGGTCCGCGATGCGCGGGAATGTGCTTGCCCGGCGCGAGAAACGAGAACGACGCCGACAGTACGTCCGGCGTCGACGCGAGCAGCGCGGCGAGCGTCGGGCAGCGATCGAGGTTGCGCGGGAAACGCACGCCGTAGGCCTGCACGATGAACATCCGCCAGTCGCGCGCGTCGTTCGCGGAGATCGACGCCTGCTCGCGCATGATCTCGTGGAAGCGCGGGATGCGTGAGAGGTCGCGCGAGACCGCGAGGGCTTCGTCGCGAATCGCGGGCCACGCCGCGACGAAGCGGGGCGCGTCGGGAAACAACGTGACGCTGTCGAGCACGGCGCCGGCGTCGATCCGGCGATCGTAGAGCGTGCGCAAGGCGCGCGCGCCGACATCATAAAAGGCAGCCATATCGAATTTTTTGTGGATATGCATCGGTCGAAGCGGCGTACGCGCGGGCCGCCGGTGGCACGCCGGCGGCGGGGCGCGCGCCGCCTCGCCAGGCGATCATCCCAAACATGGCTTACTGTAGCCCTGCGATGCGTATCGCGCACGCCACATCCGGCGCCGGACCGACTTCGCTCGATGGGGGCATTCTCGCCCGCCGGGCTTGCCTGGCGCGGCTCGCGCCCGATTCGTGCGTATTTCGCAGATTGAAATGATCGGTAATGGGCGGCTGCGTCAGCGGTGCGTGTCGGCGAGGTGGTCGCGGATCACGTCCGCGAAGCCGGCGTCGCCCGTGAAACCGAGGCGTTCCGCGCGCGAGGTGTCCCAGCGCGCGGGCCAGCCGCCGACGATGCGCAGGATCCGCGCATCGCGCGCGCGCTCGATGCGCGCGGCGACGGCCTCGCCCGCGACCTCGCGCAAGGCGTCGATCATCTCGTCGACGCTGACCGACAGGCCCGGCAGGTTGATCGCGCGCGCCGCGCCGAGTTGCGCGTCGTCCAGCTCGCAGCCGACGACCAGCGCATCGATCGCGCGCGGCGGCGACAACAGCCACAGCCGCGTGTCGCCCGGCACCGGGCAGGCTGCACGTTCGCCGTTGAGCGGCTCGCGGATGATCCCGCTCGCGAACGACGAGGCCGCCGCGTTCGGCCGGCCGGGCCGCACGCTGATGGTCGGCAGGCGCAGCACGCGGCCGTCGACGAAGCCGCGGCGCGTGTAGTCCGACAGCAGCAGTTCGGCGATCGCCTTCTGTACGCCGTACGACGATTGCGGGTTGAGCGCGGTGTCGTCCCGCACGACGTCCGGCAGCGCGCCGCCATAGACCGCGACCGAGCTGGTGAACACCACGCGCGGGCGGTGGCCGAGCGCGCGGCAGAGGTCGAGCAGCTGCCGCGACGCATCGAGATTGATCCGCAGGCCCAGTTCGAAGTCGGCTTCGGCCTGGCCGCTCACGATCGCCGCCAGATGGAAGATTGCGAGCGTGTCGGTGTCGATCGCGCGTTCGAGCGTCGCGCGCGAGGCGATGTCGCCGACGCGTGGCGTGACGCGCGGATCGCCGAAATCGTCGCCCTTCACGACATCGAGCAGCACGAGTTCGCGGATGCGTCGCGGTGCGCCGTCCGGGCCGGCGAGCACGCCGCGCGCGAGCAGCCGTTTCGCGAGGCGCTGGCCGAGAAAGCCCGCGCCGCCGGTGATGAGGATTTTCATGGAGTTCGCTTCGTGATCGAACGGTTCACAGGTAAGGCGCGAGCCAGCCGAGCCCGTCGGACGTGCCGGCGCGCGGCCGGTATTCGCAGCCGATCCAGCCATCGTAGCCGAGTGCGTCGAGCCGCGCGAACAGATACGGATAGTTCAGCTCGCCGAGGTCGGGTTCGTGGCGCTCGGGCACGCCGGCGATCTGCACGTGGCCGATGCCGGCGATCGCGCGCTCGAGCTTCGTCGCGAGATCGCCCTCGACGATCTGGCAGTGGTAGCAGTCGAACTGCACCTTCAGGTTCGGCGCGCCGACTTCGCGGCAGATCGCCTGCGCGTCGTCCTGGCGGTTCAGGAAGAAGCCGGGCATGTCGCGCGGGTTGATCGGCTCGATCAGGATCGTGATGCCGTGCGCGCGCGCCGTGTCGGCCGCGTAGGCGAGATTGCGCAGGTAGAGGTCGCGCTGCCGCGCGCGCTCGACCTGCGGCGCGGCGAGGCCGGCCATCACGTGCAGCTTGTCGTTGCCGAGCACGCATGCGTAGTCGAGCGCGGTGTCGAGGCCGCGCCGGAAGTCGTCCTCGCGGCCCGGCAGCGACGCGAGGCCGCGCTCGCCGGCGGCCCAGTCGCCGGGCGGCGCGTTGAACAGCGCCTGCACGAGCCCGTGGGCGTCGAGGCGGGCTTTCAGCTCGGCGGCGGGGAAGTCGTACGGGAACAGGTACTCGACCGCGCGAAAGCCGTCGCGCGCGGCGGCGGCGAAGCGGTCGAGGAACGCGTGTTCCGGATACAGCCTCGAGAGATTGGCGGCGAAGCGCGGCATGATCGGAGTTCCGGTCGAAAGTGCGGCGGGCGTGATGCGCCCGTGCGGGTGGGGTGGAGGTGGCTGGCGAAGGCGAGCGGGCGCATCGGCGGCATGCGGGCTGCGGCGTTCAGCGCTGGCCGGCCTGCGCGAGCCGGCGGGCCGCGTGGCGCAGATGCGCGAGCGCGGCGTCGCGCGCGGCCAGCGGATCGCCGGCGCGGATCGCGGCGGCGATGGCCGCATGCTCGTCGCGCACCTGACGGGAGAAATGCGCGCGCGTCGCGTCGTGGCGTCGCGTGATGGCGATACCGGCCGCCAGATACTGATTCAGGAAGGTGAGCGTTTTCAGGAAGTAGGGGTTGCCGGTGACGGCGGCGATCGCGCGATGGAAGGCGATGTCCTCGGCCACGCCGTCGCGGCCTTCGGCGAGCGCCGCGTCGATCTCGCGCAGCGCCGCGTCGATGGCGGCGAGGTCCGCATCATTGCGCTGCAGCGCCGCCTCGGCGGCGACTTCGGCCTCGATCGCGCGGCGCACCGCGAACAATTGCGTCAGTGCGCCGGCCTCGACCGCCTCCTCATAGTCGATCCGCAGCGGGCGGATCGATGCATGCTCGGCGAGGTAGACGCCGCTGCCCTGGCGCGGCGCGACCACCCCCTCGTTCTTCAGCCGCGAGATCGCTTCGCGGATCACCGTGCGGCTCACGCCGAATTCCTGCGCGAGCATGGCTTCCGTCGGCAGCTTGCCGGTGCCGGCGAAGCTGCCGATCTCGATCTGCTTGAGCAACTGCTGCGCGACCGTGTCGCTCATCGCGCGGGACGGGATTTTCTCGAACATGGCGAGGCTCGTCGGGAAGTGATGGGGTCATCGTACAAATTAAATGTGACGGCTGCATCCGGGGTAACGCTGTGAGGCTTGCCGGCGGCGGGTACGTGCCGCGCGGCCGGAAAACTGGAAATGGCATGAAAAATACTCGCTGATAATTCAGTGCCTATTCCTCATCGATCACACAGGAATAGCCTATTGCCATTTCATGAAGATTTCCATTCCGGTCGCACCTTTCGTCAAAGAGCGTCGATATCGAGCACGAACACGCCGCGTTACGCAAACGGGGCAGCCAGTGGTTATCCCCGGCCCGATACCGGATCGATCGACTGGGCGGCCGGTGCGATATGCGTTTTCAGGAAACCCCATCCTTTTCCTGACACGCTGTAATTGTTTATAGACATGTCGTAATATCGCTCTGGACATTCCGAGTGTCGTTGTTTCTATATCCAATCGAAAATCATGAAGAGAAAATCCTGCTTATTCGGTTTGCTGGCCGGTGCGGCCCTATTGCCGTTTCAATTGCATGCCGCCGAACCGCTGAGCGCGCAGTCCTATGTGCCGGGCACGGTCGCGAATGACAACCTGCCTGCCGTCACCGGCCGCCTGACCGCGCTGTCCGCGAAAGGCGTCTCGATCCGTCCGCCGGGCCTGCCCGCCAGCCGCTTCCAGGCGCAGCCTACGCCGCGCGCCGCTGTCGCGGGGCAGGCGGCCGGCCCGCTCGCGCCGTCCGTCGACGGTTGCGCGGACATCCAGGTCGGTGCGGTGTACAACGCGCCGACCGCTGCGGCGGGTCAGCTCGTGTGCGCCCAGTTCGTCGCGGCCGACGCGACCAAGACCGTCGCGTACGTCGTCAACCTGCCCGCGGGCGAGCAGCACAACGTGCAGCTCGTGCAGGTCAACGCGGACGGCACGCTGGCCGTGCTCGACACCGATGCGGGCACTGCGTCGAGCAAGGTCGTCGAACGCATCCCGCCGGGCCCGGTGCGGCTGCTGCTGCTCGTCGATTCGCAGCAGGGCGCGGGCGGCGCGACGTTCCAGTTCCAGGTGAACAACAGCACCGGCTATGACGCCTACGAGCCGAACGATGCGCTGCGGCACGCGACGCCGCTGAACGGCAATCTGGTGATCAGCGCGAACCTCGATACGGTCAGCGACTTCGACTACTACACGGTGACGGTGCCCGCCAATCAGACGGCGACCTCGCTCACGTTCAACGGCACGGGCACGCAGACGGCGCAGTGGCTGACCACGCCGACCACCTGGGGGACGCTGCCGTCGGGGACGGCGACGCCGGTGACCGCGTCCGCCGGGGCGACGCTGCTGATGCGCGTCTATGACACCGGGACGACCGCGCCGGCCGCGCAGGCGTATACGCTGCGCGTCGGCGACGCCCTCAGCACGGCGGGCGTCTACCAGTTCCTCGACACCGAAAGCATCACGCATCTCGTGCCCAACCGGGTCAACGTCGCGCGCACCATCAACGTGGGCGTGGGCACCTGGGACCATACCGGCAATGTCCGGCAGCCGCCCGACGAGCGCGTCACGGTGCAGGCGTCCGAGCAGGACGGGATAACCGGCAACTGGCGCGTGCTGGCCACGACGACCGCTTATACGGGCGCCAACGGACAGGTGCTGGTTCCGCTGAAGGTCGGCGATTGCGTGGCGTCGGGAACGACGACGAAGGAGTTTTCCACGATCTCGAT
>NZ_JAAGNW010000066.1:7606-9514 GCF_010645215.1 Burkholderia multivorans | reverse complement strand
ATCGACTACAACCCGAGCGCCAAGGTGGAGGTCACGACGGAGAGCGGGAACAAGACCAATGCGTCCACCGTGAACTTCATCCACATCTGCCGCGAGTACTACCTCGGCCGCGGCAAGTAACTCGCCGCAGCGGCGGGGCCGGCTGCGCCGGGCCCGCATGCGACACCGCATCGGCGGGCCTCGCGCCGGGCCGCCGATGCCATCCCTGCACGCGTGATACGCCTGAGCGCCGGGCGCGCGTGACGCGCTCGTCCCGCATCGCTCGCACCCGCCCGCGCGAGCGCGCATTCCGGCGGATTTCATACCCGGTTTCCCTTTCAGATTAAATTTGGTGTCTGATCGATATGATTCGATTGTCGAGTCGATTTTGGAGGGTCGCGAAATCGCAATGATTTTGCGAAAAATCAAACTTCATGCGGCGGTGGCGGCCGGTGCATGTTCCTGGCGCAATGCAGGCGTGGAAAGGATTTGGCGGCGGCGCTCCATTGCGATATCGGATCCCGGGAATCCGATATCCGAGGGATCGGAATATGCCTTTATCGGGAAATATCCCGTAATATCGTTCGCGCATTCCGAGTGTAGTCATTTTCCATTACCAATCAAAAGATCATGAAAAAAACTCTCTCGTTGTGGGGGCTGCTGGTCGGTGCGGCGCTGTCGCCGCTTTCGTCACATGCGTCGGTCGCGCTGACCGCCCAATCCTACGTACCGGGCACGGTCGCGAACGACAACGTGCCCGCCATCGGCAAGCGCCTGGCGGCATTGGCCGCGAAAGGCGCCTCGATCCGGCCGCCGGGCCTGCCGGCCGATCGCTTCGAGGCGAAGCGCGCGCTGCGCGTCGCCGCGGCGCAGGCCGCCGGCCCGGTCGCGCCGCCTGTCGACGGCTGCGCGGACATCCAGGTCGGCGCGGTCTACAACGCGCCGACCGCGCCGTCGGGCCAGCTCATCTGCGCGCAGTTCGTCGCGGCCGACGCGACCAAGACCATCGCCTACGTGGCCAACCTGCCGGCGAACGAGGAACACGACGCGCATCTGGTCCAGGTCAACGCGAACGGTACGCTGACCTACCTCGACAACGACACGGGCACCCAGCAGAACAAGCTCGTCGAGGGCATTCCGCCGGGCCCGGTGCGGCTGCTGCTGCTCGTCGATTCGCAGCAGGGCACGGGCGGCGCGACGTTCCAGTTCCAGGTGAACAACAGCACCGGCTACGACAGCTACGAGCCGAACGATGCCATCCGGCTCGCCACCAAGCTGAGCGGCAACCTGCAGATCAACGCGAACCTCGATACCGTCAGCGACTTCGACTACTACACGGTCACGGTTCCGGCGAGCCAGACGTCGAGCCTGCTCACGTTCAACGGGAACGGCTCGCAGACGGCACAGCTGCTGACCTCGGCGACCACCTGGGGGACGCTGCCGCCGGGGACCGCGGCCGCGGTGACCGGGCCCGCCGGCGCGACGCTGCTGCTGCGCGTCTACAACACCGCGACGGCCGCGCCGGCCGGGCAGACGTACTCGCTGCGCGTCTCGGACGGCCTGGGCACCGCCGGGTTCTATCAGTTCCTCGACACCGAGAGCATCACCCACCTCGTACCGAACTTCGAGAACGTCGCGCGCACCATCAATGCGGGCGTGGCGGGCTGGGACCATACGGGTAACGTGCTGTTGCCGCCGGGCGAGCGCATCACGATTCAGGTGTTCGATTACAACGGGCCCAACCAGCCGGGCACGCTGCTGACCACGGCGGTGGGCTACACGGGGCCGGACGGCAAGGTGCTGGTGCCGCTCAATATCGGCGTCTGCAAGGGATCGGCGGTCGCGTCGGGGCAGTTCGCCACGACGTCCGTGCCGGCGCAGAAGTGGCTCATCTCGTACACCGGGGCGTACGCCATCGCGACGACGGAC
>NZ_JAAGNW010000066.1:3921-7596 GCF_010645215.1 Burkholderia multivorans | reverse complement strand
AACCCATTTCCTCACGCACGCCTGGAACCGACGGCCGCCGCAGCGTGTTCCGCGTGCGCCGGCGTGGGTCAGGCTTCGGTATCCGTCCCCACTTCCGGCCCGAGTTCCACTTCCGCCGCCACCGCGCCGCCGCGCTCGCGGTAGGTCGCCGGCGGCGCGCCGAACTGCTTGCGGAATTCCCTCCCGAGGTGCGAGGCGTCCGCGAAGCCGCAGCTCGTCGCGATGTCGGCGACGGTGCGGTCCGAGCTGGTCAGCAGCCACGCGGCGGTGCGCAGCCGCACCTGCTTGGCGAACGCCTGCGGGCTCGTGCCGGTTTCCGCCTTGAACAGGCGCTCCAGCTGGCGCGTCGACAGGTCGAGCTTGGCGGCCAGTTCGTCGAGCGGCAGGGTGCGCCCGACATGCTGCTCCATCAGCAGGATCGCGCGCTTCACCTTCGGATGCGTGGCCGGCTCCAGCCCGGGCGGGTGGGGCTGCGGCGCATTGCCCTTCTGCATCTCGCCCACCAGCAGGATGCGCAGGGCCTTCTGCACCGTGGCGTGGTCGAAATGGCGCAGCAGGATCGCGGCCGCCACGTCGATCGACGCCCGCCCGCCCGAACAGGTGATGCGCCGCCGGTCGATCACGAACAGCCGGTCGGCGATCAGCAGATCGGGATCGACGGCCGGGAAGCGTTCGATGAAATCCCAGTAGTGGAACCAGCTGACGCAGATCCGGTGCGCGTCGAGCACGCCCGCGCGCATCAGCGCGAACACGCCGGTGCAGATCCCCACCACGTGCGCGCCGTCGCCCGCCGCGCGGCGGATGAACTGCAGGGTTTCCGGTCCCGCCTGGGGCCCCGAGTGGAGCAGGCCGCCCACCACCACCACGTAGTCGAACGGTTCGGCGTCGGCGAAGGTCTCCCAGGGCGTCACCTGGATCCCGCAGCTCGCGCGCACCGGCGCGAGCGTGTCGCCGATCACGCTCCACGCGCAGCGCACCGGCTTGCTGTAGTCGCCGTCGTCGGCCGACAGGCGCAGCATGTCGACGAAGCCCGAGAACGCGGTCAGCGTGAAATTCGGCAGCAGCACGATGCCGAAGCGGATGCGCCGCGGCGCGGCGGCGGGGGAGGCGGGTACGTCAGGCGTCATTGCGGTGAGGCTCAGGTTGGCCGGGCAGCGCCCGGCGGGTCTCGTCCGGCGCGGGCCACGTCGCCAGCGTCGCCGATCGGCGCGGCCGGAACTTGCGTTTTTCCGTCGCGAACCATCGTCAAAGCGCATCGGCGCGGCCCGGGTGGCGGCGTTGTCCCACGCCGATGCCGGTTTTGTTCTATCGGCGGATTTTACGCTTTGGTGTACTGGCACCCAACGTCACTTCACGCGTCAATGCGCAGGGGCAGCCAGATGAACGTCAGCGTTTTCGATCTGTTCAAGATCGGCATCGGTCCGTCGAGTTCGCACACGGTCGGCCCGATGATCGCCGCATGCCGCTTCGCGTCCCATCTCGACGACGCGAACCTGCTCGGTTTCGTACGCCGCGTGCGGGTCGAGCTGTACGGCTCGCTCGGCGCGACCGGCAAGGGGCACGGCAGCGACAAGGCGGTGCTGCTCGGGCTCGAGGGCCACCTGCCGGACAGCATCGATCCGGACCTGATCGAGCCGCGCCTGTGCGCGATCCGCGAGGCGCGCGCGCTGATGCTGCTCGGCCGCCAGCCGATCCGCTTCGAGGAGAAGGAGGATCTCGCGCTCTACCGCAAGCTGATGGGCGGCACGAGCATCGTGCATCCGAACGGCATGCGTTTCCAGGCGTTCGACGAACACGGCCAGTTGCTGGTCGAAAAGGAGTATTACTCGATCGGCGGCGGCTTCGTCGTCAATCGCGACGGCGAGCGCGTCAACGGCGTACGCGCGGCGGTCGAGGTGCCCTATCCGTTCCGCACCGGCGACGACCTGATGCGTGCGAGCCGCGCGAGCGGGCTGTCGATCGCCGCGCTGATGTGGCGCAACGAGTGCGCGCTGCGGCCCGAGGCCGAGGTGCGCGCCGGTCTGCTCGCGATCTGGGACGCGATGGCCGCGTGCGTCGAGCGCGGCTGCAAGGTCGAGGGCGAACTGCCCGGCCCGATGCGCGTGAAGCGTCGCGCGGCGGAACTGCACGCGCGGCTGCGCGGCCGCTCGGAGGAATCGCTGCGCGATCCGCTGTCGCTGCTCGACTGGGTGAATCTCTACGCGATGGCGGTCAACGAGGAGAACGCGGCCGGCGGCCGGGTGGTCACCGCCCCGACCAACGGCGCGGCGGGCGTGATCCCGGCGGTGCTGCACTACTACGTGAAATTCGTGCCGGTCTCGACCGAGCAGGGCATCGTCGATTTCCTGCTGACCGCCGCCGCGATCGGCGTGATCTACAAGGAGACCGCCTCGATCTCGGGCGCGGAGGTCGGCTGCCAGGGCGAGGTCGGCGTTGCGTGCTCGATGGCCGCCGCCGCGCTCGCCGCGGTGATGGGCGGCACGCCCGACCAGGTGGAGAACGCCGCCGAGATCGGCATGGAGCACAACCTCGGCATGACCTGCGACCCGGTCGGCGGGCTCGTGCAGATTCCCTGCATCGAGCGCAACGCGATGGGCGCGATCAAGGCGCTCAACGCGTCGCGCATGGCGCTCAAGGGCGACGGCCAGCACTACGTATCGCTCGACTCCGTGATCAAGACCATGCGCGAGACGGGCGCCGACATGAAGACGAAGTACAAGGAGACGTCGCGCGGCGGCCTGGCCGTGAACGTCATCGAATGCTAACGAAGGATCCGCACATGAGCCGCTATTCGATATTCAGCCTGTTCCGCAACGGCCTGTCCTATCACGAGAACTGGGAGAAGCAATGGAAGAGCCCCGAGCCGAAGCGTGAGTACGACGTCGTGATCGTCGGCGGCGGCGGGCACGGGCTCGCCACCGCGTACTACCTCGCGAAGGAGCACGGCATCACCAACGTCGCGGTGCTCGAGAAGGGCTGGATCGGCGGCGGCAATACCGCGCGCAACACCACGATCGTGCGCTCGAACTACCTGTGGGACGAGTCGGCCGCGCTGTACGAGAAGGCGATGAAGCTGTGGGAAGGGCTCGCGCAGGACCTCAACTACAACGTGATGTTCAGCCAGCGCGGCGTGATGAATCTCGCGCACACGCTGCAGGACGTGCGCGACACCGAGCGCCGCGTGAATGCGAACCGGCTGAACGGCGTCGACGCCGAGTTCCTCACGCCCGCGCAGATCAAGGAAATCGAGCCGACCATCAACCTCGACAGCCGCTATCCGGTGCTGGGCGCGTCGATCCAGCGGCGCGGCGGCGTGGCGCGGCACGACGCGGTCGCGTGGGGCTTCGCGCGCGGCGCCGACCGCGCGGGCGTCGACATCATCCAGAACTGCCAGGTCACCGGCATTCGCCGCGAAGGCGGCGCGGTGGTCGGGGTCGACACCGTGAAGGGCTTCATCAAGGCGAAGAAGGTCGCGGTGGTCGCGGCGGGCAACACCACGACGCTGGCCGACATGGCGGGCGTGCGGCTGCCGCTCGAGAGCCATCCGCTGCAGGCGCTGGTGTCGGAGCCGATCAAGCCGGTCGTCAACACGGTCGTGATGTCGAACGCGGTGCATGCGTACATCAGCCAGTCCGACAAGGGCGACCTCGTGATCGGCGCGGGCATCGACCAGTA
>NZ_JAAGNW010000066.1:0-3911 GCF_010645215.1 Burkholderia multivorans | reverse complement strand
GCCGTCGCGCGCGACGAGCCGCATGCGCTCAATGCGGCGTTCGCGCTCGATCGCTTCTACACCGGCCACCTGATCGACGAACACGGCGCGGCCGCGGTCGCGCACTGAGCCTGAATCGCATTGAAATGTACGGGACCGGAGTAAGGCGCTGAAGCGCCAACTAGGCATCGAAGTATATGGGACCAGAGTAAGGCGCTGAAGCGCCAACTCTGGTCGACAGATGAGGAGAACGCCATGTTGTTGATCGAATGTCCGTGGTGCGGCCCGCGCGCCGAATCCGAATTCAGCTGCGGCGGCGAGGCGGACATCGCCCGTCCGCTCGACACCGACGCGCTGTCCGACCGCGAATGGGGCGACTACCTGTTCATGCGCAAGAACCCGCGCGGCGTGCATCGCGAGCAATGGCTGCATGCGCAGGGCTGCCGCCGCTGGTTCATGGCGACGCGCGACACCGTCAGCTATGCGTTCCAGGGCTACGAGACCTTCGGCGCACCCGCCCACGACCAAGAGGATACCCAGCGATGAGCCAGAAAGACCGACTCGGCGCGGGCGGCCGCATCAACCGCGCGATCCCGCTCACCTTCACCTTCAACGGGCGCACCTATCAGGGCTTCCAGGGCGATACGCTCGCGTCGGCGCTGCTCGCGAACGGCGTGCATTTCGTCGCGCGCAGCTTCAAGTACCACCGGCCGCGCGGCATCGTGACGGCGGGCGTCGAGGAGCCGAATGCGGTGGTGCAGCTGGAGACGGGCGCGCATACGGTGCCCAATGCGCGCGCGACCGAGATCGAGCTGTACCAGGGGCTCGTCGCGAGCAGCGTGAATGCCGAGCCGTCGCTCGAGCAGGACCGCATGGCGATCAACCAGAAGTTCGCGCGCTTCCTGCCGGCGGGCTTCTACTACAAGACCTTCATGTGGCCGCGCAAGTGGTGGCCGAAGTACGAGGAGAAGATCCGCGAGGCGGCGGGGCTCGGCAAGGCGCCCGATACGCTCGACGCCGACCGCTACGACAAATGCTATGCGCACTGCGACGTGCTCGTGGTCGGCGGCGGCCCGGCGGGCCTCGCGGCCGCGCAGGCGGCAGCGCGCGCGGGCGCACGGGTGATCCTCGTCGACGATCAGCGCGAGCTGGGCGGCAGCCTGCTCGCGGGCCGCGCGGAAATCGACGGCAAGCCCGCGCTGCAGTGGGTCGAGAAGGTCGAGGCGGAGCTGGCCGCGCTGCCCGACGTGCGCATCCTCACGCGCAGCACCGCGTTCGGCTATCAGGACCACAACCTGGTGACGGTCGTGCAGCGTCTGACCGAGCATCTGCCGGTCTCGATGCGCAAGGGCACGCGCGAGCTGCTGTGGAAGGTCCGCGCCAAGCGCGTGATCCTCGCGACGGGCGCGCACGAGCGGCCGCTCGTGTTCGGCAACAACGACCTGCCCGGCGTGATGATGGCCTCGGCGGTGTCGACCTACGTGCATCGCTACGGCGTGCTGCCGGGCCGCGACGCGGTGGTGTTCACGAACAACGACCGCGGCTATCAGTGCGCGCTCGACCTGAAGGCCTGCGGCGCGAAGGTGACGGTGGTCGACGTGCGCGCGGCGGCCGACGGCGCGCTGCCCGCGGCCGCGCGCCGTCACGGCGTGACCGTGATGAACGGCGCGGTGGTGACGGCGGCCTCGGGGCGCCTGCGGGTCGCGTCGGTCGAGGTTGCCGCGTATGCGGACGGCCGCGTGGGCGGCCGGCTCGCGACGCTGCCGTGCGATCTCGTCGCGAGGTCGGGCGGTTTCAGCCCGGTGCTGCACCTGTTCGCGCAGTCGGGCGGCAAGGCGCACTGGCACGACGGGAAGGCGTGCTTCGTGCCGGGCAAGGCGATGCAGGCGGAGTCGAGCGTCGGCGCGGCAGCCGGTGAATTCGGGCTAGCGCGCGCGCTGCGATTCGCGCTCGACGCGGGGGCGGAGGCGGCGCGCGCGACCGGTTGCACGGGCACGGAGCGGCCGGCCGAGCCGCAGGTGGCCGAGCTGGCCGAAACCCCGCTGCAGCCGCTGTGGCTGGTCGGCGACGCCGCGACCGCGGTGCGCGGCCCGAAGCAGTTCGTCGATTTCCAGAACGACGTGGCGGCCGCCGACATCCTGCTCGCCGCGCGCGAAGGCTTCGAGTCGGTCGAGCACGTGAAGCGCTACACGGCGATGGGCTTCGGCACCGACCAGGGCAAGCTCGGCAACATCAACGGCATGGCGATCCTCGCGCAGGCGCTCGGCAAGACGATTCCCGAGACCGGCACGACGACCTTCCGGCCGAACTACACGCCGGTGACGTTCGGCGCGTTCGCCGGGCGCGAGCTGGGCGATTTCCTCGATCCGATCCGCAAGACCTGCGTGCATGAATGGCACGTCGAGCACGGCGCGCTGTTCGAGGACGTCGGCAACTGGAAGCGGCCGTGGTACTTCCCGGAATCGGGCGAGGACCTGCATGCGGCGGTGGCGCGCGAGTGTCTCGCGGTGCGCACGAGCGTGGGTATTCTCGATGCGTCGACGCTCGGCAAGATCGACATCCAGGGTCCCGACGCGGTGAAGCTGCTGAACTGGATGTACACGAACCCCTGGAACAAGCTCGAAGTCGGCAAGTGCCGCTACGGCCTCATGCTCGACGAGAACGGCATGGTGTTCGACGACGGCGTGACGGTGCGGCTCGGCGAGCAGCATTTCATGATGACCACGACCACGGGCGGCGCGGCGCGCGTGCTGACCTGGCTCGAACGCTGGCTGCAGACCGAATGGCCGGATCTCAAGGTGCGGCTCGCGTCGGTGACCGACCACTGGGCGACCTTCGCGGTGGTAGGCCCGAAGAGCCGCGAGGTGGTGCGCCGGGTGTGCCCCGACATCGACTTCGGCAACGACGCGTTCCCGTTCATGAGCTATCGCGACGGCACGGTGGCCGGCGTGAAGGCGCGCGTGATGCGGATCAGCTTCTCGGGCGAACTCGCCTACGAGGTGAACGTGCCCGCGAACGCCGGCCGCGCGGTGTGGGAGGCGCTGATGGCGGCGGGCGCCGAGTTCGACATCACGCCGTATGGCACCGAGACGATGCACGTGCTGCGCGCCGAGAAGGGCTACATCATCGTGGGCCAGGACACCGACGGTTCGATCACGCCGCACGATCTCGGGATGGGCGGGCTCGTCGCGAAATCGAAGGACTTCCTCGGCCGCCGCTCGCTGGCGCGCAGCGACACCGCAAAGGCGGGCCGCAAGCAGTTCGTCGGCCTGTTGACCGACGACGCGCAATACGTGCTGCCGGAAGGCGGCCAGATCGTCGAGGCGGGCGCGACGCCGGCCGCCGACGGCACGACGCCGATGCTCGGGCATGTGACGTCGAGCTACTACAGCCCGATCCTGAAGCGCTCGATTGCGCTCGCGGTGGTGAAGGGCGGACTCGAACGGATGGGCGGGACGGTCGCCGTCGCGCTGGCGGATGGCCGCCGCGTGACCGCGAAGATCTCCAGCCCGGTTTTCTACGACAGCGAAGGGGTGCGCCAGCATGTGGAATGAAACCAGAAGCGAGGCGGCGTCGCCGCGCGAGGCGCAGGGCGTGCGTCTCGAATCGCCGCTCGTCGGCGCGGCCGGCCTGCTCACGGAGCAGGATGCGCGCGCGGCGCGCAAGTTCGCGTTTCGCGAGCGGCCTTTCCTCGATCTCGTGAACGTGCGGGGCGAGGCGGGCGACCCGGCGTTCGTCGCCGCGTTCGAGGCGGCGCTCGGATGCCGGCCGCCCGCGCGGCCGAACACGGTCGCGCGCGGCGCCGAGTGCGACGTGCTGTGGCTCGGCCCGGACGAATGGCTGGTGCGCTCGAACGGCGCGGTCGAGGCCGGCCGTCTGGAGGCGACGCTCGCGCGTGCGCTGGACGGGCTGTACGCGGCGGCGGTCGAGGC
>NZ_JAAGNW010000065.1:10361-31275 GCF_010645215.1 Burkholderia multivorans | reverse complement strand
TGGCGCGCCCACCGCGCGGCGCGCGGTACGGCTCAGCGCTTCGCGTACTGGGTCGCGCCGAACAGCACCTCGCGCGCCTTGTCGTCCTGCAGCGGCTTGCGCAGCGACGCGAGCACCTCGACGCCGCCCTGCACGGCCGCGCGCGCGGCGATGGCGTCGTCGGCCACCTCAGGCTCGACGCGTCCCGAGGCGATCACCGGAATACCGATCGCGGCCTTGATTCTCGCGGCGAACGGCAGGTTGAGCCCTGGTTCGTGAGGGGTGTGCGAGGCCGAATGGAGTATTGGATTGCCGGGGTCGTGGTAGGCGGTGACGGTCACGGCGTCGGCGCCGGCGGCCTCGACCATCCGTGCGGTGCGGATCGCATCGTCGATCGTGATGCCGTTCGCCGTGCCTACCTCGCGGGCATCCAGCTTGCACCACACCGGATAGTCGCTGCCGGCTTCGGCGCGCACGGCGCGCAGGACGTCCAGCAGGAAACGGACGCGATTTTCGAGCGAACCGCCGTACGCGTCGGTCCGTTTGTTGGTCTTGAGCGAAAGGAACGACGACAGCAGGTAGCCGTGCCCGCCGTGGATTTCCACGCCATCGAAACCTGCTCGTTTCGCGCGGGCCGCGGCAGCGGCGAATTGGGCGACGACGGTATCGATGTCGTCCCGCGTCATGACCTTTACGTTCACGGCCGCAATGCGGCTGAATGGCGCCTGAGCCAATTCGTCGAGCAGGAAGGCGGAGGTGAAGTCGCCGCTGGGCGGGTCGGGAAGAGACGGCCCCCAGATCGGGCGCCCTGCGAGCAGGTCTTCGATTCCCACCAATCCGCCGTGATGCAACTGCGCGGCAATCTTCGCCCCGTGTGCGTGCACGGCCTGCGTCAGCGCGGTGAGTCCCGGCACAAAGCGGTCTGCCGAGATCGCGATCTGATTGGTCTGATTGGCGCCGACGGGCCATGCGACGCCGGCCACCCCGGTGATGATCAGACCCGCGCCTCCCTGTGCCTGCGCCTCGTGATAGCGCAGCAGGCGCTCGCCGCATTGGCCGTCGGCCTCGGCCAGGCTTGCGCCCATTGCCGTCACGACGATGCGGTTGCGCAGCGTCAGCGCGCCTATCCGGCCCGGCGACAACAGGCGGGAATAAGAGAGGGGCGTCTTCCTGTTCACTGACGAGTCTCCATCGTGCCGTTGGGGATGGGCGCGGCCAGGCGGGTCGAATCGTGTTGTCGGTACGCGTCTTGTCGGCGCACTATGTCACAAAAAATAATATTTGTGCCGTTAATGAAAAAACGCGCCCCGTCCCGAGGGCGACTTGCGGCGACGCGCCGGAACGGCCGTCAAGGCAGGGGCGGCGTGTTGTTGGCTCGTGTTTGGGAGCGCGTCATCTTGCGCGCGGAGGATCGCGATGGAAGGTCCGGAGAATCCGCATTTGCGCGCGTATCGACGGTTCTTCCACGGGGACCAGGCAGTATGCAAGCCCGACGTCGCTGATCAGCGCGATGACGTCGTCCAGGGCCGGCGCCTGGGGGCCATGCGCAGCGGCGTATTGACGGTAGGGCTGCGCCAGCACGCGTTGCCACATCGGCGCAATGTTCTCGACGATGTAGCCGAGCACGCCGGTGGAGACGCTCGCGGCCAGATAGTTGTGATGGAACCCGCCATGATGGCGATCGCGGTAGCGCACCGCAAAGCACACGCACTCCTCGCAGTACGCCTCGAAGTCGTGCTCGAACCCGGCGAGGCTGCGCTGCATTTCATCGAAGAACGCGGCGTTCTCGACGTTGATGACGCCTTGGATCAGCGCTTTCTTCGTGTCGAAATAGCGGTAGAGCGTGCGTCGCGAAATGTTGGCGCGCCGCGCGACGTCGTCGATCGACAGGCGGTCGATTCCGTGTTCGATCATCGCAGCGAGGGCCGCGCGCAGGATCGCGTTTCGCCCGTCATGGACGCTGTCCATTCTGCTGGCGTCACCCCAGCGCAATTGCCGATCCATACCCTTCCTCGATGCCGCGGGCATGCCCGATCGGCCGATTGAAACCGCCAGCGCGGAAGTGTCTCACGCGCTTGCACAGCCGGCGGCTGGCCGAGCCATTCCCGAGCGTTGTCCGTCACCATCCGGATCGAACGCGCCGACCTGCGGGATCGTCCGATTCCGCGGGTTATCCCCTCAACCCTGTGGATTCTCCATGAATAACCCACACACTTTCCTGTGGAGGGATTCTTGACAACCCCGCCGCGCACAGCGGAACGAGAAAGTTGTTCAAGGCTTATGCCGGATGTTCACGCGCCGTCCGAAGGGTTTGGGATTTCCTAGCGGGTTGACCCGCCTTACATTTTTGGGATTATCCACAGCTTTGCAGGGTGCTTGTTAACTAGACCTATGTATACATATACATAAGGAAAAACCCTGGGGACAAAGCCGACCCGCCGCCCGCCCGACCTCTGTGCTCCGCCGCGATTCGCGGCTCAGCCGGTCCGCCAGGGATAAGCCGCGAGCAGCCGGAGCATCAGCAACAGCATGGCAATCCCCACGGCGCCATCGAGCTTTCGCCAGGTGCCCCGGCTACGCAGCAACGGCGCGGTCACCTTCGCGCCCAGCGTAAGCAGCCCAAACCACACCACCGACGCCGCCATCGCCCCGCCCGCGAACAGAACCTTGTCCGCCCCCGCGTGAATCGTACTGAACGCGCCCACCACCAGCACCGTATCGAACCACGCATAAGGCGTGAGCAGCGCATGCGACAGCGCCTGCTTCACCACCTGCGCGCGCGAATCGAGCGCGGTCTCGTGCACCAGCTCGTCGAGTCCATCCTCGAACCCGACATAAGCCGACCGAAACGCATGAAAGCTGAAGTACAGCAGATACCCGCTGGTGAGCATCATCCCGGTGACATGCAGGCGGTGATCCCCGGTGAACGCGGCCCCGAGCCCGATCACGCCCAGCGTGATCAGCAGCGCATCCACGACGGCGCCGATGGTCATGAGCAGCAGCGCATGGCGTCCATCCAGGCTGTTCCGGATCGTGAACGTATCCTTGGGCCCGAGCGCGATCAGCAGACCCAATCCCAGCAGGAAGCCTTCGGCGAATGAAAGATATGGCACGTCGGTTCCGTTGGACGTGAAAACCGGCGCACGACGCGCCGAACCGGAACCGAGTGTTCGCGGCGGCGCTTCGGGCCGGAGGGGAGGGTCGCCCGTGGAAACGGCGACGCTTCTTTTTGTTCGAACAGCAATACAGGCGTTCAGCCGGGGGACACCGAACCCCCGCGCCGATCAGGTGATACCGGATCGATCGCCAACGCCATCCTCGCACGTTGGCGGAGACGCCCGCCCGCCGGCGAGCGTCGACCTCATCAGATCGCGCAGCGCGCGATATGGAAACGCAGTTCCGGCTCTTCGGGATCGCCGCTGCCGCTGCGCGGACGATAGACGCCGATCGTCGTGCCGGTCGCGCCGATCGGCGCGAGCGTGACCGTCCAGTCGGAATCGGGCGACGACGGGCCGACCAGCAGCGTGGTCGAGCCGCTGCGGTCCGCGACCCGCGCCTGCGGCACGCGGTCGACGATGCATTGCTCGACCGCGGACGCCGGCCGGGCCGACGATACATAGATCAGCGGCGCATTCCCGCCGCCGGGCAGGCCGCCGACGGTGTCGTTGCTCGGGGAGCCGGCGCAGCCGGCCATTACGGTGACCGCGCCGGCGAACAGGCAGCGGGCGAACATCTCGGTGGATTTCATGGATCGATTCAACTCTCAAACTCTCATACGGCGAAGCGGCCGGCTGACCGGCGGCGCTTCGATTCGACTAGGACGGGATACGGCCTTCGGCCCTACCGCGCATCGCAAGAGGGGCCGCTTCGCGCGGGATCGGGGAGCATGCGCCCAGCTGCCTCGCAGCCTAGCAAGCCACTTGCGACGATGATGTTAGAAATTGTACGTCGCGCGTTGTGCGGCGAGAGGAAGAATTCCGATCCGCATGCGTCCATGCCGACGCTCGCACCGATGCTGAAGAATCCGAATGAAAGTGAAAGAAGACAGTGCGGCATCGCGTGCGAGCGTCGTCGTCTGCCCACGCTCGTCAATCCCATCGAAACCGGGCAGCGGCCCCCGCGTTCCACGTCGAGCTGTGTCGATAAGCCGGGTCAGGCATGTGAATTTGTATGCGATTTTGTCCGCGGATATGCCGGGACAGCGCGCGTTTTTCGCCGCAAACCCGTGGATAAACGGGCGGAATGGGCTAAAGAACCCGGCGCGCGGCAGCCTCGAAATGTCCCGCGACGCGAGTCGAACGACGCGGCTATCCCCTTGATGTTCAAGGTGAAGTTCCGAGGCTCGACCGGCTCGCTGCAAGCCTGTCAACCCAGCGCGATTTCGCGGCGTTATAGAACCGGTGCGTGAGTGCCCGCACTGAAAAGATTCCTTACGTTTTGTTGCATGACAGGCGGGGGACTTCGGCAATACTGGCACCCGGTGCAGTTGAAAAGCATCGTTTCTTATCGGGCACTACCGTTCAGACATTCAAGGAAACAACAATGAAGAAGATCATCGCTTCGCTGGCTACCGCTGCTGTCGCACTCGCATCGGCTTCCGTGTTCGCACAAGACGCAGCACCGGCCGCCGCTTCGGCGCCGGCAGCCGCTTCGGCCGTCAAGCATGACAAGAGCAAGCCGAAGCACTCGCTGAAGCAGCACGGCACGGCGAAGGGCAAGGCGAAGGCCGCTGCCGCTTCGGACGCCGGCACGAACGACAAGGGCGCAGCGCAGTAAGCGCGCACCCTGCGGCTGCTCAGGCGGCCGCTACGGTTTGACCGAGCGAACCCCGCAAGCCCAGGCTTGCGGGGTTTGTTTTTTCAGCAGGGCTTCAACGTGGGGCGGGCGTCGCCGAGACGCTGTCCATCAGCGCACGCATGCGCTGCCAGTGCGAGCCTTCCCAGAACACGCGTCGGCACACGTCGCAGGTCGCGAAGCGCGCATGCCGCTGCAGCACGCCGGGCGGCGCGCGGCCGATCGCATCGGCGGCGGGAAGCGGCCGCAGCGGCGCATTGCAGGTCAGGCACAGCCGGAACGGCTGCGCGCTGCGCGCGAGATCGAGCCGCGCGAACAGCGCGCGCAGCTGCGCTTCCGGTTTCAGTTCGCGTACGTAGCAGCCATGCGTGATGGTGCGCCGCTTCAACAACTCGCGGTCGCGGGTGAGCACGATGCGCGGATCGCGCGCAGCGATCGTTTCGATCAGCGCATCGGGGTAGCGATTGTCGTAGAGGGTGTCGAAGCCGGCGAGGCGCAACAGCTGGGCGAGGCCGCCGAGCAGCGCGTCGGCGATGAAGTGCGTGACGCGCAGCGGCGTCGCGCGCACGCGCAGCAGCGGCGCGATGTCGAAGGTCTCGAAAGTCGGATAGACGGCGACGCGGTCGCCGTCCGCGAGCACGCGTTCGAAGGGCGCCGATTCGCCGTTGACGAGGATCAGCTCCACCTCGGTATGCGGCACGCCGAGCGTTTCGATCACGTGTTTGACGGTGGCGGCGTTGACGCACGCATGGTCGAACGCGTGACCGCGGAGCGGCCGCGCGAGAAAATCGTTCAGCTCCTCATAGAAGCGGAAAGTCACGGTGGCCATCCAGGCAGTATGGCACCGGATCCGGTTCCGTGGAGTCGGCCCGCGGGGCTTTGCCTGCAGACGTCGCGCGGCTGTGCTTTACTCCGAGCTTCTCTTTCTTCAACACGGAGCGATCGATGGAGATCGGATTCATCGGCCTGGGCGAGATGGGGGCTGCGATCGCGGCCAATTTGCTGAGAGCGGGGCACCGGGTGCGCGTCTGGAACCGCTCGCCGGAACGGCTCGCGGCGCTCGTCGAGCACGGGGCGCAGCCGCTTGCGTCGCCGGCGGAGGCGCTGACGGGCGACGCGCTGTTCTCGATGCTGGCGGACGATGTTGCGGTGCAGGAAGTATTCGACGCCGCGCTGCTCGACCAGGCGCCGCGCGGCCTGATCCACGTGAACATGGCGACGGTATCCGTCGCGCTCGCCGAGTCGCTCGCGCATGCGCACGCGGAGCGGGGGCTGAACTATGTCGCCGCGCCGGTGCTGGGCCGGCCGCACGTGGCGTCGGCCGGACAACTGACGATCATCGCGGCCGGACCGGCGGAGGCGATCGACCGCGTGCCGCCGGCCTTCGATGCGGTCGGCCAGAAGACCTGGCGGCTCGGTTCGCTGCCGCAGCATGCGAATGCCGTGAAGATCGCGGCGAACATGACGATCGCGGCGGCGATCGAGACGATGGGCGAGGCGAGCGCGCTGCTCGCCGCGTACGGCGTCTCGACGAACGATTACCTCGACGTGATCACGCATAGCGTGCTTCCGGGGCCGATCTACCAGGGCTACGGCACGATGATCGCCGAGGCGCGCTACGAGCCGGCGTTTTTCAAGGCGCGGCTCGGCCTGAAGGACGTGCGGCTCGCGCTCGCGGCGGGCGACGCGGCCGCGGTGCCGCTGCCGGTCGTGAGCGTGGTGCGCGACAGCCTGCTCGAAGCGGTCGCGCATGGCGGCGGCGACAAGGATTTCGCCGTGCTCGGACAGGTGGCGGCGCGCCGCGCGGGCCGTTGATCGCGCAGGTGGCGGGTTTCACTGCATAATCGACGCTTTCATTTCGACGATGCGAGCGGAGACTGTGATGAACCTGCATACCTGGTGGCTGTACGTGGCAACGGTGTTCGTCATCTCCGCGATTCCGGGCCCGAACATGCTGCTGGTGATGTCGCACAGCGCGCGCCACGGGCTGCGTCATTCGACCGCGACGATGGCGGGCTGCCTGACCGCGCTGATCGCGATGCTGTCGGTGTCGGCGGCGGGCCTGGGCGTGTTCCTGAAGGCGTGGCCGGCGATGTTCAATGCCCTGCGCTTCGCGGGTGCGGCCTATCTGATCTACCTCGGCGTAAAGGCCTGGCGTGCGCGGGTGGATGAGGCCGCGCCGGCGGCCGAGGCGGAGGCGGGCGCGGCCGCCGTTTCGGCATCCCGCTGGACGCTGTTCCGCGGCGGCTTCCTGGTCGCGGGCAGCAATCCGAAGGCGATCCTGTTCGCCGCCGCGCTGCTGCCGCAGTTCATCAACGCGGCCGAGCCGACGCTGCCGCAATTCGGCATCCTGGTCGCCACCTTCGCGGTGATCGAGGTGAGCTGGTACGCGGTCTATGCGCTGGGCGGCGCGCGGATCGGCGCGACGCTGAAGCGCGCGAGCTTCGCGAAGGCGTTCAATCGCCTGACGGGCGGGCTGTTCGTCGGCTTCGGCACGATGATGGCGCTGGTCCGGCACTGAATCTCGCCGGGCGCGGGCAGGGACGCCGCGCACACCGTCCGAACGCCCCGCGTTTCCTGGAAACGCGGGGCGTTTTCATTGGCGCTGGGCAAGCTGCAGCACCTACTTGGTGCAAAGATGAGACGGTTGTCTATTTAGAACCAATAGTCGAGGGAAAATCCTTATTTTCGATATGGAAATGTTGCATTGCGTCAATCAACCGGGTATAGTCCGTCCTGTCTCCTCCATGTCTCCTCTGATATGGATTCAGCCCGCCTCTACAGGCGGGCTTTTTTTTGCCCGCTGTTTGCCCGTTCGCCGGGCGCGGCCGGGCTCAGAACTTGTACGACACCCCGACGAAGCTGATGATCGGGTCCGCCTTCAGCTCCGATTTCGACTCCGCCAGTTCGGTGCCGTCCGCTGCCTTGATCGTGACGGTCGAGGTGGTCTTCAGCGGGATGTAGGTGACCGACGCGACGAGCCCCCAGTGATCGGTGATGTTGTACGTGAGCCCCGCATTGAACACCGGCTGCCAGGACGACGAGGCCTTGGCGGACACCTGCGTCGTGCCCGGCTTGCCGGCGCCGGCCGCGAGGATCGCGCCGAGGTTGTCCTGGGTCTGCTTGATGAAGTTCGGCTGCAGCTGCAGGTCGCTGAACCAGTTGTACGACACCCCGACGCCGAGGAACGGCCGCAGCTTCGCGGTGGCCGCGCCGAAGTAGTACTGGAAGATCATCGCCGGGCTCCACTGCCGGACGCTCTTCACGATCGGATTGACGGGACCGATGCCGATGTTCTGCGAGCCGAGCGCGCCGGCCGGACCGGGCGGCTGGATCGTCCCCTGTCCGGTGATCTTGAAGGTCGGCGGCACGCCGGCCACCGACGTGACCGCGATGTGATCGGTGAGGAAGTGGCTGACCGTCAGCCCGACCGTGTCCGAGCCGCTCGTGCGCAGGCCGGTGCCGGGCGAGGTGAAGGTCGGCGGCAGGCGCAGCGGCGTATTGATCGGCGTCGGCGCGACATTGGTCGTGAGCGGCGTGGTGCTCTGCTGCGGCATGATGTGGAACCAGCCGAGCGTCACCACGTTGCTGCCAGCGCTTTGCGCATGCGCGGCGAGCGGGGCCAGCGCGGCGGCGCTCGCCGCCGCGCACAGGATTTTTTTCATCACGGGCTCCCGGTCGCGGTCACTGCACGAAGGCGCCGATCGTGAAGTACGGCGACGACGCGTTCGACATGTCGAGGAAGCCGAATACCCCACCCGTGAAGATGAACTTGCCCGTCGGCGTCGTGCTGCTCGCGTTCGTGTGCGTGGAGGTGACGACCCCGGGCACCGCCTGCGTGTAGTCGAGGTTCAGCGCGGTCGCGAGCGAGGCCTGCGACGCATTGAACGGATCGAGCAGGGTCGCCTGGGTGTTGCTCAGCGCCGTGGTCCGGTAGTCGAACTGGCTGTCGACGCCGATGTACTCGCCGTTCTGTGAACCGACCGCGAGCGTGGTCAGCGGCGCGAGGATCGAGATGCCGGATTCGTCGTCCGCGGTGAGGCCCGGTATGCCGTTCGCGTCGGGCTGCGGGTTCGGATTCGCGACGCCGGTGCGGATCATGATCGGCACCAGCTGGTTGCGCAGCTTGCCGACGATGATGAAGCCCTTCGCCTCCGGCACGGTCGCGAGCGTCGGCTTGACCTGGCCCTGGTAGTGATCGGTCTCGAATGCGCCGCTGCCGTCCGCCGATTGCGCGAGGTTGGTGCCGGGCTGCCGGCAAGGGCCCGCGTAGATG
The DNA here is from genome assembly GCF_010645215.1 of Burkholderia multivorans. Lineage (GTDB taxonomy): Bacteria > Pseudomonadota > Gammaproteobacteria > Burkholderiales > Burkholderiaceae > Burkholderia > Burkholderia multivorans_A. Next base: position 22,226 of record NZ_JAAGNW010000065.1, on the reverse strand, counting down.
CCGGTCGTGTCGCAGCGGCTCCAGGTGCCGTCGGCGTTGATCGTCACCTGCGCGTCGATGGTCGTCGGCGCGAAGTTCTGCGACGGCACCTGTCCGTAGCCGAGCTGGTGATAGCTGCCCGCGAGGTTCGCGAGATTGGTTTCGAGCGTCGTGAAGCCGATGAACGGGTAGTACGGGAAGGTCGTGTCGGGCACCGCGCCCTGGCCGAGCAGGCCGCCGTACGAAATCTCCTTGCCGGGGATCGTGCCGCCCGCGACGCCCATCCCGATGAAGACCCGGGCGGGGCGCGTCGGGTCGAGGCTCGCGCCGTTCAGCCGGTAGGCGCAGTTGTTGAGTTTCTGCGTCGGCAACTGGGTTTCTTGGGTCAGCGTCCCGCTCTGGGTGGTGCCGGCGCGCGTCGGCGTGACGGTCCCGGTGGTCTGCGGGATCGGCGATTCGACGTAGCTGATCTGCCAGATGAGCTTGGTGGTGTCGAGTTGCAGCCGGACCAGTTCGCCGTCGCCGCCGCCGCCGGTGTAGGTCGTGCTGTAGTCGACCGAGGCCGGGCACAGCGCGGTTTCCACGAGCGGCGCGGGGTTGTTGTTGCCGTCACCCCCGCCGCAGGCGGCGAGAAGGGGCGCGGCGAAGGCCAGCGCCAGAACCAGGTTGCGCTTCATGTTGCTCCTCCAGATTGTCTTTATCGGCGGCCGGCTCCCTGTCGGCCGCTTCTTCCTGCCCTCTGCCCTGCATGCAGCGCTCGCGCCGCTTATTTGCTGATCTGCGCGCCCACGCCGAAGTACGGCGCCGATGCCGTGCCGGAGATGGCCGACGTCGACGTGACGCCGCCGTTGACCTGGCCCTGCATCAGCGACGCGAACAGCCCGCCCGTCGCGATCACGTAGCCCGATGCCGCCGGCTGGTTCGCGGCTGCGGTCGTCGCCATGCCGAGCAGGCCGGGCGTCGTCTGCCCGTAGTCGAGCGTGAAGCCGGTTTCCGCGGCCTCCGTGCTCGGGTTGACGAAGGTGCCCGCCGTGCCCTTGATCACGGTCGCGGTGTACTTGAAGTTCGAGTCCGCGCCCGCGTAGCCGCCGTCGACCGAGCCCGATGCCAGCGCGGTCGCGCTGCCGAGCACGGCGACGCCCGATTCGTCGTCGACCTGCGCGTCGAGGTGCAGCGGCGCGGTGCCGAGGTTCACGTTGCCGGTGCGGACGATCACCGGCACGGTCGCGCCGTTCAGCTGGCCGATCACGAGGTGGGCGGTCGCCGACTTGCCGGTCGCGCCGACGATCGGCAACTGGGTCTGCGGCAGGATCTGCGGCGCCTTCGCGCTGTTGAAATAGCCGTTGCCGCTCGCCGTCCACGCTCCGCCCGTCGTCAGGCAGCCGGACGACGCGCTCGACGTGCACGCGCCGTTGGCGTCGAAGGTCTCGGTGGCGTTGGTGCCCGCCGTCGCGTAGCTGCCGGACGGTACGAGGTGATAGAGCAGCGCGTTGTAGGTGCCGGGCAGCGTGGTGAGGTCGGTCGTCGTGCTGGCGAAGCCGAGGAACGGATAGAAGTCGAAATGTCGCTGCGGCACCTGGCCGACGTTCTGGGCGACGGTGATGCCGGCGACCGCGATGTTCAGCCCGGCGTACTGGATCGTCGCGCCCGGGATGCCGCCGCCCGCCACGCCGAAGCCGATCAGGATCATCGGCGGGTTGGCCTGGTTGAAATCGGCGGCGGTCGAATAGGTCGCGCCGGTCGCGCCCGCGGGGCCGCTGCCCGGCAGCAGGATGAAGGCGCAGCGGGTCTGCTCGGCGGTCGGCAGCGTGCCGGTGGGCGGATGCATCGCGTTGCCGGTGATGGTCGTGCCGGCGCGGCTCGGCGTGACCGTGCCCGTCGCGAGCGGAATCGGCGATTCGAGCCACTTGAGCGTGTAGGTCATCGTCGTCGCGTTGATGTTCACGCTGACGATCTCGCCGCTGCCGGCCCCGCCGAGGTAGGTGCCGGCGCCGATGCTCGCGTCGGCCGGGCAGAGCGAGCCGTTTATCGGGATCGACGTGGGTGGGCCCTGGGTGCCGCAACTGGAACCTGAGCATTGCGAAACATTGACGGGGCCGGGGGGGCCGCCGTCACCGCCGCAGGCGGCGAGCAAAGGGGCGAGCGCAATGGCCATAGCCACCCCTTTCAAATAGGCGCGCGACATGCCGCTGTCTCCAATCTGTTTAATTGTCCGGACTAATTTGGCGGCGCCTTTTTTTGATGTCAATTGATGGAATCGTCTAAAAAAGACGATTTAAACAATTAAGAATGTAAAATCCTAATTGGCGCTTGGGATGGCGCGCAGCATTCAAACGAAATGAGCGTTTGAAATGAGCGTTGCAATGACACTGATTGGCCATGGAGATACGGTTCCTGGCGAATATCATGCATCTTCGCGGAACGTTTTAAGGGCGAAAATATAAGGTGAATCCCTATCGGGGATTTCGCGTGTTTTTATATTGTAGGATCAATGAATTTATAAGTTTTGTAAATCTATGTTAATGGCGCAAATTTATTTTAAAGGCTTTCATTTAGGAAGCTTTTAAAATAAAAAAGCCGGCCCAGGGGCCGGCTTTGCGGGAGGCGGGGAACGCTCAGCGGCGCAGGCCGCTGTCCTCCGCCGCGCCGATGCTCAGGTTCATGCACTGGATAGCCGCGCCCGACGCGCCCTTGCCCAGGTTGTCGAGCCGCGCGACCGTGACGAAGCGCTCGGCGGTGCCGAACACGAACAGGTCGACCCGGTTGGTGTCGTTGCTGGCCTGCACGTCGAAGAAGCCGTCGTCGAGGTTGTCGGCGGCGTCGTACGGCGCGACGCGCACGAACGCCTCACCCGCGTAGTGCTCGGCGAACACGCGCTGCACGTCCTGCGGGGTCACGCGCTTCGCGAGCTGGTTCGGCGTGAAGTAGGTGGTGACCGCGAGGCCCTTGTAGAACGGCCCGACGATCGGCGTGAACAGCGGTGCGTTCGCGAGGCCGGTGTGGGCGGCCATCTCCGGCAGGTGCTTGTGCGCGAGCGCGAGCGCATACGCGCGCGGGCTGGCGAGCCGGCCGCTCGTGTCGGCTTCGTAGTCTGCGATCATCTTCTTGCCGCCGCCGCTGTAGCCGGTGATCGAATAGCTGTGCGCGGCGAAGTCCGGCGCGACGATCCCCGCGTCGACGAGCGGGCGCATCGCCAGCACGAACGCCGACGCATGGCAGCCCGGCACCGCGATGCGCTTCGCGCCGCGGATCCGCTCGCGCTGCGCGCGGTTCAGTTCCGGCAGGCCGTAGGCCCAGTCGGCGCTGGTGCGGAACGCGGTGCTCGCGTCGATCAGCGTGGTGCGATCGTTGTCGACGAGCGACGCCGACTCGCGCGACGCGACGTCGGGCAGGCACAGGAAGGTCACGTCCGAGGCGTTGATGAGGCGCCGGCGCGCGTCGATATCCTTGCGCTGCGCTTCGTCGATCCGCAGGATTTCGATATCGTCGCGCGCGGACAGGTATTCGAAGATCTTCAGGCCGGTCGTGCCTTCCTGGCCGTCGACAAAAACTTTCGTGCTCATCTCGCTCTCACAGAATCGGGGGCGGTTGACGCGGATTGCGCCGGAAAACCGCCATTTTAAGACGTGTTGCATCGCATCGTAACCGCATGCGGCCAAAAAAAAGACGACCCGCGGGTCGTCTTGTGTCCCTGATTGCCGCCGCCGGCGCGGGCGTACCGGCGCGGGCAGGGCGTTCAGCGCGCGCCGGCGATCCAGCGCGCGGCGGTCGTCGCGATGCGCGCGCCGAACAGCTTCGCGGTATCGAGGTCGCCCGGCAGCGGGCCCTCGTCCGGCGACGAGTCGGCCGGCGATTGGGCGAGCAGGCCGCTGGAGCCGCCGAGGAAGTTGACGTCGTTGCGGGTCGCGGCCTTCGTGTTGGCGGGCATCATGCCGGTGCCGACCCACACCATGCCGTGCTGCATCGCGAGCGTGACGAAGTACTGGAGCGTCGAGAACTTGTCGCCGTTCATCGACGCCGAATTGGTGAACCCGGCCGCGAGCTTGTCCTTCCACTTCTGCGTGAACCAGGCCTTGGAGCTGGCATCCGCGAACTGCTTGAACTCGGCGGAGGCGCCGCCCATGTAGGTCGGCGCGCCGAAGACGATCGCGTCGGCCGCGTCGAGCGCGGCCCAGGCGGCGTCGTCGAGGTCGCCGGCGGCGATGAGCCGGGCGTTGGCGCCCGCGTTCTGCGCGCCGGCATGCACGGCCTCGGCCAGCTTCTTCGTATGACCGTAGCCGCTGTGATAGACGATGACGATGTTGGACATGCGGAAATCCTCGGGAAAGAGAGCAACACGGCGCCCGGACGGGCCGGGCGGTTCAGGAAGCGCGGCCGGGCCGCGATGCGTGCAACGGGGATGAGTCTAGCAATGTGCGCCGGCCGGAAAGCGTGCCCGCGCGCACTACTGTGTTTCGCCAATGACGGCAATCGTGCGGCTTACTGGCCGTAAGTGACGACGATCTGCGCCGAGCCGAGCGCTTCCGTGCCGATCTCGTGGTCGAACATCTGGGCCGGCCGTCCGCTCGCGACGCGCAGGTCGTTGGATTTCAGCGCGTAGACGGTGATCACGTAGCGATGCGGCTTGCCGGGCGGCGGGCAAGGGCCGCCGTAGCCGTCCGAGCCGAAGTCGTTGCGGGCCTCGGTCGCGCCGAGCTTCTTGAGGTAGCCGGATGCGCTGGCGTCGGTGGGCAGGCTCGTGACGCCGGCCGGAATGCCGGCGGCGGCCCAGTGCCACCAGCCATGGCCGGGCGCGTCGGGATCGAGCATCGTGATGGCGAAGCCGCGGGTGCCGGGCGGGGGATTGCGCCAGCTGAGCTGGGGTGAGCGGTTGCCGCCCTTGCAGTCGCCCTGGTTGAAGACCTGGGCGGCGCCGACCCGGGCGCCGGCGCGCAGATCGTCGCTGCTCAGCGTGAAGGCATCCTGCGCATGCGCGCGAGGCGTGACGAACGCGGCCGCGCAGAGGCAAAGGCCGGCGAAAAGGAACGGGGGCATGCGACGGGGCGAACCAGGCGGAACGACTCGGCGACCCATACGCATATGGCGCTTCTCCCGTCACGTGGGCCGGCATGAGCCGGCGCGGATTGTTGTGGCGACCCTTGGCACGTCAGCGGCCAGTCTAACATTAGGGACGCATGACGAGCGCGCCGGGTGGTCAAAGGGACGCATGACGCCGGCCATGAAAAAAGCCGCCTGTCGCGACGACAGGCGGCTTGCGGAACGGGCGCGGCGGCCGGGCGGCCGCGCGGGCGTTGCCGAGGGCGTAACGCCGGGAGCGTTATGCCGAGGGCGTGCCGGTGGCGCCGCCGTGCGCGGTCGACCACTCGGCCGGCGCGTGCAGGAATTTCTCGACTTCGTCGAGCGTCTTGGTCTCGAAGTAGCCCGAGGCCTTCGCGACGCGCAGCACGTCCCACCAGGTCGCGAGCGCGTGCAGGTCGACGTCGATGTCCTTCAGGACCGACACGCTTTCCTTGAAGATGTTGTAGTGGAACAGCACGAAGCAGTGGTTCACCTGCGCGCCCGCGGTGCGCAGCGCGTTGATGAAGTTGATCTTGCTGCGGCTGTCGGTGGTCAGGTCCTCGACCAGCAGCACGCGCGAACCTTCGTCGAGCTTGCCTTCGATCTGGGCGTTGCGGCCGAAGCCCTTCGGCTTCTTGCGCACGTACTGCATCGGCACCATCAGGCGATCGGAGAGCCACGCCGCGAACGGGATGCCGGCGGTTTCGCCGCCCGCGACCGCGTCGATCTGCTCATAGCCGACGTCGCGCAGGATCGTCGCTTCCGCCATCTCCATCAGGCCGCGGCGCACGCGCGGATACGAGATCAGCTTGCGGCAGTCGATATAGACCGGGCTGGCCCAGCCCGACGTGAAGATGAACGGCTTTTCGGCGTTGAAGTGCACCGCCTGCACTTCGAGCAGCATTTTGGCGGTCGTGTCGGAGATCGTCTGGCGATCGAAGCCTGTCATGGGCATTCCTTGGGTGAGGTGCGAGGGGCGGGCGCGGGCCCGATGGCGCAGCAAGTGAGGCCCCGGCGGGGTGGCGGGACCGGCGCGGGGCCGGTGAACCATTTCGCTGCGCGCGTAGCCCGCTATTTTACCCGATTCGGACGTCATTTAGCGCCGCCGCGCGCGCGTCGACCCGCGACGGCGGCCGTCGCGCATCCGGAATCGTCCGATGATTGGAAGTCCGTGCGAACGCCTGCGCGAGGCGGCTGGGTACCGCGCCGCAGCAACGATTTGCCGGGCACGAGGTGTACACTAGGCGACCCTTAGAAATTGCTCGGTATCCGGTACCTCCTTCTTGCCACCCGCCAAGGTTCGATGGCGCGCCGATCCGGTGCGCGACGGCCGCCGCAGTCGACTACCCCCTCGATGTCACGGAACGCGGCTCACGGTATCTGGTGCCGAGTCCTTAATTACGCAGTCTCTCGCAGGTCGATCATGGACGAACAACTGAAGCAGGCAGCCCTTGCCTACCATTTGAATCCGAAACCCGGCAAGATTTCGGTCACTCCCACCAAGCCGCTGTCGAACCAGCTGGATCTGTCGCTCGCGTACTCGCCGGGCGTGGCCGCTGCGTGCGAGGCGATCCACGCCGATCCGCTCGAGGCGCAGAAGTACACGTCGCGCGGCAACCTCGTCGGCGTCGTGACCAACGGCACGGCGGTGCTCGGCCTCGGCAACATCGGCCCGCTCGCCGCGAAGCCGGTGATGGAGGGCAAGGGCTGCCTGTTCAAGAAGTTCGCGGGCATCGACGTGTTCGATATCGAGCTGGCCGAATCCGATCCGGACAAGCTGGTCGACGCGATCGCGCCGCTCGAGCCGACGCTCGGCGGCATCAACCTCGAGGACATCAAGGCGCCCGAGTGCTTCTACATCGAGCAGAAGCTGCGCGAGCGGATGAAGATTCCCGTCTTCCACGACGACCAGCACGGCACGGCGATCATCGCGTCCGCGGCGATCCTGAACGGCCTGAAGGTGGTCGGCAAGGCGCTCGGCGAGGTGAGGCTCGTGTGCTCCGGCGCGGGCGCGGCGGCGATCGCCTGCCTCGACCTGCTGGTCAAGCTCGGCCTGAACCAGGCGAACGTGCTCGTGGCCGATTCGAAGGGGGTGATCTACGAAGGGCGCGGCAATCTCGATCCGTCGAAGCAGCGCTATGCGGCGCACACCGACGCGCGCACGCTCGCCGACGCGATCCAGGGCGCCGACGTGTTCCTCGGCTGCTCGAGCGCGGGCGTGCTGAAGCAGGACATGGTCAAGACCATGGGCGACCGGCCGCTGATCCTCGCGCTCGCGAACCCGGAGCCGGAGATCCGCCCGGAAGACGCGAAGGCGGTCCGCCCGGACGCGATCGTCGCGACCGGCCGTTCGGACTACCCGAACCAGGTCAACAACGTGCTGTGCTTCCCGTTCATCTTCCGCGGCGCGCTCGACGTGGGCGCGACGACGATCACCGAGGAGATGAAGCTCGCGTGCGTGCGCGCGATCGCGGAGCTGGCGCAGGAAACCGACCAGAGCGAGGAAGTCGCGAAGGCCTACGAAGGCCACTCGCTCGAATTCGGCCCGGACTACCTGATCCCGAAGCCGTTCGATCCGCGCCTGATCATCAAGATCGCGCCGGCCGTCGCGCAGGCCGCGATGGATTCCGGCGTCGCGACGCGCCCGATCCAGGACATGGATGCGTACCGCGAGCAGCTCGGCGCGACCGTCTACCGCACCGGCATGGTGATGCGTCCGGTGTTCGCGACGGCGAAGTCGAAGGCCGCGCGGATCGTGTTCGCGGAAGGCGAGGACGAGCGCGTGCTGCGCGCTGCGCAGTTCGTGCTGCAGGAGAAGATCGCGAAGCCGATCATCGTCGGCCGCCCGTCGGTCGTCGAGATGCGCCTGCAGAAGATCGGCTCGAAGCTCAAGTGCGGCGTCGATTTCGAGATCGTGAATCCGGAAGACGATCCGCGCTACCAGCAATGCTGGCAGGCCTATCACGAGGTCGGTGCGCGCGACGGCGTGACGCCCGAGGTCGCGAAGGCGGCGCTGCGCAAGTTCAACACGCTGATCGGCGCGATGCTGGTGAAGCTGGGCGACGCCGACGGCATGATCTGCGGCATGATCGACACGTACCACAGCCACCTGAAGTTCATCGGGCAGGTGCTGGGCCGCGCGTCGGGCGCCGAGCATTTCGCGGCGATGAACCTGCTGATGCTGCCGGGCCGCAACCTGTTCATGTGCGACACCTACGTCAACGAGCTGCCGAGCGCGGAGCAGCTGGCCGACATGACGATCCAGGCGGCCGCCGAGATCGAGCGCTTCGGCATCACGCCGAAGGCTGCGCTGCTGTCGAACTCGAACTTCGGCAGCGCACCGTCGGCGTCGTCGCGACGCATGGCGGAAGCGCGCCGGCTGATCGCCGAGCGTGCGCCGCAGCTCGAGGTCGACGGCGAAATGCACGGCGACGCGGCGCTGTCCGAGGCGGTGCGCAAGGCCGCTTTCCCGGGCACCGCGCTGCACGGCGAGGCGAACCTCTTGATCATGCCGAACGTCGAGGCGGCGAACATCGCGTACAACCTGCTCAAGATGGTCGGCGGTGAAGGCGTGACGGTCGGGCCGTTCCTGCTCGGCGCGGCGAAGCCGGTGCACATCCTGACGCCGGCCGCGACGGTGCGCCGGATCATCAACATGACGGCGGTGGCCGCGGCGAACGTCAACAACGTCGCACGCTGACCCCCGGCGGCGCGGTTGCGCCGCCTGCGTCGTCCACGCCACGAAACGTGCGTTTCGTGGCGTTTTTTTTGCGAGCGGTCCGCCGGCCGGGCAGGCAAAAAAGAAGGCGGCCTGAGCCGCCTTCCTTCAATGCCGAATGCCGCGTGTTCAGGCGACGTGCCGCGCCGTGTCGCCCGAGCCGTTCCAGCGCCCGGTCAGCGTCTTCCACTTGATCCGCACCGCGCGCAGGTTGTTCTCCTTCACGTGGCCATAACCGCGGATCTCGTCGGGCAGGTTCGCCAGTTCCAGCGCGAGCGGCATCTTGCTCGCCGTCAGCCCGCCGATCAGCTCGCCGATCAGCGCTTCGTACTCGCCGATCAGCGCGCGCTCGGTACGCCGTTCCTCGGTACGGCCGAACGGATCGAACGCGGTGCCGCGCAGGAATTTCAGCTTCGCGAGCACGCGGAACGCCGGCAGCATCCACGAACCATACTGCTTCTTGATCAGATGGCCGTGTGCATCCTTCTTCGCGAGCAGCGGCGGCGCAAGGTGGAACTTGAGCTTCCAGTCGCCGTCGAACTGCGCCTTGAGCCGGGCCAGGAACGCCGGATCCGACTGCAGGCGCGCGACCTCGTACTCATCCTTGTACGCCATCAGCTTGTACAGGTTGCGCGCGACCGCCTCGGTCAGCGCCTCCTGCGCGAGGTCGGAGCTGCTGAGCGCGCGCTCGGCCGCCCGCACCTTGTCGATGACGGCGCTAAAGCGCGCCGCATAGGCGGCGTCCTGGTAGGCGCTCAGGTGCTGGACGCGCGTGGCGATCAGTGCGTCGACGGCCTTCTTCGTGTGCAGCGAGATCACCGTCGCGCCGGCTGACACCGGCACGCCGCCCGAAGCGGCCTGCCGCACGCTCGCCAGATCGTGCGCGGCGCGCCGGCCCCAGTCGAACGCCGCGCGGTTCTTGTCGATCTGCACGCCGTTCAGTTCGATCGCGCGCACGAGCGAGGCCAGCGACAGCGGCAGCCAGCCGCGCTGCCAGGCGTAGCCGAGCATGAACGGGTTGGTGTAGATCGCGTCGCCGAGCAGCGCGACCGCGAAGTGGTTCGCGTCGATCATGTCGACGTCGTTGCCGGCGGCGGCGCGGATGTCCTGTTCGGCGCTCAGGCCCGGGAACGCCCACTTCGGGTTCTTGATGAACTCGGCGGTCGGCGTCTGCGCGCTGTTGACGACGACCCGCGTGACGTCATGGCGCATCCGCGACGTGCATTCGTCGCCGGCCGTCACGAGCGAGTCGCAGCCGATCACGAGGTTGGCGTCGCCCCTCGCGATGCGGGTCGCGTGGATGTCGGACGGCGCGTGCGAGATCTGCACATGGCTCATCACGGCGCCGCCCTTCTGCGCGAGGCCGGTGACGTCGAGCACCGTGACGCCCTTGTTCTCGAGGTGCGCGGCCATGCCGAGCAGCGCGCCGATCGTCACGACGCCGGTGCCGCCGACGCCCGTGACCAGCACGCCGAAGGTGTGGTCGAGCGCGGGCGGGACGGGCTCGGGGATCGCGGGCAGCGCGCTGCCGTCGACCGACACGGCTTTCGGCTTCTTCAGCTCGCCGCCTTCGACGGTCACGAAGCTCGGGCAGAAGCCCTTCACGCACGAGAAGTCCTTGTTGCAGCTGGACTGGTTGATCTGGCGCTTGGTGCCGAACTCCGTCTCCAGCGGTTCGACCGACAGGCAGTTCGACTTCACCGAACAATCGCCGCAGCCCTCGCAGACCGCCTCGTTGATCACGGCGCGCTTGGCCGGGTCCGGATACGCGCCGCGTTTGCGGCGGCGGCGCTTCTCGGTCGCGCAGGTCTGGTCGTAGATCAGGATCGTCGTGCCTTCGATCTCGCGCAGCATGCGCTGCACGTCGTCCAGTTCGTCGCGGTGATGGATCGTCACGCCCGGCGCGAGCAGCGTCGTGCCCTGGTACTTCTCGGGCTCGTCGGTGACGATCACGATCTTCTTCGCGCCTTCGGCGGCGAGCTGGTTCGTGATCTGCGGCACCGTGAGGACGCCGTCGACGGGCTGGCCGCCCGTCATCGCGACCGCATCGTTGTAGAGGATCTTGTAGGTGATGTTCGCCTTCGACGAGATTGCCGCGCGCACGGCCAGCAGCCCCGAGTGGAAGTAGGTGCCGTCGCCGAGGTTCGCGAACACGTGCTTCTCGTCGGTGAACGGCGCCTGACCGATCCACGGCACCCCTTCGCCGCCCATCTGGCTGAAGGTGCTGGTGCTGCGGTCCATCCAGACCGTCATGTAGTGACAGCCGATGCCGGCGATCGCGCGCGAGCCCTCGGGCACGTTGGTCGAGGTGTTGTGCGGGCAGCCGGAGCAGAACCACGGCTTGCGCTCGGTCGTCACGTGGGGCTTCGCGAGCGCCATCTCCTTCGCGTTGATCACCGCGAGGCGCGCGGCGATGCGCGCGCGCACGTCGGACGGCAGGTCGAACTTGTCGAGCCGCGTCGCGATCGCCTTCGCGATGATCGCGGGCGACAGCTCGTAGTGCGCGGGCAGCAGCCAGTTGCCCATCGGCACCGACCATTCGCCGCCTGCGCCGTCCTTCTCGTCGAACTTGCCGAACACGCGCGGACGCTGGCCGTCCGGCCAGTTGTACAGCTCTTCCTTGATCGCGTATTCGAGGATCTGGCGCTTTTCCTCGACCACCAGGATTTCCTCGAGGCCGCGCGCGAACGACTGCGCGCCCTGCGCTTCGAGCGGCCACACGCAGCCGACCTTGTAGAGGCGGATGCCGATGCGCGCGCAGGTCTCGTCGTCGAGGCCGAGGTCGCTGAGCGCCTGGCGCACGTCGAGGTAGGCCTTGCCGCCCGTGATGATGCCGAAGCGCGCCTGCGGCGATTCGATCTCGGTGCGGTCGAGCTTGTTCGCGCGTACGTAGGCGAGCGCCGCGTACCACTTGTAGTCGAGCAGGCGGGCTTCCTGCACGAGCGGCGGATCCGGCCAGCGGATGTTGAGGCCGCCTTCGGGCATCATGAAATCGGTCGGCAGCACGATCTGGGTGCGGTGCGGATCGATGTCGACGGAGGCCGACGATTCCACCACGTCGGTCACGCACTTGAGCGCGACCCACAGGCCGGAATAGCGGCTCATCGCCC